>NZ_CP032695.1:2261810-2584926 GCF_003627755.1 Rhizobium jaguaris | reverse complement strand
TTATGCCGCATGTCGCTCCGGTAGCCCGCGTGACCGCGCCAAAGCCATCAGCATCGGGCCAACCGCAAACTCGCCGCGGTGTGCCCTTCGCGTCAGATTGCGGAGATAACCTCCTGCCGATTTGATGTGTTGCGCTCTTTGCAGCATGCAGGCCATGACAGTCGCAGCATTTTCAGGGCCCATCACCTCGCACGCCTCTTGGTAAACCGACGGACTGATGGCCAACATGGAACGAATGACGATTGCCGCCGTCATGAAGTCACGCCAGCTTTCAATTTTGCCACCGGAACCGTACGACAGGATGTCGGGGCAGGCTTGGATGACCAGACCGAGCGGAAATGACTTCAGCGGCGCAAGTTTCGACGCTTGGAGGGGCGAAACTGGCAGTTGTTCGTGTTCGGATAGCACTGATCGAGCTGTATCGCTTGTGCTTGCGGTAACGTGTGATGAATGTTCACCGATGTGGCATTCAGCATTGGTGAGGCCCTGTGTCAGATCCCGAATTGAATTCGCGCTAGCGCCTGGTTCAGATTCAAAAATGTTTTTAAGATTTGTATTCTGTATATGGCGCTCAGTTTGGGATTCATTGGCGCTTTGTTTTTGTGTTTCTAGTCGTCTTTCCAATCGGATAAGCACTTCACTGCGCAGCATCTCAAGCTCCTCGAGAATTGCATTTAAATCGCTGATATGTGGGCTGCGCGGTATGGTTCCCGTAATCGACTGGAAGGTTGATTGGATCATCAGCCAATCACCGGGAGCTTGTTCTTCTAGCGCGATCTCGATCAGCTTCGCGATGTCTCGACGGCAGATGGAGAGACGTTCTTTGGTGATACGCAGGCGGTCGCGATCGGCAGCGAGTCGGGCGGCATGAGCGAAGATCTCATCGGCACGTGCAATGAGAGCTGCCACGCTGAAGCCGAAGGCCTCGTCGATTTCTCCTTTCCGATCCCGCCGGGCATATCGTTTTCCGTTTGGGCTGTCTTTTCGAATGAGCAGTCCTGCACTCACCAATGCGGCGAGGTGGCGCCTTAGCGTCGCGGGAGCAATTCCATGTGCCCGCAGCGATAATTGTGCATTGGAGGGAAAGACCACCAGGCCGTTTTCCTGCGACAAGGCATTCTCCGGGTAAAAGCTGAGCAGTGCGTTCAATACGGCAAGCGCCCGGTCGGAAATTCCAAATACGGTTCTGGCTTCGCAGAGCGCACGAAACAGTTTCCACTTGTCTATGGACTTTCCTGGCTCGATGTCGCTGGCGTCGTATTGATTCACCAACATGCCAAGCGTCATCGGCCGCCGCCCAAAAGGCGTCGTTACGAAATTCGTGTTGTGCATATCTTCGCCTCTGATCTCAGGCAAAGCGAATACGGCCACCGAAACGATTTCGATGCATTGACAACTGATTCGGGGGGAGCTATTGATATCTTCGCTACAAGAATGCAAAGGCTCTCGAATGGTTCGCCGTTTGGGGGCCTTTTCTTTTTGCCGTCGCTTACCTTTCTCTCTTCGTTTCAACCATGGTTTCTCGGTGAGATCACCGAGTTATTCCGCTTGTCAGCGGACACCAAACGGATCGAAGGTCGCGGCAAAAGAGCAATGATATCTTCGCTACAAGAATACAAAGGCTCTCGAATGGTTCGCCGTGGGGGCTTCTTCCGTTGATACGTCTATTCCAAAAATCCACGCAAAGCGCGGGGATGAAAACCCTGTCAGCTGACAGGGTTTTAAGGATCATCCTGTCCGTCGGTCGCGTCGAACTTCGCGATAAGTGCCGGCATTTCACCTTCGAGGAAGGTCGCAAACCGCGCACCGCGCTTAGATTCTGCCACCAGTCGCAGCTCTTTCTTCGAAATTTGGAGCCTTGCCAGGGATTCACCGCGCCGATCGAGAAGATCCCGACCGGGCAGACGCGCCGCCGCAGGGATCTTCAGCACACCCATAGCTTGACTGAACCGCTCATTGGACATCAGTTGCGAAACCCTGTCAGTTGACAGGGTTTTTCTGATATCGGCCAGTGCATCGGGTTTCGCTTTTAACGATCCGCCGAATTCGACCCAACGCGGGCGCCCGACTTTTGGTGCACGACCGATCGCCTGGATGACATCGATGGGAACGACCCGATAGACCGCGCGCATACGCGCAAGCTCGGCGTCGTCGACCCCAAGGGCGGCATAAATGTCTCTCGGCCGGATGCCGGCTTCGTCCATGCGCCATGCAAAAAGCGCTCGCTCGATCCAGCTCAAATCTTGACGTGCGGCATTCTCGATACCCTGCACAACAACAAGGTCCCGATCCGACATCTCCAAAATCAACGCCTTTACCGGGCGCTGAAGCTCACGTGCGGCACGCAGACGGCGATGCCCGTAGATCACCTGATATCGACCCGTCAGCGTTGGATGAAGGCGGACCTGTATCGGGATTTTTTGCCCTTCTTCTTCGATGCTCTTCTTGAACTCCGCAAAGGACGCGTCGTTGTCGTCAGGAAGCCGGTCGGGGAAAGGTGACGGGTCGATCAAACCGGCATCGATCTCCGTCGAGCCACCCGATCCCGCTTCCAGCATGGCAAGAAGGCGGTCCCGCTCGCCCCTAAGGTCGCTGATGGCCTTGTGAGTGGCACCAATTACGCCAGCGCCCACGCGCGCGGGCACTGGGGACGGCGCCGGTTGCTCAGGGTTCTTTTTGGTATCGGCATTGATGTCGGCTGCGAGCAGGCCAAAGCTTGCTGCGAGCGATGACCTTTTTGGGGGCTTCGTCATCCACGCCCCCAGCTGCTTTTTATCAAGTCGAGGATTGCATCATTTACCGCATCCATCGCATCACGGGCTCGGCGATGCGTGTCGCGGCCGACCTGGCCCATCTCCAATTCGTAAAGACTGCGCTTGGCGAGGCCGGCGGCCTCGATTGCAGTACTTTCGACGGCCGTCGGCAATATAACGTCATCGCCGAAAAGATGGCGAAGCATGGCCACGACCTGAGACTGCGGCTGGTCATTCGGATCATGACGGGTGATGAGGTAGCGGAAAAAATCCTGCCTCAACACGGCGCCGCTCTCGCTCAGAACCTGAATAAGATCCCCCATCATCAAGAGGAATTGGCTCATCGAGGATACATCCAGCATTGCCGGGTGAACGGTCACGATCATCCCCGTCGAGGCATGAATGGCGCTAAGCGTGAGAAAGCCGAGGGAAGGAGGAGTGTCCAGAATCACCACGTCGTAACGATCCTTGACCTCGTCCAGGGCAAGCTTCAGGCGCTCAAAAAACATCCCTTCGCGGCTGCCCAGTCTTTGAGCGAGGATACGAGGCGTCTCGTGCTCGTATTCCATAACCTCTAGATTGCCCGGAATAAGATCGATGCCATCGAAATAGGTTTGATGGATGATCTCTTGCATCGGTCGACGTTCGTCGTCATACCGTAAGGCGGCGTAGATAGTCTCGTTGGCTTGCACATCGAGCTCAGGTTGGAAACCGAACATCGCCGAAAGCGAGGCCTGTGGATCGAGATCGATCGCGAGAACACGGTACCCGTGGAGCGCGAGATATTGTGCAAGATGGACGCTGGTCGTCGTCTTGGCGCTGCCGCCCTTGAAGTTTGCAACCGCGAGCACCTGGAGATGTTCTTTGTCCTGCCGATAGGGAAGAAACCGCAACGCGTCCGAAGGCTTCTGCTCGGCAAACATGAGGCGCAGTTCATTAATCTGCTGCAGCGTATAGGCGCGATGATTGTTTTCAAGCCGGCTGGGGACTGGTCCGCGGCCCTCATTGGACAACAGCTTTAGGGTCGAATCGGGAATGGAGGTCAATTTGGAGACTTCATTCGTCATGAAGTGCCGTAGACTCTTTTTTGCCCTTGGCGGATACATGCGCGTCCGAAGCGCCTGGAGCTGGTTCGAAAGCATACCGGCGTGCCGGACGATTTTGGCCGCAGCATCCTCGGAAAAGGTATCTTCCTGCTCGATTTGTCTTGTTAGCGCCATCTGTCCCTCTTGGCGGTCTACAGTCGTTCTATCGACCACCGCCCGCTAACAAAGGACATGATTCTGTGTTTACGTCCAGCAAAATAAGGTTTGCACCGTCTTAACGCCATCCCTGGATAGAAAGAAGAACAACAATTTTCCTCATGTTTTCCGCAACTTAGCTACATTGCTGCCTGAAACGGATGCCTACATTAGAGCTCCAGCGTAGATAGAAGCGGTTGCATTCAAGCGGCAGAATTGTCCTTCGAGCCGTCAATAACATAATGAGTCGCGACTCGCTTTTTTGTGACGACAGCGGTGCATAACGCCAATCTCTTGACTATCCCGCGTCGCGCCCAAGAAATCGCTGGGGGCTATGAGCCGTGGGCTTCCAAGGTCTTGAGAAACTCCAAAAGCACGACTGCGTGGTTGTGCACCGGATCCTTTGCGCCGTACACCAGCGTCACGGGTCCATCTAAATGGAGCAGCGTCTGAACGGCCGGGTTCGATGCCAGCTCTTGCCGGTATCTTTCCCGAAAGTCCGCGAACCGTTCCGGCCTATGACCAAACCACTTCCTGAGTTCCGGGGATGGGGCCACATCCTTGATCCAGTCAGCGAGCTTCGCTTCGTTCTTGGATAGACCGCGTGGCCATAGCCGATCAACGAGCACTCTTCGCCCGTCTTCGTTTGCGGGTTCCTCATATACTCGTTTCAACTTCAAGTGTGTGGGAGCCATTCAAAAGCCCTGACCATCTCGGAACATGCTACCGGCCATGTAAGCCAAGCGTTTACAGCGGTAATCGGCGTTGAGTATATCCGACTGTCGCAAAAAGTGGACTGTTGTCGATGCAGCAAGGCCCCTCGCGCGACAATATTACCCTCGCCTCGTTCCGGGCAGATCGGTAACGTCGAGAGACTGAGCCGCGTTTAGTGCAGGTTCCGAAGTACCGCCAGTGAGGAGAATGATCGATGGCAGCCCATACAGACAATACTGACCGCCAGCCCAAAATAGCCGTGATAGGCCTCGGCTCCATGGGCATCGGCATGGCGCTGTCGCTTCGAAGGGCCGGGCTGGACGTGATCGGTTTCGATGTCTCCCCGGCATCGATGGATCGATTTCTAAGGGAGGGCGGTCGATGCGGCCAAACCCCGGCCGAGGCTGCCGAAGGAGCAGACATTGTCGTTTCCGTGGTCGTCAATGCTGCGCAAACCGAGGCGGTGCTTTTCGGTGAGGACGGTGTCGCTGCGGCAATGTCTCCCGCCGGCGTCTTCATATCCTCGGCGACAATGGATCCTGCCATCGCAAGGAAGCTGGCTGAACGGTTGGAAAAGGACGCCCGGCACTATCTCGATGCGCCTATATCGGGGGGGGCCGCAAGGGCAGGGACCGGCGAACTGACCGTCATGGCATCGGGTTCGAGCACAGCTTTCGAAAAGGCGCGGCCAGCTCTCGATGCCATGGCGTCGAAAGTCTACGAACTCGGGCCGACAGCTGGCACGGGGGCCGCATTCAAGATGATCAACCAGCTTCTAGCAGGAGTTCACATCGCTGCTGCCTGCGAAGCGATCAGCCTTGCGGCCAAGCAGGGCCTCGATCTGAATATGGTCTATGAGGTCATCACGGCATCGGCAGGCAATTCATGGATGTTTGAAAACCGCATTCCGCATGTGCTGTCGGGCGATTACAGCCCGCTCAGTGCCATCGAGATCTTCGTCAAGGATCTGGGGATCGTCCAGGATATGGCGCGAGCCGAACGATATCCGGCACCGATTGCGGCTGCGGCGCTGCAAATGTATCTGGCCGCCGCCGGTGCCGGCATGGGGCGGGATGACGATGCCTCCCTCGCCCGCGTCTATGCGCAACTTTCCGGGGCGACTCTGCCCGCAAAGCATGATGGCAAACCCTGACGCCTTTGGAGGTTTTGCCGGAATTCAATCGGCTTGGCGGGCCGAAACGGAACGCAAGAACGGGGCGTCAGCCCAACTTTGCCAGATGACGGAGCCTTTTCAGAGATTCGATGAGCAGTCGCTCGTTTGCCAGCATCCCTCGCAAGTGCGTTCTTGCCAAACGCTCGACCAATGCATCTCCTTGAGGAGTGAGGCCGACGAGCACGCTTCGTTTATCCTCGGATGAGGGAATCCGTAGTGCCAGTCCCGCCGTCGCGAGCCTGTCCACGAGCTGTACGGCGCCGTGATGCTGAATAAGCATTTGATCGGCCAGATCACGCAGCATGATCTGGCTCCCGGGCGCAACCTTGATGACCAATAACGCCTGGTATTGCTGAGACGTCACGCCTGCCTCAGAAACGGCCGCCTCGCTGAATGAGAGAAACCGCCGCATGACAAGGCGCATACCCGCGAGACCTTCGTAGACGCCAGGATCGAGCACCTCATCGGTCGACGGGTCATGTTTGTTCGGGCGCTTGAGCCGCTTTCCGGAAGGCATTCCAAAATTTCCTTTATTTATATCACGTCATGATATACTTTTTAATCATATCCGCCAGGGGAGGAGCGATGGCGGGCTCCGATGCCGGATGCCGGCAACCCCTGCGCTTGCAAAGCATATCTTAAATCCCATCGGTTGAAAGGGTCCGCGCATGGACGACCTCAATGCCAATATCGACGGATCAATCGTCTTGGATCGCGACGTGCGCTTCTTTGGGTCGGTTGCCGGCACGTTGACGGTTCCCGCCGGTCGCCGGTTCGAACTGCACGGAAGTGTTGGTAAGGATCTCATTGTCGAGAAAGGCGCAGCCGCAATCGTTGCCGGAATAGTTCACGGCACGCTCATCAATAAAGGCGGAGACGTCTTGTTGACCGGGGTTGCGGAGCGCTTAGAGGATCGTGATCCCGCCAGGCCCACAAGGAGGGAAGCTGTTTCCTAGACGTTTCTACCAGCTGACATCTTGCGATACACCTGCTTGTCGATTGTCACCGTTAGAGTTTGCAGAAAATGCGGAAGAACATCGGTAATGCGGGCAGCAACCGGCTCCCCATCGTATGGCGATGGGGGATAACAGTTATTTTAAGTCGATTGTATGAGATGATAAATGCGGCCAGTTTTCTTGGGCCGCTTGCCTGTCCCTTGCTGAAGTCTCCCAATCGCATGAATGCACTCAGAAATGCACTTCTCATATTTCCTATCCTGACGGTTTCGGCCTATGCTGAAACGCCGCGAGCAATTCCCGTTGCAGATCATGCGGCCGACCGCGCTGAGGTCGTGGAGAAAGTCCTGGCGAAGACAAAAGGCCGGCTCCTATCGTTTCATCCAGGCAAGAAAAAATGTACCGTCGTCATTCTCTTGCGAAAAGAAGGCAGGCGCCCGGAGAAGGTCGTCCTGCAAATCGATCGCGACCTGACTGCCGATGATGCGGAACAGCTCCTCAAATGATCCGTCGAAATATGCATGCGGAGCATCGTTGCCGGAATAAGAATTGTTCCTGACAACGCCCTGATGCTAAGCGTCTGAAACACAGACTGCCGCCCGCCTTGTTCCTCGGAGCCGTTTTTTTCAATGACTTATGTCGTTTCCATTCTATTTGGGCTTACCTATCTCGGGATGGCGCTGGGGCGTGTCCCCGGACTTCGGATCGATCGGGCCGGCATCGCACTGATCGTTGCCGTCGTGCTCGTTGCGGCTGGTGCGGTTCCGCGTGGCGCAATGAGCGAGGCCATTCACTTTCCGACGCTGCTGCTGCTCGGCGGGCTGATGATCCTGTCTGCGAGAGTTGGCGCCAGTGGCTTCTACGGCGAGATCGCCACGTGGATTGCGCGCCAGGCCGGACGGCCGCGCCTGCTGCTGGCTTTGACGATTGCCATTGGCGGCATCCTCTCCGCCTTTCTCGTCAATGACATCGTCGTCTTCGCAATGACCCCGCCACTCTGCGCTGGCCTTGCTGCCCGCGATCTTGATCCTCGCCCCTTCCTGCTCGGGCTCGCCGCGGCAAGCAATGCCGGCTCGGCGGCGACCTTGATCGGAAATCCCCAAAATATCCTCATTGGACAGGCAGGTGCGCTTAGTTTCTGGGGCTATTTCGCAGATGCGGCTATCCCGTCGCTTGCCGGGCTAGTTATCAGTTACGGATGCGTGGCTTACGTTTGGCGGGCAAGCCTCAAAGCGCCATCAACGGACGCTCCGTCCGAGGCAGTCTCCTTCGACCGTCTTCAGGTGGGCATAAGCGGTGCGGCGCTTGTTCTGTTGCTCGTCTTGTTTGCCTCCCCTCTGCCACGCGAGATCTCGGCTCTTCTCGTCGCCGCGTCACTGATTGTCAGCCGCACGCTCCCGAGCAGGCAGCTTCTCGATGAAATCGACGTGCCTTTGCTCATTCTGTTTGCGGCGCTGTTCGTCATCAACGATGCGTTTGCCCGAACCGGGATTCCGGAAGAGGCCGTGCGCACGCTGGCGAGCTATAACCTGCTACCTGATCGCATCTCTTCTCTGGTGCCGATCTCGCTGCTCCTCAGCAATACGATTGGCAATGTTCCCGCAGTTGTGATGATCCTGAAGGTCTGGCACGGAATTCCGGAAGGGATCTTGGTGGGACTTGCCCTCCTTTCCACACTTGCCGGCAACCTGCTCCTTGTCGGAAGCCTCGCCAACCTGATCGTCGCCGAACGGGCGGCTGTCCAAGGCGTACGGCTGACGTTTCGCGATCACGCCAAGGCCGGACTGCCTATGACGATCCTTTCCATGCTCGTCGCCGGCCTCTGGCTTTGGATCGGTGGCTATATGGCACTGTAGCCATCTGGAAGAGGCGGATAGGCGTCGGCACCGAGCTGGGTGGACGAGGGGCCTCGATTTCCGTGAGCGCCAGTCTTGAAGTCGCCCGCCGATAGCGGACGTACCAGCCCCTATTGTGGACAGCCGGGCAGGCTAGCAGTACACATCAAACGACAAGGCGGGATCAAGCGTGGTGAAGCTCCGTTCCCTGGATGGCAGAAAGCTTCCAGTCCGAGCCCGGCTTGCGCACGAAGGTCCAGATCTCGGTCGTTTCCGAGGCATTGCGATCGTCGCCGTCGACCAGCCGGCCGGTTGCGCGATCGACCAGCGCGTCGACGCTCGAATAGCGCATTGCCAGGGTGGCGTATTCGGCATTGTCCTCCCGCCAGGCCTCGGCGATGTCGCCCTGCAGCAAGCGAACATTGGTGACGCTGTTGCGGACGCCTTTGGTCGCGTTCTCGCCAAGCTCCTCGGCCAGATAGGACATCGCCTCGGGCGTCGTCAGCCGGCGCAGGGTGCCGTAATCCTCGGAACCATAAGCCGACTGGATTTCCGTCAGAAGCTGTTCGAAACGGTCGAGATCGGCTTGCGATAGCCCGATCTCGTCATTGGCCTGGCGCGTTCTTGGTGCCGCGGCGGCCGTTCCGCCACCGATTGTCGGAATGGAAAAAGAGGGACGCTGCGAAGCATTCATATTGTACGACGCGTTCGGTCCGGGTGCCGCGTAGGGGGTTCGTTGGCGGTTCGCAAAAAACTGTATGGCAAAGCGGATAGCCAAGAAGATCAGAACGACCTGCAGCAGCATGCCGAGGAAACCGAAGCCGCCGCCGAATCCGTGACCGATCAACATGCCCAGGATGCCGCCGGCGATCAGTCCGCCGATCATCGACCCGCCGAAACCGCCGAACAGGCCGGGACGCGGCTGCGCATTGATCGGCGGCTGCGTGGCGGTTTGGGGCTGCTGCGTTCGAGGCGCCATCGTCCGATCGATCGGCGCGGCTTGCGTCGGAGCTGTCCGCGTTGTGGCGGGAGCGTCGAAGGTTCGCGTTCCACGGCTGCCGAAGCCGCCGAAACTGCCGGCGCGACGCGCGTTGGCATCGTCAAAGCTCGTAAGGCACGAGGCCGTGGCAAGCACGACGATGGCTGCGATCTGAGCGAAACGCGGTACTGCACTGAACATTGGTTTTTCTGTCCTTGGGCAGAAAGATGATTTGCAAGGTATATAGGGACGCTATTTTGCGATTATAAGTCGGCGGGAAAGTGTCCGGCTGGAAGAGACAAGCCGGACCCTCAATTTGCGAGGAAGTTTGAAGCGTGCACTAGTGATATCTCGGTAGATCACCCGGGCTTCAATTTCCTATAGTCATGCGGCGATCGAGAACTTGCTAACCGTGTTTCGACCAGCGCGTTTAGATGTGTACAGAGCCTGATCCGCCTGGTTCAGCAACGTCACCAGGTTGGCCCGAGCGTTCGGTGCTGTTGAGATGCCAATGCTTAGCGTCGGCTCTATGTGATCATGGCGCAATTGTGCAGCTTCTTGGAACCGCGTTCTGATCCGCTCCGCCACGAGAAAAGCGGCCTCAAGATCTGCCTCCCGCAGAAGAACGACGAATTCATCTCCGCCCTGTCGAGAGATCAAGTCCGTCTTTCGGATCTCCGACCGAATGATCTCCGTCACAAGGCACAGGAGTGCGTCGCCCGCATCGTGGCCTTCGCTATCGTTGACTGCCTTGAATCGGTCCACGTCGATCAAGAGGACGCAGGCCGACAGCGAATTGGCTCTGGCAGCGTTTTGTGTGTGACGTTCCGTCATCTCCAAAAGGCCCGCCCGGTTCAGCGCGCCAGTCAGGGGATCGTGCAAGGCCAGCCGCTCCCAGTTTTGTTGGCGGCGTTCGCTGCCAACAAGCAGCATCGTCATCGGGCGCAGGCAAACCACGGTGACGGCAATGATGGCCAGGAAAATGTGGTCGGAAGGATTGGCGTTCAAAGCGCCGAAAAAAGCCAGGTATGTTCTTGCGAGGAAGACGAAGCCGGTTGTCGCGAAAACCGCCGCCAGCGCCCAGGCGGTCTTAAGGTGCTCCTTTCTCGCGATATGCACGCCGACATACGCCACGAAAAATTCACAAGCTGCAAACACCAGGGACATTATCCCGACCCGAACGCCATACCCGCTTTCAGCGTCTCCAAGCAGAAGCGCTCCGAAAAGTGCAGACAAGACAAGGCACGGCCAAACGAAAAACGGGGTTTGTCGTTCTGCGAGTGCCCGGGCGCTAATCACCGAAGTCAGGAAACCCGCGATAGTCAGACCGTTAGCGCAGGTTATGGTTACGAATTTCGGAGCCCACTCAAGCGAGGCGTTTGCGGCGAAACCAGAACCAAGCAGTAGATTGCTGACGCTGCACCACAAGACCCAAGCATCTCGCCTACGGACGAAAGCCTTCCCTAAAAGCAAGGCCCCAAGACACAAGCAGATGCAAGCGACGGTGAAATACAACGTACGAAGGTCAAGCATGATATCCTCAAAACGCTTCGTATGTATCATACCGAGACACGCTTAAGGTTCTGTGATCATCGACAGGTTCGACGCCCGCTATTGTCGATGGTGAGATCGCCGACACCGGCTTTCCCGTTCCGGATCAGGTTTCGGCTCCTCGTCCAGTCATTGGATAGTGATCGCAGGGGAATTGAATTCGCCTCATGGTGGGAGTGCCTCCGGTCGGATACATTTCATTACAAGAGGACCGTTTCCGGACACATCCCCGATACTTCCGATTCCTACCTGTTTGGTCGTGCCAACCTTCCTCGTCCATCAGGAGAATATCGATATGCCAGTAGCAAGATCCTCCCTCTATGTCCGCCTGCTTGCCACCTCCGCGGTGCTTGTGAGCATGGGCTTGCCCATTGCTGCGCGGGCCGAAACCGTCCAGCCCGCCGCCGCTACGACGCAGTCGCAGGACGCGCCTGGGCAAGCCGTTGATACGTCGATACGCCCGTTTCAATTCCATGCCTCTGACGAGGCGCTTGCGGACCTCCGCCGCCGGATCGCTGCGACGAAATGGCCAAGCCGGGAACTGGTGAAGGATGCGACCCAGGGCGTCCAATTGGAAACCATGAAGAAGCTCGCTGACTATTGGGCGAACGACTATGACTGGCGCCGAGTGGAAACGAAGCTGAATGCGTTGCCGCAGTTTGTGACGAATATTGACGGGGTCGACATCCATTTCATACATGTCCGTTCCAAGAACAAGAATGCCTTGCCGATCATCATCACCCACGGCTGGCCCGGTTCCATCATCGAGCAGATGAAGGTCATCGATCCGCTGACCAATCCGACTGCCCATGGCGGTGCCGCGGCGGATGCCTTTGATGTCGTGATCCCCTCATTGCCGGGATACGGTTTTTCCGGAAAGCCCACCGAGCTCGGCTGGGATCCTGCCCGTATCGCTCGGGCCTGGACCATTCTTATGAAGCGGCTTGGCTATACGCGGTTTGTCGCCCAAGGAGGCGATTGGGGCGACGCAGTCACCGAGCAGATGGCGGTGCAGGCTCCGCCGGAACTCCTCGGGATTCATACAAACATGCCCGGCGCCGTTCCCGACGACATTCAAAAGGCCCTGGATGCCCATGAGGCGGTGCCCGCCGGACTTTCGGCTGACGAGAAACGCGCCTACGACCAGCTCGATTTCTTCTACAGCCATGGGCTTGCCTATGCTCAGGAGATGCAGGCCCGGCCGCAGACTTTATATGGCATCGAGGACTCGCCGATTGGCCTTGCATCCTGGATGCTCGATCACGACGCACGCAGCTATGAACTGATCGCGCGTGTTTTCGACGATAAGAGTGAAGGCCTGACCAAGGATGATGTTCTCGACAACATCACGTTGTACTGGCTCACGAACACTGCGGTATCTTCCGCGCGCCTCTACTGGGAGAACAAATTCGCCTTTTTCGCTCCGAAGGGAATTAAGATCCCGGTCGCCGTCAGCGCGTTTCCCGATGAGCTTTATCAGGCTCCGAAGAGCTGGGTCGAGAAAGCATTTCCAAATCTGCTTTACTATAGCAGGCCGGAAAAAGGCGGGCACTTCGCCGCCTGGGAACAGCCTGAAACGCTGACAAACGATCTTCGTCAAGCCTTCAGGCCGCTGCGCTGACCGAAACGTCATTGGCAAAGCAAGACAAGCACCCCTCCCCTTGATGGGCTATGGCATTCACACATTTAGAATTGCCTATGGAGTGGAGTTCTGATTCTTCTGCAAAAAGCAGGAGAATTAAGCGATGGGTGATTTGAGCCTGGGACGGTTTGGCGACCGTCGCTTGGAAAAAGGGGGGTGTTCTTGCTGGAGCGCCTTGTTGAGACGGCTGGCCAGGGGATGCGGGTGCGCAAGCTCGGCGGCAATCGGGCTGGAGAGATCCGCTTGAGCCGGTTTTTGCGCAATGATGCGGTTGATCCGCAGGCGATGATCGATGCGGCGGCGTTGCGCACGGCCAGCCGTTGCGCGGATCGGCATATCTTGGCCATTCAGGATACGACGGTGGTGCGCTCCGGCGGCGGTGGCGGTCTTTACCTGCATGCGATGATCGGGGTCGATGCGGATGATGGCGCGATCATCGGCGCGATCCATGGGCAGTTTTTAAGCCGCGACAAAGGCAAGCGCGGCACGCAGCGCGCGCGTCCGATCGAGGAGAAGGAAAGCTATCGCTGGCTGGAGGGCGCCGACCGCGCCGCGCAGGTTTGCGCGGCCGCGCGCCACATCACCGTCATCGCCGACCGCGAAAGCGATATCTACGAGGCCTTCACCCGACGGCCCGCCAATGTCGATCTCGTCATCCGGATGGCTTGGGATCGCAGCTTCGGTAAGGACCAGCCGTCGCTGTTGGCCATGGCGGACGCCTTGCCGGTTGCGGCAAGCCTGGCCTTCACGCTGCCGGCCAAGCCGGGCCGCAAAGAGCGCGACGCGCAGTTGGCGATCCGCTTCAGTGCGGTGACATTGCCGCGCCCGAAGAATGGCATCTACAACAACGTCCCGGATGGTGTGCGCCTCTTTCTGGTGGATGTGCGCGAGGGCGCACCGCCGCCGGGCGAGACGCCGATCCATTGGCGGCTGCTGACAACCTACGAGGTGTCGGATGCAGGCCAGGCGGCGGCGGTCATCGCCCTTTATCGCCGCCGCTGGGCAATCGAGCAATTGTTCCGCACCCTGAAGACGCAGGGCTTTGATATCGAAGCCCTGCGCATCGAGGACGAGGTGCCGCTGAGCAATCTAGTGATGGCCGCCTTCGTCGCGGCCGTGATTGTGCAGCAACTGGTGCATTCGCGCGACGGCGCTCCTCCGGGCGGCGCCTTGCGCCCCATCGAAGACGCCTTCGAGCCGAGCGACCGGCCGCTTCTGGAAGCCTTCAGCGCCAAGCTGGAGGGCACGACCGCCAGACAGAAGAACCCTCATCCCAAAGGCTCGCTGGCCTATGCCGCCTGGGTCTGCGCCCGCCTCGGCGGTTGGACCGGCTACTACGGCAAGCCGGGCCCAATCGTCATGCTCGACGGCTGGCAACAGTTCCAAGCAGCCAAGCGCGGCGTATCCCTTCTCCTCTCCGCTTGCGACTATGTGTGAATCTAATAGCCTTGATGGGGGAGGGACCTCACATCGAGGTCGCGCCTCAATGAGGTCGTCAGGCTATCAGGCCGTTGAAAACCGGATCGATATGCGCTTTCAGATAAGTGGTCTTCTCCAGAATTCTTCGATCATCAAAGATAAGCTTGAAGACCAGAAAGGCGATCGCAGAAGCCACGACCGCAACTCGGTCATCCTCGTGGTCCAGATAGAACACCTTCGAAGCGAGGGCGTGCCGCCATGGCAGACTGTTATCGACGCAACCGAGCATCGAATGCGTCCAATCGTACTGACGGCGGCTGCGGCAACACTAGCACTCATCCCGATCGATGCCGAATCGGAGAAATGGCAACTCGCCCACGCTCCCGCACATGCTTAGGATCTGGGTGACCGTTTGCGGTCGCCCACTCTCAGCGCCTGACGATCGGAGGCGGATCGGATTGGAAGCGATAGTTGACATTTACCAGCCAAACAGCAGTGCCGCACCGCTTTGCCCATCGCCGCGCTGCACGACCTGCGTGTCAGTGTTCCTTCCGAATTGGAAGATGCCATAGGAGTTGTCGTTGCCGCTCTGCTGCAAGGTAGCGGAATGACCGACACCCTCCTGGCGAACGATACCGAGATTGTCCCGGCCATTCTGTCCGATGCCGGCAAGATTGTTTCGCCCGAGTTGGCGAATGTGGGCCCCATTGCGCCATCCGTTGTACAACGAATAGGCCCGCAAACCGAAGTCCATTGCTTCGGCATCTTGTGCGGTCTGCGGCGAAAGGTAAAATCTGATCGAGCCGCCAGCCATGGCAGGGCTTGCGAGCGTCGAAACGCCAAGCGATGCAGCAATGGTGGCAATTCCTAGAGCGTTGACGAACTTGCGGGTCATGGTTGCCTCTCCTTGTCCGGCCTTCACCAGCCGATGCCCGACCTTGACACAACCAAGCTGAACCCGATCGGAAGATGCCGTTCAGCCGCCATTCAACTGTCCGGAGAAGGGCTCGGGCCGCTTGGGTGGCCTTGTGCTCGATTGTCGCGAGCACGCAGCCTCGATCCGTCCAGCGTTTCACGGAATCGCTGGACGCTTCCATTTTGCTGTTTTGGCGCGATTTCGAACGGAGAGCCGCTCAGCACTTCCCTGGGATTGCTCCTAGAACGTGCCTGACACCTGCTTGGTGCAGCTGACGCTGGTTCCGGCCACCGTTACCTTGAGCTTCACATTGTAGGAAGCACCGCTGGCGCCGACGCTCATCCGGCCAAGCGAAGTCGAGCGACCGGCCGTCGCTGAAAATTCGCCACCCTGCCGGATGTTGGAGGCGCCTCCGTCACCTCCGCCGGACACGGTGACACTATAGGTGCCACTCACACCCTTGTCGGAATACACGACGGGTTCCAGGAACACGGTATCGCCTTGAATTTTATCCTGAATTTCGCAACGAACTGGCCCAGCGTCCGGGCTGTCCATATTGAAAACGGTGTTACTTGCGCCGGCGGCGACCAATCCGGCGAGCGTGATCGCTGCTGCGAGGGGAATACCTCTATGCGAGCTAACCATGGATCGTCTCCTTGTCATAGCGAGGGACGAGGCCGGGAGCCACGAGTCCCGGCCCAGTCACGCAAAGGTTAGGGGCATGTCTGGACGAAAGCGGCGACATTGCCGCTACCGCCTTGATTGACATCGGCAGTGCAACCGTGTCCGACCTGGACACCGGCCGCGATGTTGCCATTGCCGTCCTGCGTCAGAATAGCGGTGTGGTTCGAGCCGAATTGTCCGATACCAGCCACGTTGCGGCTACCGTACTGATATGTGGCGCCGTAGTTGTTGGTGCCTTCCTGGCCAACGGCCGACAGGTTGCGGTGGCCGTATTGTTGTCCGATGGCGGTGTTGTAGCGGCCGTCCTGGTAAAAGTGAACACGGTTCCTGTAGCCGTTCTGCGCGCCACCGGCAGAGTTCTGCCAGCCGTATTGTTCGATGCGCACGTCGTTTGCCATTGCGGGGGTGATGACAATGGCGCCGACGGCAGCGGCGAAAAGGGCGCTGATAATGGACTTGCGGATCATTTCGACCTCTCCTTCAGTGCGGATGTGACCGCGGTTGAACGGCTCCTTTGTAGGCTAGCCATCCAGAACGGATGCTGAAGGCGGTGTTCATCGGAAATTCACAGCCGTATCGTGCGCGCCGGCATATATGGCATCCGGCTTTCTAGGCGATCTGCGGGGCCGGGCGGCAAGATTTTTTGATATGGAGAAGTCGGGCGGCCGAGCCGGCGCTTTCCTTCAGGAACCGCGAGAGGCGCTTCAGTCCCTCGCGAAGGATTTCTTCGCCGCTTGCGTAGCCGATGCGCAGATATCCTTCCATGTCCATGACGCCCGTGCGCTCAAGGAGGCGGATACAGAATTCTTCAGACGAGATCGGCAAGTCGTACTTCAGAAGCGCCGTCGTTCCCGACTTCGGCTTGATCCACGATGTCAACGGCTCGGCGTCCACCCAGTCGGACTGGATAGGCCCCGCTCCCTCAAAGCTTGGGATCTAACAGCTAGGCCTCTTCGTAGATCAGGTCCGGTGCGACAATCCACTCGCCACGACGCAACGATATCACGTCGAGCCGCCCCCGACGATCCCGCACGGCCATTCCGACGAAATGGTAGCGGCTGCCGTTCCTGTCGATTACTGAACCGCGTATCGGGTTGCCGCGAACGTGACCCACGACCGGCCCGACGCCCCTGGTGCCGTTGAGGACGAAGTATTCATGCGGAATGCTGCGGCTGACCATTATGCGCGAACCTCGCGGTGGACGACCAGATTTGCAGGCCCTTTTGTCTCGGTTTCCACCTTTGCGGCTGAACGCTTCGGTCGCAGTGGCCTTTTCTTCTTGATCTCGACCACGAATGGCTTCCGTTGCGGCTGCATTTTATATCCTTTCGAATTCCGTATTTCAGATGAAGACACACTCGACCTGGCCAAGCTGGCCGAAGTCGACTGCCAGGTGCTGACCTGCCGAGACCTGATGAATTGTCGTGCAGGAACCGGTCGCGACGACGTCGTTGGGTTCAAGCTGACGGCCGTTCGCTGCAAGTTGCCTCGCGAGCCAGACAACGGCGTTCATGGGATTGCCCATGATCGATGCCGACTTCCCGGAAAAGACAGTCTGCTTGAACAAAAACGTCGTGACGTCGATCTCCGAGAGCTCGGCAGGTGAAACGCCCGGGACGTGATTGCCGCAGATCGTGGCAACATGCAGGCCGAAGTCTGCGATCGCAGCATTGTTACCCGTGAAAGCCTGGCGGGTCCTGCGACCGATAATTCCGATCGCCGGTCGGCAGTCCAGGATGGCGTCGTCCGCA
This sequence comes from Rhizobium jaguaris, assembly GCF_003627755.1. NCBI lineage: Bacteria > Pseudomonadati > Pseudomonadota > Alphaproteobacteria > Hyphomicrobiales > Rhizobiaceae > Martinezella > Martinezella jaguaris. The sequence continues at coordinate 2,567,311 of NZ_CP032695.1, read as the reverse complement.
GTTTCGATATCGATGGGCTCGCCGGCATCGGGATAGGCCCGGAGCATCGTGAACGCGAACTCGCACTGGACGCCCATCGTACCTGGGGGAAGCCGGAACTCCTGTACGCCGCAGAGAAGAGACAGAGGAGGTATCTCGGAATACACCGGTTTCGTCAGACCCAGCGCCCGGCGAGACGCGTCGCTCGTACCGATGATCGCAAAGCCCTTTCGCTCGAAACCCAGAACATCCTGCGCGGTCGCCTGGATGTCGTATGCCTCCCTTTCCGAACCGATCAGGTTCAGGGGAAGATCGCAGAGATCGTCATGGCGTCGGCTCCTGGCAAGGATGCCGGCGGTGGCGTCCTTAAGTTCGAAATACATCGCATGCTCCAATTCGCAAAATTGGCTGTGCAAGCGAAATTGGGCAGAAGCGCATTAGCATTCCATTCGAATGCGTGCTCGCAGAAATCAAAATCTCATAGTGATGCAGGCTCCGAACACCGCACATTTATGCGGCGTTTATAAATCTCGCCTTGTTTCCCTATGGAATTCAAATCCGCGCCGGGCCATTTCCATCTATTAGGAGGATTTGCTCATGTCCTTGGATAGAGATATCGACCAGCGCAAAGGTGGCGTCGCGGCAAATCCCACTGTTGGCCGCGACCTGAGTCTGTCAAACTTGCCATCAGTCGTCCAATATCTTGCTTCCCTGATCATGGCGGCACTGGTCACGGCGGTTGCCGCCGGCTTTGATCGCTACGAGACAATTCCCAACCTGTCACTCATCTATGTCCTGCCAGTCGTCATCAGCAGCGTGGCATTCGGCCTCGGCCCGGCATTGTTTTCCGCACTTCTCGGAGCCCTCGCATACAACTTCTTCTTCACCGAGCCCCGTTTGTCCCTTGCGGTAGCGGACACATCGAACATCTGGGCTATTGCGCTGCTCTTCATCGTCGGCTGCATAATCAGCACCATTGTGTGGACGAAACGGCGCGACAAGGAGGAACTTGATCGCGTTCATCTATACCAGGACAAACTGCAGACTTACGCGCGACAGATGATTGCCGCGACCTCGGCAGAGGAAGCAACAAGCCTTACTCGTTCCGTCCTGGCGTCTATCTTTCAGGCGCCGGTCGCCGTCATTTTTGCCCGGAACGACGACCTCGAGGTCGACAGCGGAACAAGGTTAGCTCAAGCGGAAATCGATGCGGCAAAAACGGCATCAGCGTCGAATGCGGTCGTAGCCGGCGGCGTTTATCCCTTTGACAAATCTCGATTCGATTTCTGGCCAGCTCGAACGACATCCGACCGGACAATTGTCATTGGCGTTGCATTCGATCCAGAGCGTCGTCCGGCCAATCCGGATGCGACCGTTGAGATCGTCGCCCTGATGCTTGCTGCAACGATCGACCGCCGCGAGGCGTGAGCCAGCGTCTCCAGGTCCGCCGCGTGGACTGCCCTCATCCGCTCAGAGATATTTCGTGATCGCCTTGAATTCGTCGATTGACTGCCGCTGGTCTCTGGGAAGCGCGCCGACCGTCTCCTCCAGGCAGTGGTCAAGATGGTCCTGGATCAGAGTACGCTTCGCGTTGATAATCGCCTTCTCGACGGCGGAGAGCTGTTGCGCGATGTCGAGGCATGGCTTGCCGCCCTCGATCATGGCGATGACGCTCTTCAGATGCCCTTCGGCTCGCTTGAGCCGCTTGACGATTTCCGGATGGGTCGCGTGCGTGTATTCTGTCATACCGCCTGTATCCTGCAGGAGGGGATTGGTGTCAACGGACGGCACCTTGGTGAGCCGAGGGTCGGGCGCTATTGCTGCGAATGTCGGAATTTCGTCCGACAGATCAGGAACTCGCGTTCGTCCGTTTTGAACTCCAAATCCGCTAAATCAGTCATGCGGCGCTCAATGGTGGTGCCCTTCCGGCTCTTCCATCCGGAAGGGAAGCTCGTCCTGGCGCTCGCCCGCGATGAGCTTGAGCACTGCGTCGAATTCATGCGGTTCAGCCGGTGCCTCGGCGCTTTGAAGGACATGATGGTCATTCGTCGACGAGGCGAGCGGAAGCGTCTCGATGACACCGCCCGGACGTCTGATCTCGACAATCGCCTGCAGGCCGTGCGCATGCGAGGAGATGGTGAGACGCATCCGTTCGCCGTCGGGCGTGTCGACGATTTCGAGGAGGCCCGTCGCGAGCGGTGACTCGACCCGGAACGGATCAGGCGCATGGTGGTGTCCATGATGATCATGTTCCGACGCGGCAGGCGATGCTCCGGCGGTGTCGAGCTGAATCGCGGCGGAACCGAGGGCCGGCAAGTGAGCCTGCAGTTCCCTTCTCAAGATCAGTAGGATTCCATTCGCCTCTTCAACCGACTTCGTACCGTCGACGGCGACCGTCACGTCCGTATGCAATTTGTGGCCCAGCCAGCGGGCCTTGACATCAGTCACACGCTGGATGCCGGAGACGTGTTCAGCGGCATGCCGTACTTCGTCGGCGACGCCCGGCTCGACGCCGTCGAGGCTGCGCGTGATGACGGCGCGGGCCGACTGCCAGACGATGCCGAAGATGGCGATGGTGATCAGCAGGCCGATGATCGGGTCGGCGAGCGGAAAGCCGAGCCAGACGCCTGCCGCACCGACAACAACCGCGAGACTTGTCAGACCGTCGGTCCTGGCATGATAACCGTCGGCGATCAGCGCGGCACTGTTCATCTCGCGGCCGACCCGGATACGGAAGACCGCGACCACTTCGTTGCCGATGAAGCCGATGATACCGGCCGCCGTCACCCATCCGAGCTGGGCAATCGGCTGCGGGTGGATCAGCCGATCGATAGCCTCGTATCCGGCTACGATGGCGCTGAACAGAATGATGAAGACGATCAACATGCCGGCAAAGTCCTCGACGCGGCCGAGACCGTAGTTGAACCTCGCAGTCGGCGGACGCCGGACCAAGGCGAAAGCGATCCAGAGCGGTATGGCCGTGGTGGCATCAGCGATATTGTGGATGGTGTCGGCCAGAAGCGCCACGGAGTCGGAGACAAAGACGACGATCAATTGCAGGATCGCCGTGATCGCGAGGATAACAAACGACCACTTGATCGCCCAGATGCCGCGCTCCGACGTCGTAATACTCGGATCGACGACACCGTGGGTGTGGCCGTGCCCTCCCGTCTCCGAATGGGAATGACCATGAGCGCCATGGCTGTGACCGTGACCGTGATGATGGTCGTGCGCGCCAAAACCGAACCATTCCTTGATCGTCGTGAACATATATCCTCGTCGCCTTTTTCGTGCGCTCACAAACAGATGTCGCGCGGATGGGAAGCCGGACTTTCCTATCCTCCTGGAGGGGATACGGTCAAGTACGCGCGGCAGGTCAACGAATGAAATCGATTGTTCCGGGACTGCGAATCTTCGAAACTATATCTCCGGCATGAACTCATGCCGGGGACACTGCTCAGATGCGTGACACAAGGATTGGGCGGTCAAACGCCATGGTTGCGACCGCTCCGCCAGTGGGAAGATTCGCTAATAGCAGCCGTCCATTATGCGCAGCCATGGTTTCGGCGACGATGGCAAGACCGAGGCCCAATCCGTCCTTGCGATCTGTCTCACCCAAAAGTTCGCTACCCCCGTTCAGGCGCCTTTGTGGGAACCCGGGACCCTGGTCCATGACTTTGATTCCACCGCTGAAGACGATGATGGTGATGACTCCGTTTTCGGGACTGTGATGCAGTGCGTTTTCGACGAGGTTGCGAAGGGCTCGAAAGATGAAATCCCTGGCACCGCTGACAAGGACTGGACTAGTTTCTGTCTTCAGCTCGATATTGCGGCCGGTCTCCACGACTGTGGGGGCGAGATAACGGGCGACATCTGCGGCGACCGCTCCCAGATCGACGACGTCAGTCGCTTCGTAATGAAGTGTCCTGACACGCACCTGGTCGACAAGTTGCGTTATGACGCGCTCAACGTCTTCAAAATCCTTCTCGACTACCCGTGCGATATGGTCCTGCGAAAGGGATAGGCGGGCTTTGGCAATGGCCAGCGGTGTGCGCAATTCATGCGCCAATTGTCCAGAGAACTGCTCCAACGATAGAAAGCCGCTCTGTAGCCGGTCGAGGGCCGCGTTTACCGATCGGATCAATGCAAGGACGTCGTTCGGCATGCCGCTTTCCGTCAGTCGTGTCGCAATGCTCGATGGGCCGATATGTGCGGCCTCCTGCGCTGCGACGCGCAACGGCCTCAACGCAAGGCCCAAGACAACAATGTTTGTTGCCAACAGTATCAGAACGAACGGAATCCAGATCCAGGCGATATCCGTGACAAATTCCTCAAGGACACTGTCGAAGAGGACGTGCTCTTTCGGGAAGGCCACCTGTATGACGCCCGCCAAGTCGCCCTGGGCAATTGGCAGGGAAACTCCAAACAGCGTCTTCTGTCCCTCATGGGCTGGAAGCTGAAAATACTTGGTATGATCACCGGCGTAGGGGATCAATGGTTCCTGGAGACCGGAAGAAACGATGATTCCGCCGCTCTTGCTCACCACTGCATATTGGCCTCGCAACTGGTGAATACGTGCCTTGAGCGCCTGCGCATAGGGGCTCGAAAGCTGCGGGTCCATGGCCAGTTCGTGGCGCAGATTCTCGGCAAAGGTTGACAGCGTCTCCTCGCGAAATGCTTCATTCGAGGCTTTGAAGCGGAAGTACAGGAACATCGCACTTGCACAGATCGCCACGAAGGCAACAATCGACATTGCCAGGATCAACCGCTGCAGAAGTGTGAGGCGCGGTCGTTTCAAGGGCGCTTTTCCATAAGCATATAGCCAATGCCGCGCATGTTGTGGATGTAGAGGACCGATCCCGCCGCTTGAAGCTTCTTGCGTAATCGATGCAGCAGAACTTCGATGGCATTGGAGCTCAGCTCGTCGTCGAAACCATAGATTGCTTCTTCGACCTCCGCTTTCGACAGGACATGATTGGGGCGGCGCAAGAAAAGATGCAGCGCGGCAAATTCGCGGCGGCTGAGAGATAGTGGCGTCTCGCCGACGGAGGCCGAATACTGACTTGGATCAAACGTGACGTCGCCGAGCTCCAAGATAGTGCCGTGACGTGGTTCGCCGCGACGCATGATCGCGCGCAGACGAGAAATCAGCACCCCCATCACAAATGGCTTGCAAAGATAGTCGTCGGCACCGCTGTCGAGCGCATCGATAATCGAACTCGAGGCATCGCGTGCGGTCAGGATCAAAAGTGGTGTCGACGGAGCAATCTTTCGCAACGGTTCGATCAGCGTCAGGCCGTCACGATCGGGCAAACCGAGATCCAATATGATGGAATCATATTCGACCGTCGCGACGGCTTCTTCGGCATCGTGTGCGTTAGAGACATGATCGACAGTGAAGCCATGGGCGCGCATCGCGTCATGCGTCACCGCGGCGAGCTTGCCATTGTCTTCGACCAATAACACGCGCATGGAACGTCCTATTTTTCTTGCAGCGCCGAAAGTTGAGTTGCGCGCGACACCACCAACCAAGATGAGCGGTTTACCGGATTTTATTGTCCTGAACCAGAAGTCGGACAGTCTTATGTCCGCAGGAACATAATGTTGCTCGCAGGCGTAGCTGCACGCAGGTGCAGGGCTGGCGCGGTTCAAAGGGAGACCTCGCGCAGCATCTGGCCAACACCGAGGGCGATAACTGGCTTGAAGTGCATGGAATGATCCGTGTTGCTCGGCATCCAGCATTGGTGGTGCAGAGATTGGACCAATGCGGCCAACCTGTCTGTTTGCTGTCCATCCCCGAGCGAAGGCACTGAATGAAGGCAGATTTCATCTTTTCGCCAGGATTTTGTAAGTGTGCCGTAAGCCGAGCTGAACATGTTCGCTCCCGATGTGGCGGTGACTCCGCCACTTTGGAGTGGATGTGGCATGATAAATGCGAAGCCTGGCGAAGCGTCGCTTAAGATTTATTTGATCAATCTGGATCGCGCGGCCGATCGGTTGGTTACCATGCAACAGAAGCTTGCATGCATCGGGCTGGCCGCCGAGCGGGTGCCGGCCGTAGAGGGTGCCTCAATCGAGTTTCCAATACCGGATTTCGATGAATTCGCCTTTCGCTTCAAACATGGCCGTCGGCGCAATCCCGCGGAAGTCGGCTGTTATCTGAGCCATATCGAGTGTGCGAGGCGCCTTCTTGCTTCGAGCGGCGAGTTTGCTCTTATTCTGGAGGATGATCTCGAGTTTCCGGATGATCTCGCGGAGCTCTTGGATGAGGCCCTCAAGCAGAACGAAAAATGGGATATCCTGCGCCTTTCGACGGTTAGCGCTGGCCGCAAATTCCGCTACTCCCGACTGACTGAAAGCCGCAGCCTGGCGGTCGCGTTGACTCGGGAAAAAGGTTCTGGCGCCTACATCATCAATCGCCGAGCGGCAGAGTGGTTTGTCCGGAAGCTCACGCCGATGCAGTTGCCTTTCGACTTGGCGTTCGATCTTGAGTTTTTCGCCGGCTTGAAGTCCGCTTTTGTCGTTCCTCTTCCCATAGATCAGCAATTGGGCCTGCCTTCGCAGATCCAAGGGAAACGTGGAGATTACCACAGATCAAAACTCCATTACGTGACGGTCATGCCATTCAGGATCTTCGTCGAGACCAGCCGGCTGTTTTTCCGGCTTGCGCGGCTGCTCGGTCTTCTCGCGATGGGGCGTGTGGCTGCGGTCATGCGCGGAAGCGGCAGGGCCGAAAAAAGTGTAATGCCTTTGCTTAACCGCACGGCCAAACAGGTCGGCGACCCACAATGAAGCTGGGCGTCTACATCATCAATCTCGACAGGTCGGCCGATCGATGGGCCGCCGTGCGCACCAAAGCAGAGGAATACCGCATAGACGTCATCAGGGTGGCCGCCACCGACGGGCACGAGCTGTCGCCAGAAGATTTTCGGGACGTGGATTGGAAAGGCTTCGCCCGGCATGGAGGGCGAACAATCCTCCCGGGCGAATATGGTTGCTATCGCAGCCACATCAAATGCCTCTCCGCCTTTCTTGAGAGCGATTTCGATGCGGCTCTCGTCATGGAGGACGACATCGAGATCACGGTCGATCTGACGAAAAGGACGATCGCCATTCTTGAGGCCACTCCGAATGCGGACGTCGTCAAACTCTTCAATCACCGAAGTCGCGGGTTTCTCAGCGTCGCAAAAAGCGCATTCGGCGACGAAATAGGCCGGTGTCTGCATGGACCGCAAGGTTCGGCCGCCTGTTACGTCATCACCAGGCGCGGCGCAGGCAAGGTTTTGCCGTTCCTGCGCGCCATGAGATTTCCCTTCGATGTCGCGCTCGAAAGAGGGTGGCATCACGGCTCGAAAGTGTTTAGCGTCAGGCGCAATATCGTGAGCCTGATGAGCCATAGCAGCAACAGCCAGATCGGGAATCGGGCGGACTATAGCCAGGTCAAATTCTTCGGCCCGAAACGCCTGCCCACCCACCTTTTGCGCGCCGCCGAATATTGCCGGCGCATTCGCTATGCGCTGGCGATCTGAAGGAGCTGGCGCTCGGGATTTCAGCTGTATTACCTCGTGCGTAGCAGCGTTCGGACAGAGTTTGCGCCATTGCCTTGCTCTCGGATCGTCGCGACCGACGAGAGCATATATGCGGCCTTAATGCGCTCTGCGCGACGATGCGGCCATTGCAATGTAGGCTCCTCCTGCCACGAGAAGGGAAATTCCCGTAATCGTCCCTGGAGTATAAATGCCGCTGAACGGCATTTTAAGCGCCAGCAAGGCGCCCGCGACAAGGGCAATGAGACCGGAAATTGCGAGCCAGCCCCAACCAGTATGGGGTCGCAGCCGCAATGCCAGCAGGATTTGCGCGATCCCCTGAACGATGAAAACCAGCGCGATCAGCAGGGTAAGGGCGATCGCTCCTGCGAGCGGGTTGAGGTAGATCAGGACGCCGCCGACGAGCTGAACAAAGCCGACCAGGAGTCCCCAGACGAAACCGGCCCAGGCCGTTACACGGAAGGCCTGGACGATCTGCAGGATGCCGACGACCGCCAGGACGAGCCCCAGGACAAGACCGGCGGCAATGCTCGATATTGCGGGTAGCATGATCGCGAGAATGCCGCCGACAACGAGCGCTATGCCGAGGCAGAGAAACCAGACCCATCGGGTCTGGTCGGTTCCGGCCCAGTGGTTCGCGTTTGCCATGATGGCACCTCCGGTTCTCGTTCACAGCCGCCTTCGCGTTGCGTCTCAGTAGTCGACCGGATCACGGGTGATCGGACACGTCATGCAATGGCCGCCTCCGCGCCCACGCCCGAGTTCAGCGCCGACGATGGTGATCACCTCGATGCCCTCTTTGCGCAGCAATGTGTTCACATAGGTATTGCGGTCATAGGCATAGACGACGCCCGGCGAGGCACAGACCAGGTTCGCGCCGCTGTCCCATTGCGTGCGCTCGCGTGTGTAGTCATTGCCGCCGGTTTCGACGACGCGCATCTTCTTCAGCCCGAGCGCGTCGCGCACGGTGTCGACGAAGCTGCCCTTATCCCGGTGGAACTCGAGGCCGCCCTTGCCGTCCGGGCGGTAGGAGAAAGCCTCGATGCTGTCGACAATATCCGGATAGAGCAAAACGCAGTCGCGGTCGGCGAAAGTGAATACCGTATCGAGATGCATGGCGGCGCGCAGTTTCGGCATAGCCGCCACGATGACACGCTCGGCCGCGCCCTTCTCGAAGAGCGCCGCAGCGACCTGACTGATGGCCTGGCGAGAGGTGCGTTCGCTCATGCCGATCAACACGTTACCCTTGCCGATCGGCATGACGTCCCCACCTTCAAATGTGGCGAGGCCCCAATCCTTGGTAGGATCGCCCCACCAGACATTCACTTTTCCCGCAAAGTCCGGATGGAACTTGTAGATGGAGGTCGTAAGGATGGTCTCCTCGTGGCGCGCCGGCCAGTAGAGTGCATTGAGCGTCACTCCACCATAGATCCAGCATGTGGTGTCGCGCGTGTAGAGCGTGTTCGGAAGCGGCGGCAGTAGATATTCATTGACACCAGCCGCATCGCGGATCAGCGCCAGTTGTTCGCCACCGATATTTTCCGGGAATTCGTAGGTCGATAACCCGCCGATCAGTGTTTCGGCCAGTTCGCGATCCGACAGCCCTTCGAGATAGGAGCGAACCTCGTTGATAAGACCGAGACCGATCTGGTTCGGCACGACCTGGTTGTCGAGAATCCACTTCTTGGCTTCGGGAACCGCTAGCGTTTGCGTAAGGAGATTATGCATTTCCAGGACTTCGACGCCGCGGTCGCGCATCTTGGTCATGAAATCGAAGTGGTCGCGTTTGGCATTGTCGACCCAGAGGACATCGTCGAAGAGAAGGGCGTCGCAATTGGTCGGTGTCAGACGCTGATGGGCGCGGCCGGGCGCGCAGACCATAACCTTGCGCAGTTGGCCGACCTCCGAATGAACCCCGAAAGCCTGTTGGGTGGAGCTTGCAGAAGACATCCTTACCTCCTCTTCAGATTGTCAGGTAGCCGGTGGACAATCCGGCGATGGCGGCAATGCAGCCAATGACTGCAGCGGCGAAGATCACCCAGTCGGCGGTCGTGTTGAATATCTGCTTGCCTTGCTCGCGGCGGGCCCAGAAGTAGAGTATCGTGCCGGGAGCGTAGAGAAGAGCCGACAGAAGAACGAACTTCAATCCGCCGGCGATGATCATGAAGATCGTATAGATCACGGCGATGCCGGCGATGATGAGGTCGCGTCGACGCTCCTGCGGCCTCACCTCATAGGTCTCCCCGCGCCGCGCGACGAGATAGCCGTATGCCGCGACGAACAGATAGGGGATCAGCGACATGGCGCTGGTCAGGTTCAACATCAGCGCGAATGCGTCCCGAGACCAATAGGTGCTGATCACAAAAAGCTGAACGATGACGTTTGTCAGCCAAAGCGCTGCAGCCGGAACCTTGTTCTGGTTCTCGGTGCCGAAGAGACGTGGCATGTCATCTGTGCGTGCGGCAACGTAGAGGACTTCCGCACACACCAGCGACCAGGCGAGATAGGCGCCCAAAACCGAAATGATGACCCCGGCGCTGATGAAGACTGCTCCCCATGGCCCGACGACGGCTGCCAGCACACCCGCCATTGAAGGCTGAGTCATGCCTGCGATTTCCGGGCGTTGCAGGGCGGCGTAGGGCAACAGCGTCACCAACACCATAAGCGCGGTAACGCCGACGAATCCGATAATTGTTGCCGTACCCACATCGGCACGGGTCTGCGCATAGCGTGAATAATTGCTCGCGCCCTCGATACCGATGAAAACGAAGACCGTCGCCAACATTGTCGCCCGGATTTGCTCCAGAAGCGAAGCTGCCGGCATCCCTTCACCACCCCAGAAATTGGCGCGAAACAGATCCAGCTTAAAGGCGACGGCAAGCAGCACGATGAAGGTAAGAATCGGGACGACCTTGGCGACTGTAACGACGGTGTTGATGAAGGCGGCCTGCTGTACGCCCCTGAGGATCATGAAGTGGAACAGCCAGATACCGATCGAAGCAACGACGATTGCGACGAGTGTGTTGCCATCACCGAAGACCGGGAAGAATCGGCCAAGCGTCGACTTGATCAAAACCCAGTAGGAGACGTTACCAATGCAGCTGCCGATCCAGTAGCCGAAGGCCGACAGGAAACCGGGATAGTCGCCGAAACCGGCTTTCGCATAGGCATAGACGCCGGCGTCGAGATCCGGCTTGCGTTCCGCTAGCGCCTGGAAGATGCGCGCGAGCATGTACATGCCGCCGCCGGCTATGCACCAGGCGATGATCGCGCCAAACGGACCGGTCGCGGCCCCGAAGGTACGGGGGAGCGAGAAGATACCCGCACCCACCATGGAGCCGACAACCATCGCTGTCAGCGCGAATAACGAAAACTTTTGCGTGGAGCCCGAAGCCATACGACACCAATCCGATTACTCGTAGGTTGCGTCTCGGGATTTTATGCCCCAATTTTGCCACCGGCGAATGAGCTGAAAGTCTCACCTTTGTGCCGGGCGTCCCTTTTTCTCGGAACGGGAAACGTTGCCGTTCCAAGTGTCTGCCAGCAACGGCTCAGATGGTGATGCGACCGGTAACGATCGCGTAGATCGCGACGACGGCGCCGATGGCTGCTACCGCGAACATGATCAGCTCGATCATGCTAAAGACGGCTTTGCGTTGCTCGAGGCGCGTCATGATGAACAGAATGCTGCCAGGAGCATAGATGGCGGCGGACAGCAGAAGATGCCCGGCTCCAGCCGCATAAATCAGCCAGATCGTATAAACGAGCGCAATGCCCGATCGCACGAGATCATCGCGATGACCGGCCGGGTCGCGATCGTAGGTTTCGCCTGTCCAGGCGAGCTTGACGCCGTAGGCTGCCACAAGGAGATAGGGGATGAGTATCATCGAACTTGTCAACTCGAGTGCAAGCCGGAAGGCATATTGGGTAAACAGCGTCAGGATCAGAAATATCTGGACGACGATATTGGTAAGCCACAGCGCATTGGAGGGAACACCGTTCCTGTTCTCGTGGGAGAGAAATCGGGGCATCGTGTCGTATTTGGAGGCTGAAAAAAGGATTTCGGCGGCGAGAAGAACCCAGGATAAGTAAGCGCCCGCCACAGAAATGATCAAGCCCGCACTGACGAACAGGGCGCCCCAGGGACCAACGACGGCCTCGAGAACGCCGGCCATCGACGGATTTCTAAGCTGAGCGAGATCCGCTTTCTGCATCACTCCGTACGACAACATCGTGACAAGAACGAGCAGGCAGAGCACTCCGAGGAATCCCAAGAGCGTCGCGATGCCGACGTCGGAGCGATTGCGGGCGTAGCGCGAATAGACGCTTGCCCCTTCGATGCCGACGAACACGAAGACCGTGACGAGCATTGTCGCGCGGACCTGAGCCGCCACGTCCCCTAACGTCGCTCCGCCACCCCAGAAATTGGCGCTGAAGACATCGGCCTTGAAACCGAAGAACACCAGAACGATGAACAGGAGTATGGGAATGATCTTGGCGAAGGTGACGATCGTGTTAAGTGCGGCTGCCTCCCTTATTCCGCGCAGGATGAGAGAGTGAACAATCCACAGCAGGACCGACGAGGTCGCGATCGCAGTGACGGTGTTGCCATCTCCGAAGATCGGGAAGAACAGACCGAGCGTCGACTTGATCAGCACGAAATAGGATACGTTGCCGAGAAGAGCCGCCGACCAGTAGCCTAGCGCCGACAGGAAGCCGAGATAATCGCCGAAGCCGGCCTTGGCGTAGGCGTAGATACCAGCATCGAGATCCGGCTTGCGTCGGGAGAGCGACTGGAACACGAAGGCCAGCATGAGCATGCCGACGCCGGCGATTGACCAGGCGATGACGGCTCCAAATGGTCCCGTCGCTCGACCGAAGGCTTGCGGCAGCGAGAAAATCCCTGCGCCAACCATCGAGCCGACGCACATGGCCATCAGCGTCCACAACGAGAATTTCTGTTCAGAAGCGGAAATCATGGACTGATGACTCGAAGCCTGACGATTGGAAATGCCGGGATGCTGACCCCATGTCGACATTCTAACCTTTTCCATGTGGCGCTGTGATCGGCAAGGAATCCTAAAGCTGTGCTTCGGGTCCCAATCCTTGCTAGGCGGCGGGCGTTCAGGCCCTTACGTGCTTGGTCATGGACGCCCTTTGCTTGATTCCCGCCATTCTGAAGGTTGTAGCAGTCTCGGAGCAATTGAGCCGTTCTGCATAAGGATGAGATTCTCTGCCCATCACGAACGGATCATCGTCGGCTAAGCTATATCCGTTCCTTCGGCAAAAGCTTGCCGGCAGCCAATAGGTGGGAAGCTATGTTTTCACGACGTTTCTTACTTAAGGCACTTCTGACTGGTGCCACCATCGCGCCATTAGTGGCGATCCTCCCCGTAGATGAAGCAGACGCCCAGCGATCCCAGAGACCGGAGAATCGGCCGAACCGTCCACCCCCACGCCCTCGCCATGAGCGAAGGCCGCCGCCACGGCGTGGTCAGGTCTGGGTACCAGGATACTGGGAATGGAGCGTCCGCAGGCGCGACTATGTGTGGGTGCCCGGCCGTTGGATTCCCGAGAGACGTGGCTTCCACTATCGGCAGCCGCGCTGGACCCATCGCAACGGCGAGTGGATGTTCATCCATGGCCAATGGGTGCGCTGACAGCACAGTCGTTCAAGTGAAGGGGTGAACGATGTTCTCCTGTACGTCGGGTGATATACCCGACGTACATACCGGCTGCCTCTGCCATCGCCCGGAGATCCAGTCCTTGACCCAACGAATCGATGGACGGGAGGATATACAAGGACCAGATCAACACGTAGGATCATGCCTTCAGCCGTCGTGAGACTTCGGTTTGATATCCATAATAGTTCCGACAGAGTCGACGATATCGTTTCTTACGTTCCGATGGCTATTCATGGTTAAAGATCGAACCATTCTCGTTCTCCTCGGTATAATCGCCGTAATAGCGGCCTTAACCACTCTCCATCTTTCGGCTGTCATATTTGCCCCGGTCGCTTGCGCCTTATTCATCATTGCCATCGTGTGGCCGATGCAAAGGACGCTTCAGTCCTTTCTGCCGAAGCTCCTTGCCCTGGCGCTCGTGGTCGGCGCCATCGTCATCGCGTTTGTTCTCTTCGCTTCCGTGGCTGCCTGGGGCTTCGGGCGTATCGCACGATCATTAATATCGGACGCCCCACGATTCCAGATGCTTTACGACCAGGCCGTCGCCTGGCTGGAGGAGCATGGTGTCGTCGTCGCCGGTATTTGGGGAGAGCATTTCAACATGCGTTGGGCCATGGGAATGCTGCAGGGGCTGACAGCACGTCTCAACACCCTGATTTCTTTCTGGCTCGTGGTACTCGTCTACGTGCTGCTCGGACTTCTCGAAATTGCACCGCTCAGCCGAAGGATTCGGACGGTGTTGGGCCCAGAAACGGCGCGCATCTTGATCGACGGCTGCAGCCTGACCGCCGCCAAGTTTCGCCGCTACATGCTGATCAGGACGATGATGAGCATCGTGACGGGCGCAATGATCTGGGTATTGGCGCTTGCGTTCGGCCTTCAATTCGCGGCCGAGTGGGGCGTCATCGCCTTCACGCTGAACTACATACCGTTCATCGGGTCTTTCATCGCCACGTTGTTGCCGACGCTCTATGCATTGGCCCAATTCGAATCCCTGCAAGCCGCGCTGATTGTCTTTGCATGCCTCAATGTCATCCAATTCGTGATCGGCAGCTATATCGAGCCAAGGGTGGCCGGAAACGCACTGGCTGTTTCATCGTTCGTGGTGCTGTTTTCTGTTTTCCTGTGGACGTTTCTCTGGGGGCTGTTCGGTGCTTTCATCGGAGTTCCGATCACGATCGCCATACTGACATTTTGCGAGCAATCGCCTGCGACACAGTGGCTGGCGGATTTGCAGAGCGCGAAGGATGATGGGACGGAAAAGCAGGGGTAGAACAGGTCGAGCCGCGCTAAGCGGAAAGAACGGAGCCTGGGACATCCACGCGTTCCGGCGGAAGCATAACCAATGCGCCGTCACGGTCGATCCCAAGCGTGTGGATATGAAAATGGGTGACGTCCTCGCCGGTGTTCCCCATGACGGGGGACGGAGCCGAGATGATTTTAAGCTTCCCGCAGTGTCCTATCCAGTCGATATGGCGATGACCATGCATGACGATGATGCTGTCGTTCAACTGCTGCAGTTGCCGCACAAACCAGGATCCATTGATCAAGGCAGTACCGATCCGTTCCGAAAACTTCTTGGAAAGGGTCGGATATTCGACCAGATGATGGTGCAGAGCCACGATCCAGGAAGCGCGCGGAAACCGTTGCACAGCTGCCTTGATCGCCCTCGACTGTTCGGACGATATCAATCCGAGAGCATTCGTGAAGGAGAAATGCGTTTGAGCGGTGGAATCCAGCAGGATGATCCCGAGACCATCCTCTCCGTCCGGCGGCAGGATCATTGGGAAGATCTCTGTCCAGACGGTGGCAAGGCTTGCAGCCAGCCGAAAGCCGCCGCTGTCAGCGAATGTTGCGATATCGGCGCCATATGGCGCCAGTGCGTGGGCGAGTGTCGCACCGAATTCCCAGGTCGAGTGATCCACCACATGAACCTTGTTGGCCTGCACAGCGGCCATCCCGGAAAGCGCTCGCATCTCCCGAAGCCGCCGGGCAGGACTGATCGGAAGGTCAAGCCGGGCGGGATTGGCTCGGTCCACGACATTGATATCGTGATTGCCGGGAAGAAGAAGCACTCGTTGGGCCAACTCCGGGTAAGGTGACAGCGCCGTCGAAAATTCTGCCCATTCGGGTGATCGACCGGCATCGGTTATATCGCCGGTGATCAGGATATGATCCAATCGATTTTCGCTATCGATCGCTGAGAGCTTCGTAAAAAGCTCAGCCAGTCGGTCGTTGCCACGCGGGCCTGATCGTCCGCTCTCGATGCGAAAGCCATATCGCTCTCCGACGACATGGATGTCAGACAGATGTGCGACCCGCCATTTTCGTGTCAGCTCCGATGGATGGCTGAAGTCCGTGATGCCCTGTGGCTGGTCCATCGTGGCGTCGGCAAGACCCCAGACCAGTGCTGCCCCTGCGCAATAGATACAGAGGATGATCACAGCGTTGGTAAGGGTGGGAACGACAAGTGAAAGAGGCGCCGTCAAGTCGGAGAGCTGGCCAGTCCAACGTGAATAAGGCCAGGCAACGGCAATCACCGCCAGGGAGGACAGACATAGAAGCAGGCCCGCAACGGCTGCGCTCACACCGCGCAGGCGGGCGCGACGTTTCTCGTTCAGCCGCCTCTCGAACATCGCTTCCAGAAAATGCCGCACTCCTTCGCGATACAACGCGTAACCCGGTTGTATCGCCAATGAATTCAGTGACCAGAAGCCCTGTTCCGCAGCCCGTTGGAGTGGTCTTCCGCCAAGCCAGCCTATCACCGCAACGATCACGAGAATGACGAATGGCCAAACGCCGCGGTAAGAACTTGCAAGGCGGCGCGAGAATTGTGCCAGCCAGGCCGTCCCGACAAGCGGCGCCAACCCGAGCAGCAAGGCCGGGACGGCGATTAGGACGAACCAGACCAGAATGAGCTTAGGAAGGCTGATTTCCGCAAGAAGGCTACCGGCCAGGGACAGAAGCGAGCGCCGCTTGGTGCTGGAGGCGTCCGCTTCCACATCGCCCATTCTCGGATCGATCAGCGTGGTCATCAAATAATGCCTGTCTGAACCGGTTACACCACGGAAAAGATCGGTGATCTCCCTTTCCTCGCTCAGAATGCATTATCGCTGCGCAAGAAGGAACCTGTGCGTCGAGCTCTCGAACGACGCACAGGATACATCCCGCATCCCTTTCGGCAGCTCATTCGGGTGTCGCGCGAAACTACTTTTGTGCGGCGTCCGCTTCAGCCGCCTTGGAAGCACTCTCAAGAGCGTTGCGAAGGGTCTGCTCCTTGGTTTCGTCGAGCGACGTCTTGAGCACGTGGCCGCCGAATCCCTGGATTTCTTTCAATACCTTGTCGGACGTGATCGACTGGACCAGCAGAAACAGGGCGCCGTTTCCTGGATGCAGGCTGGCGGCAAGATCCTTCATGAAGGCGTCGTTTATGCCGACGTCGGTCAAGGCGCCGCCAATGGCGCCCGAAGCAGCGCCGACAGCTACGCCGAGGATCGGGTTGAGGAACAGCACGCCTATGAGCAGGCCCCAGAAGCTGCCGGAGATCGCGCCGGTTGCCGTCGTGTTCATGAGCTGGTTGAGCTTGATCTTTCCAGACTCCGTCTTGGTGGCGATGACAGCGTCGCCAAGCTTGATCAAATATTCCTTCTGCAGCTCAAGGAGCCGCTGCCGGACTTCCTCGGCTTTGGATTCCGTGGGGTAAACAATGACGATGAGATCTGACATGTGAGCTCCCTCAACGACGCTAAGTTGGATCATGGTCATTGTATGTTTTCGGCTTTGCGAAGAAATCAGCTCAGAATCCCGCAACTGTGCGCATCGTCTCTTTCTGAAGCGGCAATCGGAGGCCGTTCGCTTCACCACTCACTGGCGGTCGTGTGCTGGCCTCTGTCGCGGTGATGCGTGCAATGCATCCGGATGGTGGGGATTTCGCGGTTTGCGGCACATTGGAAGGCACGTGCCGTGTTCGGCGTGTTTGATCCTCGGAGGAAGCGGCGATGCGGCCACCTTCTGAAGGGAAGCGACGGGGAAACGGCTCCGGCAAGGCAATATATGGGATTCTGTGATCAGAATTGAGATTTCACGCCATGTTAAGCCCCGCTCATCCAAGCTACAAAATTGGTGCTGGGATATTCCGAATTGTGTGGGCAGACAGGCAACGGTTGCATCGGCCTGTTTTCAAATCCGCTTCCACATCAAGAAGTTGGAGGGGATGTCAGCCGAAATCTTGCACAGTCTTTCGGCAGCTCGCTTTAGGACGTATGGCGCTGTAGCCCTCTCGGAACCGGAAGGAAGATCTTCTGCGGGTTTCAGGGAAGGAGATGTCATCTTGAAAGGGCGGGTGGCAGTCGTAACGGGTTCGACGAGCGGTATCGGCCTCGGAATTGCGTGCAAGCTAGCCGCAGGCGGCGCCGATCTCGTGATCAATGGGCCTGGAGACGTCCCGGCGAATGAAGCACTCTGCCGTGAAATCGCCAAAGTCTATGGCATTCGGGTGGCGTTCGGTGCAGCAGATCTCTCGAACGCGGAGGAGGCCATCGAGCTCATCGGCAATGCAACCGATGTCATGGGGCGTGTCGACATACTGGTCAACAATGCGGGCATTCAGCCGGCTGATTCCGCACTAACGTCTGCCGCCCAGCAATGGGACGCGACAATCGCAGTCAATCTGACGGCCGTCTGGCTGACAATACGGGCAGTTCTTCCACAGATGCTCGAGCGAGGCTGGGGAAGGATCATTAACGTAGCCCCCATGTGGGCCGATGCCGGAAACAAAAGCGCGGCCCAGGCGTCGAAATACGGCGTGATCG
The DNA here is from genome assembly GCF_003627755.1 of Rhizobium jaguaris. Lineage (NCBI taxonomy): Bacteria > Pseudomonadati > Pseudomonadota > Alphaproteobacteria > Hyphomicrobiales > Rhizobiaceae > Martinezella > Martinezella jaguaris. The sequence goes on along the minus strand of NZ_CP032695.1, from coordinate 2,549,290 downwards.
GTTTGACGAAGGATGTAGCGGTCGATCTCGTGGCCTGCGGTGTTACCTGCAATGTGATTTGTCCCGGCTGGGTGCCAATCCCGCCCGTCAACACGACCGGCAGCGATGCCGCACCTCGCAATGGCCGTCGTCCCAAGACTCGCCGGAGAACTCCTGTCGGAGAGCTGCAACTATCATATGAGCTGAAGGCGCCGGACCAGCTCGGTTCACTCGCCGCGTTTCTCTGTTCCGATGCCGCGGCTCAGGTGAACGGTGTGACGCTGCCCGTAGACGGAGGCTGGTTGGGGCAATGATTTTCGACTCTGCATGAGCAAACCTGCAACGCCATGGCCACGGCCATCGGCCAAGAGCAGCGGAACAATATGGAGAGTCCTCGACGTAAGGAAAGCTCCGGCTAAATGGCCAGGCTGCGCGCTCATTCCTATGACGCCGATCTTCACCCGACTATATCTAATTTTCACGAGCATGTTCAACGTGTAGCGACAATCAATAATCTTGCAGACGGAAGACGAGGGATGGGGCCCACGAATCATCGGGAGCGTTCATATGATCAATATGTCTCAGCTCTTGCATGCCATCGACGTTGCAGGTGTCGGCGACACACTGACCTCTTCGATCGACTTCACGACACTGGAATATCCGCCGCACGAGCAGTTCGATGCCTTTCGGTCCATGAGGGAAGGGGTCGAAGACGGTCGGCTTATCCGAAGCAAAGGGCTCACTTTTCCGGCACGGCAGGTGGTTTGGGGTCTCGGGAAGATGGTTTTCGCCTATACCCGACTTCCCGGCGACGGCTATATTTATGGATGGCAGCATCTGAGGAAGCCGATATTCGACCATTGGTACATCTTGCTACCCCTCCAGTCCTCCAGGTCCGGCGGTTGCGAGGAAATTCCGGCCGCTATGCCGACTTTGCACTGTCTTGCAAAGCCGTTTGAAACGCAGACAGCGGCATCGGGCAGTTTGGCCCTTTACGTGCCTCGGGATTTATTCATGCCGGGTTCGACGCCCGACCATATGGCAAACGTCCAGCTCGGTGGTGGGCTAGGCTCGTTGCTGGCGGATTACATGCTGCTCCTGCGCAGGTCGTTGCACGAGGTTCGATTGACAGAGACTTCTTATATCGTCGATGCCACTCGCGCACTCCTCGCTGCATGTGTGGCTCCATCCCGCGAGGGCATGGCAAAGGCACAAAATCCGATCGAGCGGACGATCATGGAACGGGCGCGACAGTTGATCGCGCGCAAGCTCCTGGATGCGGATTTGACCGTCGATAACCTTTGCAAGGATCTCGGCCTTTCCAGGGCACGTCTCTATCGGCTATTCGAAGCGGACGGTGGCATCCATGCCTACATTCGCCGGGAGCGGTTGCTTCAAACGCGCAAAGCACTTTCCAATCATGACGACCGACGGCCAATCTGTCAGATCGCCGAGCAATGGGGTTTTATCGATCCCTCCGCCTTCACTCGGGCCTTCAGACACGAGTTCGGCATCTCGCCACGAGATGTCCGCTCGGAAGCCGTTCGCGACAGTCCAGATGTCTTCGCCGAGACCGGCACCCGGCTGCCCTTGCACGGGCAGAGCCTTGGTAACATGCTATCCTTCGCCGGATAGACGACTTCCAGGCGCACAAGCTGTGTCACGAGCAATCACGAACGAAATTCGCGGGGGCGATGGAAACAGGCCTTGCCGCCGGTTACTTGTCGTCACGACCTTCCATAAGGGAGGGGGCATGGCCGTAATGCATATGGTAGGCCCGCGAAAAGCTTGAATAGCCTTCGTAGCCTACGCGCCGCGCGATCTCGCTGATCGACAGCTGCCCAGCGCTTAGCAGGTCCTTGGCCTGTTCCATTCTGACCATCTGCGCATATGCATGGGGCGTGGCACCGAATAGCTCGCGAAAGCCTATCGTCAGCTCATTGTGATTAAGTCCCACGCGAAGCGCCATCTGCTTGATTGTGGGTTGGTTGCAGATCTCTCTCCTGTAGATTGCCGCCGCGGTTTTGATCGCCTGGGCCTTGCTCTGCGCGGAGCGCAAGCGAGTTCCCGTCTGCAGGGAAAGGGCGTTGAGCTGTGCGACGACGTCACAGATTATCTCGAGGGTCTTCGCCTTTAGATAGATCGTCTTCAACGGGTCTTCGTACTTGCACGAAATGATCTGATCTGTGGTGGTGATGATGGAGGGTGTTGGCGGCAGCCTCAGAGCATCCACCATTCCCGTATCGGTCAGGAAGATTGGTTTGTACAGGGCTGGAATGTTGTCAGGCTTCAGGCCGAAATGATCGAGGAAATGTTGTCTGTCGCAAGCGATCATAATACCGCGGAATTTCGCCCCGACCGTGGTTTCCGAAACGGAGCGCGGGCAATTGGTGATCTGTATCTGTGTCGGGTTGACACGTTCGACGTGATCACCAACCAAGCGATGATAGGTGCCCTTGATGGTTATCTGAATGCAGATGAGGCCCCCGCGTGCCATCGCGACGCTATGGGATTGAAGGACTTCGAAATTCTGCACGTACAGGAAGATGAAATCGTCGATCCGACGATAATAGCCGTGTTCCCTGGTGCGGAAAATACCTTCGGTGGGGCCTAATGCATCGCTAATTCGCACGAACTCGCTATGGCGAAGTTCGCTTTGGATGCCCCTCAGATCGAGTTCCAGGGATTTATGCTCCAAGGATCTGTGCATGGCGACTAACCGTAATACACGCCTACAATAAGTAGGTGTTGATGTTGATGTCAGGTCCGAGCCTAAGCCCAACTCGCGGGCAAGCCTGCAAAAGCAAAAGCGGTATTTTTCAAGGGGGAAAATAATTCGCAATCGCTTAAATAACAAGTCTGAAATCATTGGTAGAGGTCGACGTTGACAACAATCGATGATGGACTACCTTGTCATTGTGGTTGCGTCGTTTTGGCATAAAATGCGCCGCATGGTTTTCCAGCTGAGCAGTGAAAGACCGGCAGAAATCCGTTTGCCACGCAGGCATTTCAAAGGGGTTCCTGACCAGAACAGGACTGTGGACGTGTGAGCAACTTCGTAGGCCTTAGCGCTTTGGAGTACGTCGATGACCAGTATGTCTCCGTTGAAAATCGATGATCGGAAACTGCTTCGAGATGACAGGCTGTTGTGTTTTATAGATTTCACGACGGCCGCTTTCCCTCCAAGAGATCAGTTCGAAGTTTTTCGCGCCGCTCATGAAGGCGTTTGGGATCTTTCTCTCGCCAAGAGCGAGGATGCGTCTTTTCCCGCACGTCAGATGGTTTGGGACCTCGGCAAGCTGGTTTTCACACGGACCAAGCTGCCGGGACACGGATATGCTCACCACTGGCGGCATATAAGAAAAACCAGGCTCGATCACTGGTACGTCGTAATGCCGTTCCAACCGTCCAGGCCCGGCGACGGCCATGCGAAAGGCAGGGCTTTTCCTGGTCTGCACTGCCTGTCAAAGCCTTTCGAAGCGCAGATGGAGGCGGATGGAGTCCTTACATTGTTCATGCCGCGCGATCTGTTCGCCTCGTCGCTCGAGCTCGACGACAGGCGGAACGCGGAGGCTCCTGGCCGGCTCGGGTCGCTGCTGGGAGACTACTTGCTTCTTCTCAATCGATCTTTGCCCGAGTTGCGGACAACGGAGCTCCCCTATATCGTCGAGGCGACCCGTTGCCTCATGGCCATGTGCCTGGCGCCGTCGCGCGACCGCGTTGCGGAGGCCAAAGGTCCGATCAATTCGATATTGATCGAGCGGGCGCGGCGGTTGATCGACCTCAGGCTTGCAGAAGCCGATCTAGGCCCGGATATGCTCTGCATCGAACTCGGTGTGTCGAGATCCCGACTATACAGACTGTTTGAGCCGCTTGGCGGCATATCCGCCCATATCAGACGCCAGCGTCTGCTTCGTACGCGGGACGCCTTGTCCGACAGTTCCGATATGCGTTCAATCGCGTCCATAGCGGAGCAGTGGGGTTTCTTCGACGCCTCGGCTTACAGCCGCACCTTTCGGCACGAGTTCGGCGTAACCCCCAAGGAAGCACGAGAGGCCGGATGGAATGGCTGCGGTTATCTCGTCGGACAATCCAGGCCGCAGGAATCCAATCACCTCTCAAGTCTCGAATACCTGTTGCGCGGTCTTTCTGCCTGACCCCACGTTATCAAGGCCGGACATTGGCTTCCAGACCGAACCCGCCACATTGCCGTTGCGGAGATCCGATCCGGAAGGCCACCTCGCGGCTATGCGCTCAGGATATCTTCGATCCGGATCGGCAGGGTCCGAACACGCTTGCCCGTTGCATGGAACACCGCATTCGCGATCGCCGGAGCGGTACCCACAAGTGCAATCTCGCCCAGACCTTTCACGCCGAGCGGGTTCACGTGTGGGTCGATTTCCTCAATGAAGTGCGCCTCCAGATCCGGGATATCGAGGTTCACGGCATTAGATAGTCGGCCATATGAGCATTGACCGGACGACCGTCTCGGGGGCCGAGTGCGGTCCGCTCCATGAGCACCATGCCCATGCCGCCGATCATGCCGCCGGTACATTGGCTGCGGGCGAGAAGAGGATTGATCACGCGGCCGATACCATATGCGCCAACGATGCGGCGGACGGCGATCGTCCCGACATTGGGATCGATGGCGACTTCCGCAAAGACAGCACCGAAGGAATGCATCGAATACTGCTCTGCCTGTAATCTCTGCCAGCTGCAGAAAGCGGGTAGAAAGAGTGCGAGGCTCCTCCAGTCCCACGAATCGACCGATGCTTCGCCCAAACTCATTCGCCATCATCTCGCCCCGCAATGTGAAAAACTGTCATGAGAATAGCGTTCCATAAGGTGAATTAAAGTGATCTTTTATAACTACAAGCTGCATAAGCAGAAGCGGTGACGTGATGAGATTCGAAAGGAGAGCCCTCCCAAGAGTCCCAAATCGGTCTGCCCGGCGGTCGTGTCGGTGCCTGGATACCTTGTCGACGGTAGGCGTCGGGTAGACAGGATCGCAATCAGGCGCATGGCCTTGCTTTGGCCCTGTCCGGCGCCAAACTCGTGAAAACACTGGATGCGCCGATGTCACACCGTCTGCTTGCCCTTGCCACGCTGTTGGCCGTGTCTTTAGGCTTCCTTTCGCCCGGAGCCCACGCACAGGGATTCGTTCATGCCGATCACCAGCGGATCGTCGACGGTGACGGCAAGCCTGTGATCCTGCGTGGCATGGGACTGGGCGGATGGATGGTCCAGGAAGGCTATATGCTGGACCTGCGCAATCTGGGCGCCCAGCATGTCATCCGCAGCCGCATTTCAGAGATCATCGGTGTGCGGAAGACCGAGCAGTTCTATCGGTCGTGGCGCGACAATGCCGTCACGAAAGCCGATATCGACGCCATGGCCGGTTGGGGCTTCAACAGCGTGCGTCTGCCGATGCATTGGAAGCTGTTCATCAAAGACATGCCACCTAAGGGTGGCCCCGGTAAAATCGTCTGGAATGAGGAAGGGTTTCGGCGCGTTGATGCGTTAATCACCTGGCTGAAGGCCAATCGCATGGTTCTGATCCTCGATTTGCACGCCGCGCCCGGCGGTCAGGGCAATGATCTTGCGATTTCCGACCGCGATCCCCGAAAGCCGTCCCTATGGGATAGCAGTGACAATCAGGCGAAGATGATCGCGCTGTGGACCGAAATCGCGCGGCGCTACAAGGATGAACCGACCATTGCCGGTTATGATCTGCTCAATGAACCAAACTGGGGTTTTCAGAACAAGGCCGATACCCACGGCTGCCTCGAAACCGGCAACAAGCCGCTGCGGGACCTTTACGAACGCACCATCCGGGCGATACGCGCCGTCGATACCAATCATATGCTGATCATCGAAGGCAATTGCTGGGGCAGCAACTATGCCGGCCTGCTACCCGTCGCCGACCGCAACATGACACTGAGTTATCACAAATACTGGACCGACACGACGCAGGAGACGATCGAGCCGTTCCTGAAGCTGCGTGCGCAATACGACATGCCGCTGTGGAACGGCGAGACCGGAGAGAACTCCAACGACTGGTATGCCCGCGCCATCGAACTGGCAGAGAAGAACGATATTGGCTGGTCCATGTGGCCGCTGAAGAAGATCGGTATCAACAGTCCGCTCGAAATTCCTACCAACAGGAAGTACCGCAGTCTTGCCAGCTACTTACGTGGTGAAGGCAAGAAGCCAAGGGCCGGCGAGGCCTTCGCCGGGCTGATACGGCTGGCGGCCGACAGCCGGTTTGCCAAGAATATCCGGCACGCGGATGTGATCGATGCACTGTTCCGCGCGCCGCATAGCCTTCGGAAGCCATAGGATCGCTCGAAAGAGCGGTACTATCGAAGCGGTCGGCTACGACATGGGCAGGGTTGGCGTCGCTTATGCGCTCCTGCCAAGGTCAAAACGCCTTCCAATGCTCTTCAACCGCAGTGGAGGCCCCCGTTTCACCAAATGCTTCTGCGACTTGAGCAGTAAGCGTACGCGCAGGGGACGGCACAGCTCGGTGCTTCTCGTGCGCGATAGCGGGACCGCTCCGTGTGGCGGCGGTACCAACCTGGAACTGTCCAATCAGAGAAAACAACTCTGCGGCCTCCTTTGCCAGACTATGGCTTGCGGCAGTCGACTCTTCGACCATCGCGGCATTTTGTTGCGTGCCCTGGTCCATCACATTGACAGCCGTGTTGATCTCCTTCAGCCCCGTCGCCTGCTCCTTGGCGGCTTCAACGATTGCTGACACATTGATGTCGATCTCGTGTACCTGCTTAACAATTTGCTCCAAAGCCTGCCCTGTCTGACCGACAAGCTGCACGCCCGTTTTCACCTGCTCACCGGACGTATTGATAAGTGCTTTGATTTCCTTGGCTGCCTTTGCAGATCGCTGCGCCAATTCCCGCACCTCTTGGGCAACAACCGCGAAGCCCTTTCCGGCCTCTCCGGCTCGCGCGGCCTCAACACCGGCGTTTAGCGCCAAAAGGTTGGTCTGGAATGCAATGTCATCGATCACGCCAATGATGTTGGAGATCTCCTTCGACGATCCCTCGATCTGTCCCATTGCTTCAATCGCCTTGCGGACGATCTGCCCGGACTGTTCAGCGTTTCCGCGTGCATCGGCCACCAGCTTGCCGGCATGATCGGCGCGCCGGCTGGAATTGGCAACGGTAGTGGTTATCTCCTCAAGCGCGGCGGCGGTTTCCTCAATAGAAGCTGCCTGCTGTTCAGTCCGCTTTGACAAATCGCCTGCGGCCGAACTGATTTGTTTTGAACCTGCAGAGATCGCTTCGGCGTTCGCACCGACGGCTTGTATCGCGAGACGCAATTTCGCGACGGCTTCGTTGAGATCGGCTCGAACCTGATCGAGAGACGGTATGAACGGCGCCGGCAATTGCAAGGTTAGATCGCCATCGGCCAGCTTGCCGAGCGCCCTCGCCAGTGTTTCGACGTTTTCCACGCGACCGGTGACATCAGTTGCAAACTTGACGACCTTGAACACTCTGCCGTTCATGTCGAAAATCGGGTTGTAGGACGCTTGTATGAAGACTCGCCGGCCGCCCTTTCCAATTCGAGTGAATTCCTCGGCAATAAATTCCCCCGCTCGAAGGCGCTCCCAAAATTTTTGGTATTCAGCACTTTGCGTGTAGGATTTTTCACAGAACATCGAGTGATGACGGCCTTCGATTTCCTTGGGCTCGTAGCCTAATGCCGATAGAAAATTCGCGTTCGCGGTCAGAATGTCTCCGCTCGGAGTGAACTCGATGACCGCTTGCGCCCGTGACAGAGCATCCAGCTTGCCCAAAGCTTCCGCGCTACGAAGCTTCTGCTCGGTGATATCCGTTGCGAATTTGACTACTTTGTAAGGCTTGCCTCGGCGGAACACAGGATTGTAGGTCCCTTCGATCCAGACTTCTTTTCCGCCTTTTCCCAGACGCTTATATTGACGCTGGTCGAACTCGCCGCGCCCGAGCTTGGCCCAGAACTCTCGGTAGCCAACCGAACCGGCTTCTGCCGGATCGACAAACATGCGGTGATGCTGACCAACAATTTCAGCAAGATTATATCCGAGAGCATGGCAGAAGTTTTCGTTCGCCGTGATGATCCGACCGTCGAGTTCGAATTCAATAATAGCCTGAGACTTATTTAGTGCGTCGAGAATATGGCTGGCGTCCGAGCCGAGTCCAAGAGAAATCATTTTCATTTTTTCCTCGATAGAAGCTGAACATGATTATATTGGATTTGTTATTTCCATGCGTATCATGGTGACGATATTGAAGTCATAATTTCTTATTTTCTTGAAATTATGACTTCAAATATATTTATAGATTATGAATGAGATATTTGTTGTAAGCCTATAGACGTCAGTCTTTTCCGCTAAATTGTCCTTTTATGGCCAGATTTGACTTCATGGTCTCGTCGATTTGAGGACGTTAAGCATATTGTACTTTCGTCATCCTACAGACGGCGAAGGCACTAACGCTGTGGAAGAAGCGGAGGCCAGGATAGCCAGCCTGACGTTACGGATTCTTGTTCCCGAGAGAAGATCCAGCTTCCGATTGGCAGGTTTTCATCGCCGCGCAAGATAGTCTTTAGTGTTAGGTCCCGACGCATTACGACATCGAATCTATACCGGTATTAACGCTTCCGACTTTTTGGTTACTTGTCGAAAATTTCATAGAAGCTAGTCTGCTCGTTGCTGGCATCGGAATATCTGTTTGCGTTGACGGAAATGACCCTGATGAAAATCGAGCGACTGTCCAACTATGACGACAATTCGATCATTGCGGCGGACCTTGTCATCGTAGGGGGCGGCCCCGCGGGGCTGACAATCGCAGCGCAATGCGCTGGGACGGGCAGAAAGGTGCTCGTTGTCGAGAGTGGCCTTGAACGCGAAAGTCCCGAACATTCGGCACTCAATGAGGTCGAGAACGTTGGCCAGCCGATGTCGGAAGCGCAGTACCGCAAGCGGGTCGCATTTCACAGCCCTCAAGCCGGTTTCTGGTCTCAGGAGGTGCAGCCCTTCGGTGTTCGCTGCCGGGCGCTCGGCGGGTCGACACATGCCTGGGCCGGGAAATCGGCACCTTTTGGTGCCATTGACTTCAAGCTTCGCTCCTGGGTCCCCAACTCGGGCTGGCCAGTCGAACGCGAACAGATCGATTCTTATCTCTTGCGCGCAATGGATGTGCTGAACCTTAGCCCTAAGGAGCCGCTAGGTCGTTTTGAAGAGGAGGGACTTCATTCCTTCTATTGGCAGTTCGCCCGCTCGCGCGTGGATCGGCTCGACGTCATGCGCTTCGGGAACGAATTTATGGCGCGACGGCCGGACAACACTCATATCCTTCTGGATGCGTCCGTGACGCATGTCGGCCTGAGCCCGGACGGATCGCGTTTCTCACATCTCAACGTCGCAAGCATGGAAGGCAAGCGCGCTCGGGTCGAGGCCAGATTATGCGTGTTGGCTGCAAGCGGGATTGAAAATGCCAGGCTGCTACTGGCATCTAACGATGTGTATTCGAACGGAATTGGCAACCATCACGATGTCGTCGGGCGATATCTCATGGATCATGCCGGAGCTCGCATCGGCAGCATTCCGGCCGAGCAAGTGGCCATGCTTGCCAAGCTGTTTGGCTTCTTCGGCGTGCATCATAATGGCCGCGCGCACATGTTCATGCATGGCTTGGCGCTGACCCCGGAGATGCAGGAGCGTGAGGAGCTACTGAACGCCGCTATCTACTTCGTCACGGCGCGGGCGCCGGACGATCCCTGGAGCGCGTTAAAACAGCTATTGCGCAGGCGCAGCACAAATGTCGGACGCGACCTGCTTTCGGTCGTGGCAGGCTCCGGACTTATTGCGAAGGGAATCGGAATGAAGGTCCTTTCCGACAACCGGACGCCCAAGGTCTTTAAGGATCTTGTGATCAACACGGCGATCCGGCTGTCTCCGAATGTGGTCGCCAATGAATTCCAGGATCAGGGTGTGCCGCACAAGCTGATCGGTTTGGGGATCGATGCGATCTCGGAGCAAATTCCGAACCCGGACAGCAGGATCAGTCTCAGCTCCCGAAAGGACCGGTTCGGCGTTCCGCTCGCCAAAGTCGATTGGCGGATCAACGATGTCGAACGCCGGACGCTGCTCAGGATCGCCGAACTCTCACGCGCAGCCCTTGTCAGCGCTGGCCTGCCTGCCCCCACGCTTGAAAACTGGGCGCTGGAACGGAGGCCACAGGATCTCGTCATCATCGACATGGCACATACGCTTGGCACGACGCGAATGTCAGCCGACGCGAAGACAGGCGTTGTCGACCAGAATTGCAGGGTCCACGGCTTGCCCAACCTCTATGTTGCCGGTGGATCGGTGTTCCCAACCAGCGGCCATGCAAATCCGACATTGATGATCCTGGCCTTTGCCATAAGGCTGGCCGATCATTTGAATTCGCAGCTGGCGAGGAACTGAGCCTAGTCGGAAGTCATTCAGAATATATTCTCAGGATCATCGATCAAGGGGTCTGGTTTCGCAAAAGCAAGAAGTGCTTCAGGCTGTTCGATTTCAACACGTGCGCCGTGCACTTTCACGCCGTAAGATCGCAGCGTGAGAAAAGCGCGCGATAAGTTTTCCGGCGTCATCCCCAGGTACGAAGCAAGGACACGTTTTTCCACGGGAATTTCCACCAGACTGTGGCGCCCTCGCTCCCTTTGCATGCGCAGGAGCCAGTTTGCCAGCCGCTCGGCGCCGCTCCGCATTTTTTGGCTCTTAAGATCCTTGACGGTTCGGCGATAGCTTGCCGCGAGTTCCATGACGATTGCACGCATGAAAGCCTGATCTGTCTCCATGGCGAGGCGCACTTTTTCTGCGGGAATCATCAGAATGCTGGATGGCTCCAAGGTTCTGGCGGACTGAAGATAGACCTGATCGTTGAGGACGGCGGCGAGGATGAAAGTGCCGACCGGAGGGATGATTTCCAAAGTCGTCTCTCGCATGTCCGTTGCTGCATACATTTCGACCAGCCCCTCCACGACCACATGGAGGAAATCCGCCGGCTCGTTTTCGCGAATAAGGGACACGCCTCGCGGGAATCGTTGAAGAAAACTCGTTTCGATTAACTCCCGGAACGTGTTATGATGCAGTTCCCTGAACAGTTGCAGCTGCCGAACCTTGGCGGCATTTTCTGGTCGCATCGCGTGTCTCCTTTGGGCGGCCTGTCTGCTTATAGTGCGTGATTGATATTTATCAAGCGACAAGTATAAAATAGTCAATCAATAAGCCTATATTAAACAACTTCTTTGGGCCGCTCACGATTAACTTGAGCGTTATTTGTGCTTTTGGTTGTGTTTGATCCAAATCAAAGTGCCTCAGTGTTTTAATCGCTATTTTTTCTCGGGACTGAAGAAAGATCATTCATCGTCACGAACGGAATATGCCCATGCCTGCTATCCAGAAGTTCGACAGCAGAGATCAACGTACGGCCCTTGGCGCGAGCACTGTCGCCTTCACCGTATGTTTTGCCGCTTGGACCATCTTTGCCATTATCGGCATTCGAATCCGGGAGGAACTCGGTCTTACCGAAACCGAATTCGGACTTCTGGTCGGGACACCGATCCTCATGGGGTCTCTGATCCGCGTCTTGCTTGGCATCTGGACTGACCGCTACGGAGGTCGCGTGGTGTTCGTGGCAACCATGCTTGCCGCGGCCGCGGCGACCTTCATCCTGACCTATGCGCATACCTATCCGCAGATGCTTCTGGCGGCGCTCGGCGTCGGTATCGCCGGTGGCTCGTTTGCCGTCGGCGTTGCTTACGTGTCGCGATGGTTCCCTCCGGAGAGGCAAGGCGTTGCGCTCGGCATCTTCGGCGCCGGCAATGTCGGGTCCGCGGTGACGAAATTGCTTGCGCCGCTGGTACTCGTTGCCTGGGGCTGGCAGGCCGTGGCCGAGATATGGGCTGCGGCACTCGTCGTCATGGCGGTCATCTTCTGGTTCACCACCAAGGATGATCCGGTTCTGGTCGAACGCCGCAGAACAGGGGTCAAGCCTCAAAGTGCCTGGTTGGAACTCGAACCTTTGAAGAACATTCAGGTTTGGCGTTTCTCGCTGTATTATTTCTTCGTCTTTGGTGCGTTCGTTGCGTTAGCGCTCTGGCTGCCGCAATATCTTGTCGGTGTCTATGGGCTGGACATCCGCACTGCCGGCGTGATCGCCGCTTGCTTCTCCATTCCTGCCAGCCTTTTCCGCGCCTATGGTGGCCATCTGTCCGATGTCTATGGCGCGCGACGCGTGCTTTATTGGACCTTCCTCGTCTCCGTCATCGCGACCTTCATCCTCGCCTATCCGCCGGCCGACTATGCCGTCCGCACCGTGGCTGGTCCGATTACCTTCCACATCGAGATGGGTCTTGTCGGCTTCACAGTGACGGTCTTCATCCTCGGCTTCTTCATGGCACTCGGAAAAGCTGCCGTGTACAAGCACATCCCTGTCTACTATCCGAATCATGTCGGCGCCGTCGGAGGACTGGTCGGCATGATCGGCGGCCTTGGCGGCTTCGTGCTGCCGATCCTCTTCGGTGTTCTGCTCGATCTCACCGGCTTGTGGACGAGCTGCTTCATGGCGCTCTTCCTTCTGGTCTCGGTTGCTCTTTTGTGGATGCACTTCGCCATTCGCCAAATGGAGCGCGGCGTTACAGGAAAGGCGCTCGAGGAGCTGCCTCCCTTCCCGGAAATGCAGGGCATGCCTCAGCCCGAGAAGGTCATCTCCGCTGACGAGACCGTGCTGACGGACTGGCGTCCGGAGGATCCATCCTTCTGGGCAACCAAAGGCCGCCGCATCGCACGCCGCAATCTGTGGCTTTCGATCCCGGCGCTGCTCCTTTCCTTTGCCATTTGGCAGGTCTGGTCGGTGGTGGTGGCAAAGCTGCCGCTCGTCGGCTTCACCTTTACGACGGATCAGCTCTTCTGGCTCGCCGCCCTGCCAGGTATCTCCGGCGCAACCTTCCGGATATTCTACTCCTTCATGGTGCCGATTTTCGGCGGACGCCTGTGGACCACGCTGACCACCTGGTCGCTGATCATCCCCGCGCTCGGCATCGGCTATGCGGTGCAGCACCCGGATACGCCCTATATCGTCTTCCTTCTTCTTGCCCTGCTTTGCGGTTTCGGCGGTGGTAACTTCGCCTCGTCGATGTCCAATATTTCCTTCTTCTTTCCGAGGTCGGAAAAGGGCAATGCACTGGCCCTCAATGCCGGTCTCGGCAATCTCGGCGTGAGTGTGGTCCAGTTCGTCGTCCCGCTCGTCATCACCGCCGGCATCTTCGGCTGGTTCGGTGGCGATCCGGTCATGACGAAAGGACCGGCCGGCGAAGCACCGCTCTGGCTACAGAATGCCGGCTTCTTCTTCGTCCCCTTCATCGCGATCTCGGCTTTCGCCTCCTGGTTCGGGATGAACGACATCGCTTCGGCCAAGGCTTCCTTCGCCGAGCAGGCGGTCATCTTCCAGCGCCGGCACAACTGGATCATGTGCTGGCTCTATACTGGGACCTTTGGCTCTTTCATCGGTTATTCGGCCGGCTTCCCGCTGCTTACCAAAACCCTGTTTCCCGATATCCACGCGCTTCAATTCGCCTTCCTTGGCCCGCTCGTTGGGGCACTCTCCCGCTCCGCAACGGGCTGGCTCGCCGATCGCTACGGCGGCGCACGCGTCACCTTCTGGGTTTTCGTTCTGATGATGGTCGGCGCCGGCGGTGTCCTCTGGTTCATTGCGACGAAAGACCAACCGGGCGCCTTCTGGGGCTTCTTCATCTCCTTCCTCGTGCTCTTCTTCGCGACAGGTGTGGGCAACGCGTCGACCTTCCAGATGATCCCGGCAATCATGGGAAGAGAAATGATCCGGCTGATGCCCGATGCCGCTCCTGAGGCCCGTCGCCTGCAGGCAGAGAAGGAATCGGCGGCGATTACTGGCTTCACTTCGGCAATCGCTGCCTTTGGCGCCTTTTTCATCCCGATGGGCTACGGCCTCTCGATCAAGTTCACCGGTGGGGCCGAAGCCGCCCTCTGGGCTTTCCTCATCTTCTATGTGAGCTGCCTTGTTCTCACCTGGGTTGCCTATACCCGCAAGGGCGGCCTGCTTCACGACATCGAGCGCGGCAAGCGCAACACCGCTGGCAAAGCGGCCGCTGCCGAATAAGACCAGGAGAAATACATGTCCCATTTCCTCGACCGGCTGACCTTCTTTCGGAAGAATGTCGATCAATTCTCAAACGGTCATGGCATCGTCACCAGCGAAGATCGCTCGTGGGAGGATGGCTACCGCAAGCGCTGGCAGCACGACAAGATCGTCCGCTCGACCCATGGGGTAAACTGCACGGGCTCCTGTTCGTGGAAGATCTACGTCAAGGGAGGCATCGTCACCTGGGAGACCCAGCAGACGGACTATCCGCGCACCCGGCCTGATCTGCCGAACCATGAACCGCGCGGCTGTTCGCGCGGCGCCTCCTACAGCTGGTATCTCTATTCCGGCGCACGCGTGAAATATCCGATGATCCGCGGGCGGCTGTTGAAGCTCTGGCGCAAGGCGAGGGCGTCCATGTCGCCGGTCGCCGCCTGGGCGTCGATCGTCGAGGATGCGGAAAAGCGCAAGTCCTATATCTCCATTCGCGGCCATGGCGGCTTCGTGCGCGCCACATGGGATGAGGTGAACGAGATCATCGCAGCGGCCAACGCCTATACGATCAAGGCGCATGGCCCTGACCGCATCATCGGCTTCTCGCCGATCCCGGCCATGTCGATGGTCTCCTATGCGGCAGGTTCGCGCTATCTCTCGCTGCTCGGCGGCGTGTGCATGTCGTTCTACGACTGGTACTGCGACCTGCCACCGGCAAGCCCCCAGACCTGGGGCGAGCAGACGGACGTGCCGGAGAGCGCCGACTGGTACAATGCCGGCTTCCTCATCCTCTGGGGTTCCAACGTGCCGCAGACACGCACGCCGGATGCGCATTTCTATACGGAGGTCCGCTACAAGGGCACCAAGAGCGCCGTCGTCAGCCCCGACTATGCCGAGGCAACGAAATTCGCCGACATCTGGCTCAATCCCAAGCAGGGGACGGACGCTGCGCTGGCGCTCGCCATGGGCCATGTCATTCTGCGGGAATATTATCTCGACCGCACGGTTCCCTATTTCGACGATTATACCCGTCGCTACACCGATATGCCATTCCTGGTGCGGCTTGCCGAACAAAATGGCAGGCTGGTTCCTGAACGCCAGTTGCGCGCCTCCGAGCTCGAGGGAGGGCTGGGCGAGACCAACAATCCGGATTGGAAGGCGGTCGCGATCGACGAAAAGACCGGCGAACTGGTCGCTCCCCTCGGCTCCGTCGGTTATCGCTGGGGCGAGCAGGCCAAATGGAATCTCGAACAAAAGGACGGGCGCGGGCGCGATATACGTCTCAAGCTATCACTCGCGGGCGAGGATGCCGCGACGATAGAACAGGTGGATTTTCCTTATTTCGGCGGCCGTGCAACCGAGCATTTCGTTGCGACGGAGCATGGCGAAATCCTGACTCGCAATGTCCCCGTGCGCACGCTCAAGGACGCTAATGGCAAGCCGGTCAAGGTTGCCACCGTCTACGACCTCATGATGGCAAACTATGGCCTCGATCGCGGCTTCGGCGGTGCGAATGTCGCCCGCGACTATGATGCGGACGTACCCTTCACACCCGCCTGGGCGGAACGTATTACCGGCGTCAAGCGTGACGCGATCATCACCGTCGCGCGCGAGTTTGCCACCAATGCCGAAAAGACCAATGGCCGGTCGATGATCATCATCGGTGCGGGCATGAACCATTGGTACAACATGGACATGAACTATCGTGGCGTGATCAACCTCCTCGTCTTCTGCGGGGCGATCGGTCAATCGGGCGGCGGTTGGTCCCACTATGTCGGTCAGGAGAAGCTGAGACCGCAGACCGGCTGGACGCCGCTCGCCTTCGCGCTCGATTGGGCACGTCCGCCACGTCACATGAACTCGACCTCCTTCTTCTATGCACATACGGATCAGTGGCGTTACGAGACGCTGACGGCCTCCGAAATTCTGTCCCCGACGGCTCCGGAAGGGGACTGGAACCAGAGCTTCATCGACTACAACGTTCGCGCCGAACGCATGGGTTGGCTGCCGTCCGCGCCGCAGTTGAAAGTAAATTCGCTTTCGATCGCCAAAAAGGCGAAGGAGGCGGGCCTCGAACCAAAAGACTATGTGGCGAAAGGGCTAAAATCCGGCGAGCTTGAGCTTGCCTGCCACGATCCGGACGATCCGGCCAACTGGCCGCGCAACATGTTTGTCTGGCGTTCCAACCTGCTCGGCTCTTCGGGCAAGGGGCACGAGTATTTCCTGAAGCACCTGCTGGGCACCGAGAACGGCGTGATGGGCAAGGATCTCGGCGAGGAAGGCGCAGTGCGCAACAAGGAGGTCGTCTGGCACGACGAGGCGCCGCGCGGCAAGCTCGATCTGCTGGTCACGCTCGACTTCCGCATGTCGACCACCTGCGTCTATTCCGACATCGTGCTCCCGACCGCCACCTGGTACGAGAAAAACGACCTCAACACCTCAGACATGCATCCCTTCATCCATCCGCTGTCTGCCGCTGTGGATCCGGCCTGGGAAGCCCGCTCCGACTGGGAAATATACAAGGGCATCGCAAAGGCCTTCTCGCGTGTCGCACCGGAGGTCCTCGGCGTCGAGCAGGATGTCGTCCTGACGCCGATCCAGCACGACAGCCCTGGCGAAATGGCACAGGCTTTCGACGTGAAGGACTGGAAGCGCGGCGAGATCGAGCCGATTGCCGGCCGCACCATGCCATCGGTCGCTGTCATCGAGCGCGACTATCCCAATATCCATGCCCGGTTCACGGCGCTCGGGCCGCTCATGACCTCTGTCGGCAACGGCGGCAAGGGCATCAGCTGGAAGACCGAGCATGAGGTCCAGGCACTGGGAGCGCTCAACGGCGTGCGTGAGCATGGCGCTGCAAAAGGCCTTCCGAAGATAGAAACCGACATCGATGCGGCCGAAGTCATCCTGATGCTCGCGCCAGAAACCAATGGTGAAGTGGCGGTGAAGGCCTGGGATGCCCTCTCGAAGGCGACAGGTCGAGAACACGCCCATCTTGCCGTGCCGAAAGAAGACGAGAAAATCCGTTATCGCGACATCCAGGCGCAGCCGCGCAAGATCATCTCTTCGCCCACTTGGTCGGGCATCGAGAGCGAGAAGGTCTGCTACAACGCCGGCTATACGAATGTCCATGAACTGATCCCCTGGCGTACACTCACCGGCCGTCAGCAGCTTTACCAGGATCATCTCTGGATGCGCGCCTTCGGCGAGGGGTTCGTCACCTGGAAACCACCGGTCGACCTGAAGACGATTGCCGTTGTCAAGGATCGGCGCCCGAATGGCAACAAGGAGATCGTTCTCAATTTCCTGACGCCGCACCAGAAATGGGGCATCCATTCCACCTATACGGACAACCTGCTGATGTTGACGCTGAACCGCGGCGGCCCGGTCGTCTGGATATCCGAAGTGGATGCCAAGTCGGCTGGTATCGTCGACAACGACTGGGTGGAAGTTTTCAACGCCAATGGCGCGTTGACCGCCCGAGCCGTGGTGTCCCAGCGCATCAAGCAGGGGATGATGCTGATGTACCATGCCCAGGAAAAGATCATAAACACTCCGGGCTCCGAGATGACAGGCAACCGCGGCGGCATCCATAATTCGGTGACGCGCACGGTCCTGAAGCCCACGCACATGATCGGCGGCTACGCCCAGCTCGCCTACGGTTTCAACTATTACGGAACGGTGGGCTCCAACCGCGACGAGTTCATCGTCGTCCGCAAGATGTCCAAGATCGATTGGCTTGAGGAGCCGCTCTCAACCAATGCGCCGAAGGAGGCCGCAGAATGAAGATTCGTGCCCAGATCGCAATGGTGTTGAACCTCGACAAATGCATCGGCTGTCACACCTGTTCCGTCACTTGCAAGAACGTGTGGACCAACCGCGAAGGCGTCGAATATGCCTGGTTCAACAATGTCGAGACGAAGCCCGGCGTCGGCTATCCCCGCGAATGGGAGAACCAGACCAAATGGAACGGCGGCTGGCGGCGCAAGCGGAACGGCAAAATCGAGCCGAAGATCGGCGCGAAGTGGCGCATCCTGGCCAATATCTTCGCCAATCCGGATCTCCCGGAAATCGACGATTATTACGAGCCCTTTACCTTCGACTACGAGCATCTGCACACGGCGAAGGAGTCGAAAGCCTTCCCGACCGCCCGGCCTCGATCGTTGGTGTCCGGTGAACGCATGGAGAAGATCGAATGGGGTCCGAACTGGGAGGAGATTCTCGGCGGCGAATTCGAAAAACGCTCGAAGGACGTCAATTTCGAAGGCATCGAGAAGGAAATCTACGGCCAGTTCGAAAACACCTTCATGATGTATCTGCCGCGGCTGTGCGAGCACTGCCTCAATCCGGCCTGCGCCGCCGTCTGCCCATCCGGTGCCATCTACAAGCGCGAGGAGGACGGCATCGTTCTGATCGACCAGGACAAGTGCCGCGGCTGGCGCATGTGCGTCTCCGGCTGCCCCTACAAGAAGATCTATTACAATTGGTCGTCCGGCAAATCGGAGAAATGCATCTTCTGCTATCCTCGTATCGAGGCCGGCCAGCCGACCGTCTGCTCCGAGACTTGCGTCGGGCGCATCCGTTATCTCGGCGTCCTGCTCTATGACGCCGACCGTATCGAGGCGGCGGCAAGTGTGCCCGATGAGAAAGACCTCTATCAGGCGCAGCTCGATCTCTTCCTCGATCCAAAGGATCCGAAAGTGATCGCACAGGCCCGCGCCGACGGCGTGCCGGAAGCCTGGATCGAGGCGGCCCTCACGTCGCCGATCTGGAAGATGGCGATGGATTGGAAGGTCGCGTTTCCGCTGCACCCGGAATACCGCACCCTGCCGATGGTCTGGTACGTGCCGCCGCTTTCGCCGATCCAGTCGGCCGCAGCCGCCGGCAGGATGGGACTGGACGGCGACATGCCGGATGTCCGCTCCCTGCGTATCCCGCTGCAATACCTTGCTAATCTGCTGACTGCAGGCAATGAGGATCCGGTCGCGCTGGCGCTTGAGCGCATGCTCGCCATGCGGGGTTACATGCGCGCCAAGTCCATCGACGGTCGTATCGATGAGCGCATTGCCGAAAAGGTCGGACTGACCGGCGCCGACATCGAGGACATGTACCGGATCATGGCGATTGCGAACTACGAGGATCGCTTTGTCATTCCGACCGCGCACCGCGAATGGAGCGAAGACGCCTACGATCTTCGCGGCTCCTGCGGTTTCTCGTTCGGCAATGGCTGCTCCGGCGGAGAGAGCGAGACCAATCTCTTCGGCGGGAAGCAGCCGAAGAAAGCCTCAAACCCGATGGAGATCGCATGATGCCCGAGAGACAGGAAAATCTCACTTTCCGGGCGCTGTCCGCGCTCCTGACCTATCCGACGGAAGAGCTTTGCAGCGCCGTGGCGGAGATCGAGAAGGTAATCACCTCGGAGGGGCTCGTGCCGGCCTCTGCCGCGAAGGCACTTCGGCCGCTCCTCGACGATCTTGCCTCGCTCGATCTTTTCGAGTTGCAGGAGCGTTATGTCGAGCTTTTCGACAGAACGCGGCGCCTTTCACTGCACCTCTTCGAGCATGTGCACGGCGAAAGCCGCGATCGCGGCCAGGCCATGGTCGATCTCGCCTCGCTTTATGAGAAGGGCGGGTTGGAACTTTCCGCCAACGAACTGCCGGATTACCTACCGCTGTTCCTCGAATATCTGTCGACCAGGCCACGGGATGAGGCGCTGCATCTCCTCGGCGAGACCGTGCATATCCTTGGAGCGCTTGAAGAACGCCTGGCACACCGGAATTCTCCATACGCAGCAGTTCTGACCGCGATCCGTGTCATGGCAGGCGTATCTCTCGAGGCCTCTGACGGACAGGAAATGGCCGAAGCACCCTTTGGCGATCTCGCCGCGCTTGACGCGGAATGGGAAGAGACAGCCGTGAATTTCGGCCCCGGAAGCAGTGGCATGGATGGCTGTTCCAACGAACGGCTTCAAACCCGTCTGCGCGCGGCACGCCGCGACGCGCGTACCAATGCCGGTTGAAGGAGGAACAACGATGTCAGAGACCATCAATTCCGCATTGTTCGGCTGGTATCCGTATTTTTGCCTCACTATCTTCCTGCTCGGGAGCCTCATTCGTTTCGACCGCGAGCAATACACCTGGAAAACAGGCTCCTCCCAGTTGCTTCGCCGCAGCCAGCTGCGCTGGGGATCGAACCTTTTTCATATCGGCATATTGGTGATCTTCATCGGCCATGCCGGCGGATTGCTGACGCCGATTGCCGTCTTCGATTGGCTCGGTATCCCGCATAGCTTCAAGCAGGGGCTCGCAATCGTCGTCGGCGGTCTCGCCGGCATTGCCTGCTTCATCGGAATATCCCTCCTTGCCCATCGTCGTTTCTTCGATCCGCGCATCCGCGCCACCTCGAGCTTCGGCGACATGGCGATCCTGCTTATTCTCTGGCTGCAGCTCACGCTCGGCCTGTCCACCATCTTCGTCTCCCTCAACCACATGGATGGCCACGAGATGGTGAAGTTCATGAACTGGGCGCAGGGCATTCTGACGTTGCAGCCGTCTGCTGCCGCTTACGTCGCGGACGCGCATCCGATCTTCAAGATGCATCTGGTTCTCGGCATGACGATCTTTCTGCTGTTTCCCTTCACACGGCTGGTCCATGTCTGGAGCGCACCGATTTGGTATCTCGGGCGACCAGGCTATCAGGTCGTGCGCAGCCGCTACACGCGCGAGCAGCATCCCGCCCGTTCCTACAAGCATCCGGCAGAGTGAAGAATATGGTTTCGATCATCATCGACCGCACGGCAGAGCGTGCCAATGAAGACCATGATCACCGGCATGAACATGCCCCGGTTCGGGCTGCATCGTCCGAGCCTGTCACCATGCCGCCGGTGAGCGTCAACGGCGTTCCGATTTCCCGCAAGGATATCGCCGCCGAGACGCAAAATTTTCCCGCCGTCAATCCAGGCGCGGCCTGGCACGCGGCAACGCGGGCGCTCGTCGTCCGTCAGTTGCTCCTGCAGGAAGCGCAACGCCTCGCCGTGACCGCCAACCCGCAAAAAGATACGGACGGGCGGGTGGAAACCGACGAAGATGCACTCCTGCGCGAACTCGTCGAACGCGAGGTGCATATCCCCGAGGCGGACGAAGAGATGCTGCGTCGCTTCTACGGGAACAACCGCAAGCGCTTTGTGACACCACCGCTCTTCGAGGCGGATCACATCCTGATTACCGCAAATAGGCAGGATGCCGCGGCATTTGCGGAAGCCCGAGATAGGGCCGTATCGCTTGCTGCCGTACTGGCGCAGGAACCGGAGCGCTTTGCAGCCCTTGCCAGGGACTGTTCCGACTGCCCGTCGAGGGAAGTCGGCGGCAGCCTCGGGCAGATCAGCCCGGGGGAAACCACTCCGGAATTCGAGGCTGCGCTCGCCGCTCTCACCCCCGGTGAAATATCCGCTCCGGTCGAAACCCGTTACGGTGTCCATCTCATCCGGCTGGTGCGGAAGATCGAAGGCGCGCTCCTGCCGTTCGAGGCGGTCAAGAACCGGATCGCCGACTATCTCGAAGACCATGTCCGCCGACAGGCGACAGCACAATATATCGCGCTGTTGATCGGTCGTGCCGAGATCCGGGGCATCGCTCTCGAGGGTGCCGCCACTCCTTTGGTGCAGTGAGGGTAAGACATGCTGGGATCTCTCATCGCCTCGCTCGACAACCCGCAAACAGCGGCTGCTGTCATCGGAGCAGTCGGAATGGAAGGCTTGGCGGAGCGGGTCGAAAAGGCGGCCGCCGCTGAAGCCATGGAACCGGCCGCCTATCTTGCCGCGGTCGTCCGGTCGTTCATGGAGACCGCCTCCGACGATCACTTCGTTCAACTGATCGGCATCATGAACCGCGCCGAGGATCCCAGCCTTGCCGCCGTGCGCGCCATCCTCCACAAGGTTCTGCCGGAAACGAGCGAGGCTTGACGATGCCTGCTGTCCTTCCCGACTGCTTCCACTCCGAAAGGGTGATGGTATCGTTCGAAGCGGCGCGCCAGGCCGCCATGGCGCTCGCCTGGCCGCGCAACCTGCAAGAGGACCTGCCGTTGGCCCTCGCGCGGGGACGCATCCTGGCTGCGCCGATCGAAGCGCCTCGTTCCCTCCCAGCATTCGATCAGGCCGCCATGGATGGATATGCCGTCTGCATCGCCGGCAAAGGCGGCGTGCCTTCCGTTCTTCCGGTGATCGGCTGCTCGAAGGCCGGCGATCCGCCGGGCGTACTCGCTCCGGGTGCCGCCCAACGCATCATGACGGGTGCCGCCCTTCCGAGCGGTGCCGATACCGTCGTGATGCAAGAGCATGTGACGCGCAGAGGCGATCTCGTGCAGCTTGGGCTGGATCTGAAGCCAGGCGTTCACATTCGAAGGGCCGGCGAGGACGTAGCGCAGGGAAGCGTCGTCCTCGGCCAGGGCCGTGTTATCGGCTGGAAGGAAATCGCGCTTCTCGGCGCCCTTGGGATCGACACCGTTGCTGTCGTCCGGCCTCTCAGGATTACGATTCTGACGACTGGCTCGGAACTTCATGCTGCCGGCGAACCGCTCCCGCCGGGTGCGATTTACGATTCCAACGGTCCCATGCTCGCCACCCTGCTGTCGGGGCCGAACGTAGATGTCGTATCGCTGACGGTTCCTGACGATCCGACGGCGATCACACGCGCACTCCAAGAGATCAAGGAAACGGCTGATATCGTGATCACGACAGCCGGGATGTCGGTCGGAGAGGGGGATCATGTGCGCGATGCCGTCGCGCGGGCCGGGGGAGAGCTGGATGTCGTGAAGGTGGCGATGAAGCCCGGCAAGCCCCTGGCGTTCGGCAAGCTCGGCGACGCATGTTTCGTCGGGCTTCCGGGCAATCCGCAAGCGGCAGCCTTCTCGGCACTCGCTTTCGTGCGCCCCATGACGAGGGCCCTGCTCGGTCAGGAGCCCGCTAACCGCATGACGGCGGAGATGGCCTTTACCTTCACCCACAAGCCGGATCGCACGGAATTACTCCCGGTTCGGCTGGTCGTCGAGCGAGGGCGTTTGACCGCCCATCGCTGCGGACCCGACGGCTCTCACCGAATAATGACGATGGCATGCGCCGATGCCATCGTCATTGTACCCAATGCTCAGACCGCTGTGGAAGCGGGGGCCGTCCTTGAGGTGCTTCCATTTGATCAATCGCATTTCGATGCGTGAACGCAATGGTGTTGTGCCTGCCAATCTGGCGCTGATTTCTATTTGAAGGAGACCGCATGCAAATCGCTCATCCAACCTTCCCGATCACCGCGATCGTCTATTCGAAGGGGTCGGAGTTCGAAGCCTTTCTGCAGGACGTTACCGCGACGATGGCTGATCAAGGCATGCGGCTGGCCGGGCTTGTTCAGTACAGTCAGGCGAAGCCGGGCCGCACGAAATGCGATATGTATCTCCGCGACCTCGTGACGGGCGAGGTCCGCGCGATATCCGATGATCGCGGCCCTCACGCCCGCGGCTGTGTCCTGAATACCGACCGGCTGCTGAGTGCGTGTGAGGCTGCGCAGGCCGGTTTATCTGAGCGGACCGACCTGCTGGTCCTCTGCAAGTTCGGTAAGACCGAGGTGGAAGGCGGCGGGTTCAGATCGCTGATCGCAAAGGCACTGGAACTTTCAGTTCCAGTCCTCATCGGGGTTCCTGCAATCAATCTCGCGTCATTTCGCGATTTCGCAGCCGGGTTTGTACAGGAAATCGAGCTGGCGGATATCGCGTCCGATCGGCTGGCGGCTGCTGAGTATCTGCATTCCATCTATCGGCCGGCGGACGATGCGCTGAAGGTGGTTGCGTGAAGGGTCGATGATGGATGACATCGTGGTGGCCCGCGCGCTGCACGTCCTCGCCGTGATCCATTGGATCGGCGGGCTGAGCTTCGTGACGTTGGTCGTGTTACCGGTGGCTAGATCGCGCCGGATAGCGGAAGAAGCGCTGATGCTGTTCGAAAGTATCGAGCGGCATTTTTCGCTACAGGTTCGCATCTCGGTCCCGCTCGCGGGCGCAACGGGTCTCTGGATGACCTACAGGATGGAGCTCTGGGATCGGTTCGCCGATCCGGGTTTCTGGTGGATGTCGGCGATGTTCGGCGTATGGCTCATCTTCATGCTCATGCTGTTTGTGATCGAACCGCTGCTGCACTTGAAATTCGCAAAGAGAGCGCGGCTGGACCCAAGGGCAACCATCCGCCGTCTCAGCCGTTTGCACGAATTTCTGCTGCTGCTCACGGCCGTCACTGCGTTCGGCGCCGTTGCCGGATCTCATGGCTTGTTTTTCTTCTGACGCCGCATGCCGGCATTTATCCGTACCGGGAGGCTGATCGAATGGTTCGCATTGGAATTCTCACAATATCCGATCGCGCGAGCCGCGGCGAATATGCCGATCTCGCGGGGCCGGCGATCCGACAATGGTTAGAGCGGTCCATTATCTCTCCCTGGACAGCTGTTCCGAGGATCATCCCCGATGGTTTTGAAAGCGTCCGCAGCGCGCTGATCGACTTCTGCGATCAGGACCGTGTCGATCTCGTGCTGACGACCGGCGGTACCGGGCCGGCGGCGCGCGACGAAACACCCGAAGCGATGCAGGCTGTGATCCTCAAGGAACTGCCGGGCTTCGGCGAGGCCATGCGACGGGCGAGCTTCGAGACCGTGCCGACGGCAATCCTCTCGCGCCAGTCGGCCGGCACGCGCGGCAAGACCTTGATTGTCAATCTGCCGGGCAAGCCGTCGTCGATCGATCTTTGCCTTGGCACCGTGTTTCCCGCGATCCCCTATTGCCTTGACTTGATCGGCGCCGGACGTATCGAGACCGATCCGGCCATTGTCGGCACTTATCGTCCATTGTGAAATCGACGTCAGGCCGCCGGCGCCTACACCTTGCTTGCCTACGAACGGCGGCGGGCAAGCACCAACATCGGCGCATATTCGAAACAGAAAAGGCCGAATGACGCCATCCACAGAAGACCGGCTATTGCGTAAATTGGGATGGCAAAGATCGGCAGGACCTCGGCAACCGGGCGCACGAGCGCGGCCATGATAAGCAGGGCGTAGGAAGCACTGGTCAACCGCGATGCGGTTAGTGCGCGTCCGGTGTGCCCGCGGCTCGCCCTTGTCATGACCGCGAGCATCATGCAGGCGATGGCTCCGATCGCCAGGACATGCAGCACGGAATATTCGTTGAGAATGCCTGCTGCTCCGAGAGCGATCGACACGAAGCCCAAAGGAACGAAACCATAGGCGACATGCAGGACGAGCAGCAGTTTTTCCTTCCGCACCGTCCAACCGCGCCACCGAACCAGACGAACGGCATGGAGCAGGGCCGCTGTGGCAGCGGGCAGGATGGTGACAGAGCTGTCAGGATGGACAACCCAAAAGGCCAGTGCCACGACGCCACAAAGAATGGCTGTCGTATCGAACCGATTGTAGGGCACCGGGAAATCGACCCTTCCAAATCGGTTCAGCCAGTTTCGGGTGAAGCTCGGGAGGATTCGTCCGCCGACGACGGTGACCAAAGCCACGTAGGCGCTGACGGCGAGCCGAACAGCGACGCTGTTGTCAGAGACGCCACCGATCACCGAAACGTGGAAGGCGATGTTGGCGATCGATAGAGCGAGCAGGCCGGCGATCACCTTCAGATCTTTCCATTTGCGTCCGGCGATAACCTCGCTGGCGCAGATGAATAATAGTGCCGGCAGGAACAGGCTCTCCAGCACGGCTGACGGGACAAGACCGGCGACATCGGGAAAGAGAAGAGCGACTCTTCCTACGCACCAAAGGGAAAAGAGCAGGACAAGCGGCCAGCCCGAGACCGGCAGGCGTCCTGTCCAGTTCGGCACGGCGGTGAGCAGGAAACCTGCGAAGACCGCCGAGGAGAAGCCGAACAGCATCTCGTGCGCATGCCAATATACAGCTCCATAACTGCCTCCTACCGTGGGCCCCGCCATCCCCATCAATGTCAGCATCCAAAGCGCCATGGCGGCAATGGCCCAAAGGCCAGCCCCAAGGAAGAAAGGCCTGAATCCATAAGAGAAGATCACAGGTCCGGTACTTGCGATCCCTCTCGGGACCGCCCGGCTTACCTTCTGTTCAATTTCGCTCATTTCGTCGCTCCGCAGTCCTGCTGTCGACGATCTTTTTACGGCATGGAGGGGCTTCCCTCTTTGTCGGGACGCAAGCAGCGAGAGGGTACCGTCAAGTTAGCGAGTTCGTATCGACAGGGGCGAGGGGGCGATTTTCAGGTGGCTTTGAGACAGGCCGCTTCACGCCATGTCCGCATGGCGGCTTGAATTTCACGAGTATGAAAGCAAGGTGCTCGCAGTCAGGTGTAAAGCATCTGTCCGCCGCTCCGATAAAGCATATAAGCAGCAACGACGAAGATAAGAGTGGCAAAGAGACTGTTCAGCACACCCTTGCGCGCGGAAAGATGCTTGGCCAGAAAGGCACCGAGCAGACCGCCCAGGATGCCGCCGCCTATGAAGATCGCGGCCAGGAGCCAGTCGACATATCCGGAGATGGCGTAGTTTACAGCGGTGGTCAGTCCGAAGGCCGTTACGGCAACGAGGGAAGAGCCGATCGCGTAGAGGATCGGCATACCCGTCGAGGCGATCAGTCCAGGGACGATGAGGAAACCGCCACCTATGCCGAAAAATCCGGAGAAGACGCCCGTCAGACCGCCGAAGCCGGCGACCTTCCGAACGTTCCCTCGCGAACATTGAGCGCCTGGATCGCCTTCCGCTCCACGCTTGCGGAACATCAGGGCCCCGACGACGAGCATCAAAAGCGCGAACAGGATGAGCAGCTTCTGTCCATCGACCATCTTGCCGATGCTCGATCCAATGAAGGCGCCGACAATGCCCGCGACGCTATAGACGCCGGCGCAGCGCCATTTGACATTGCCGAGCCTTGCATGACCGACGAGATTAGCGAAGGCATTGGCGGCAACCGCGAAGGCACTCGTGCCGATCGCCAGGTGAGCGCTGGGGACGCCGACGACGTAGACCATCAGGGGTACAGCCAGGATCGATCCGCCGCCGCCGAACAGGCCGAGCGTGAAGCCGACCAGTCCGCCGGAGAAGGCCCCGAGACCATATTGTATCGGATCGAGGATCATCAGACTTCTCTTCCTCAGCGGGCCTGAAGCGGCGCGTTTCGCCGGGACGTGGCGACGCGGTGCGCGAACATGCCTACGAGCATGGCCGCGGCGAACAGGATCGCCTCCCAGCGGCCGGTGACGAGCGATGCGACAGCCGGACCGGGACACAGTCCGACCAGCCCCCAACCGAGACCGAACAGAACCGCGCCAGAGACGAGCTTACCGTCGATCGTGCGGCTAGCCGGAACATGGAATTCAGCATCGAATGCCGGTCGAGTGCAGCGCCGCTTGATCGCGTAGGCGATGGACGATGGGATCAACGCTCCGCCCATGACAAAGGCAAGCGACGGGTCCCAGGCGCCTGCGACGTCGAGGAAGGCCAACACGCGTCCGGGATTGACCATATCAGACACGACCAGTCCGACGCCGAACAGGATTCCGCAGAAGATCGAAACAAGAATGCGCTGCGTCATGACAGGCCTCCGATCACATGGCGCGTAACGAAGACTGTGGCTGCTGCGACGGCCATGAAGGTGATCGTCGCGACGATCGAGCGGGGCGAAAGCCTTGCCAATCCGCAGACGCCGTGGCCGCTGGTGCAGCCGGAGCCAAGCCGTGTGCCGAAGCCCACCAGCAGACCGCCGATGACGAGAAGCAACGGCGAGGATGCGATTGCCAGCTCGGCGTGCCGGATATAGGCGAACGCGATCGCGGCGCCGCCGAGTATCCCGCCCAGAAACCCGACGCCAAGCGCGCTGATGCCGGCGCCCGTCCATCCAAAGGCCGAGGCGGTCAATCCAGATATGCCCGCGATGCGGCCGTTGAGCAGCAGGTAAAGGGCGGCCGAAAGGCCGATCAGAAGGCCGCCAGACAGCGGCCAGATGAAGTTGAGTTCGGGCAGGTTGGTCATAGGGCGTTCACCGGAATCTTCAGGTACTGGACACCATTGTCCTCAGCGGGAGGCAGCTTGCCCCCACGCATGTTGACCTGCACCGAGGGCAGTATCAGCCTCGGCATCGCCAGCGTGGCGTCCCGATCCCGGCGCATTTTTACGAACTCTTCCTCGGTCACGCCGTCATGCACATGGATATTGCCTGTGCGTTCGGCACCTACGGTCGTCTCCCAGGCGTAATCCTCCCGGCCCGGCGCCTTGTAGTCATGGCACATGAACATGCGTGCCGCGTCCGGAAGCTGGGTCAGGCGTTTAATGGATCGATAGAGCGTTCTCGCGTCGCCGCCCGGAAAGTCGCAGCGCGCGGTACCATAATCCGGCATGAACAATGTGTCGCCGGGGAAGACGGCATCGCCGACGACATACGCCAGGCAGGCAGGCGTATGTCCGGGCACATGAAGGACAACCGCATCCAGATTGCCGATCTTGAAGCGGTCGCCGTCCCTGAAGAGCTGGTCGAACTGACTGCCGTCCCTCTGGAACTCCGTACCTGCGTTGAAGATTTTGCCGAAGACTTCCTGCACGCGAATGATCTCGCGGCCGATCGCAAGCTGGCCGCCGAGCTCGGCCTGCAGGAATGGCGCCGCGGAAAGGTGGTCGGCATGGGCATGCGTCTCGAGCAGCCATTGCACTTCGAGATTTTCGGATTTCACGTAATCAATAAGTGCGCGAGCCGAGACGTTCATCGTGCGTCCGGACGCAGGATCGTAATCCAGGACGCTGTCGACGATGGCGCAGACCCTGGAGCTGGGATCGCGGACGACATGGCTGACCGTGAAGGTCGCAGGGTCAAAGAATGATTGGATTACAGGGCGTTGCGTCGGATTTTCGAGCGCGTTGCGGACGATTTCCGAAGCATGCGAAAGATGCGCATCGGTGATGGAGTCGGACATGGTTTCCTCCTGTCGATGCACTCAAAATACATATTTACATTAAATATGCAAGTGTGTATTTTCGATAATCATGAAACTGAGCGTCCGCTATAGCCATGCAGCGGATGTTCGACGGGAAGGATTGCCAATGGAAGCAGTGAATTCGAATAGGGATGAAATGCCGCAAGCCCTGCGGATCAACGACAAGGCGCCCGGCTTTACCGCCCGTTCCACGGCCGGCGAGATATCTCTGTTGGCTTACCGGGAGCGTTGGCTTTTATTTTTCTCCCACCCGGCCGATTTCACTTCTGTCTGCACCAGTGAATTCATTGCCCTTGCCCAAGCCCAGGAGAAATTCGCCAAGCTGAATTGCAACCTGTTAGGACTATCGGTCGACAGTCTCTATTCGCATGTCGCCTGGCTGCGTGACATCGAACGCAGCTTCGGCGTGAAGGTGAGGTTCCCGGTTATCGAGGATTCTGCGATGGTTATCGCCAGGGCATACGGGATGCTCGACAGCTCCTCGCAGAACAGCGGCACGGTCCGCGCCACCTATGTTATCGATCCGGAGGGCATGATCCGTGCCATCGTCTGGTATCCGATGAATGTCGGCCGCTCGGTGGATGAACTTCTGCGCCTTGTCGAGGCCCTGCAGACATCAGACCGGGAGTGTGCGCTGACGCCGGAAGGCTGGCGGCCAGGTCAAGCGCTGGTCGAGCCTGCGGCATCCTCTATGGACGACGCCGAGCAGGTGGCCGAAGGCCAGACTTGGTACTATCGGGAGCGTCTCGCATGACCGGCCTGTCCCCTTTTTCCGACGTGATGCAGGATAAGGCCGCGGAAGCCGCCGAATTCATGCGGCTGTTCAGCACGCCGAGCCGGCTGCTGCTCCTCTGTCATATTGCGCAAAAGGAACGCTCAGTCGGCGAGATACAGGACGAACTGGGCTTCAAACAGCCGGCGCTCTCCCAGCAATTGGGTGAACTCCGTCAAGCCGGTGTCGTCCAGACACGCCGCGAATCCCGGCAGATCTACTACTCGATTGCCGATGACCGCGTCGCCGTCGTCATGGAGATGCTGATGCAAATGTTTTGCGGAGAGGTTCCGGCTACCCTCGCTGAAGCTCCTAAGGGTAGGGGCGTCGGGGCCGTTTCATTGGGCGAGATGGCACGCTGGGCGCGGCTCGATAAAACAGATTGAAACTTCAATCCGGGAGGTGGGCGCTGGCCACATTCTCGGGCGGAGATGAGAACAACTTATCGCAGATCACAAAAGCGATGTCTTATGAAAGCAAAAGGTGATTAGCGTATAAATCTGCGATAGTGTTTGTGCGCCGCACAATCTACAAATAGGCAAGGCCGATGGTGGCAGCTGCGAAGGCAATGCAACGGAAGCCACTCCGCGTCGACCTAGCCCTTCAGGGCGGCGGCGCCCACGGTGCTTTTTCCTGGGGTGTCCTCGATCGCCTTTTGGAGGAGCCATGGCTGGAGATCGAGGGGATTTCAGGCACCTCGGCGGGAGCCATGAACGCGGCAGTCATGGCGCACGGCTATGTTGCCGACGGCGCCGCAGGCGCTCGCGAGGCGCTGGAGGCATTCTGGCGCAAGGTATCCGAGGCGGCGCGCTTCAGTCCCTTTCAACGCGGTCCCCTCGACTTCCTGCTCGGTCGCTGGACGCTCGACAACTCGCCCGTTTTTGTGGCGATGGACATGATGGCGCGTGTGTTCTCGCCCTACGATCTCAATCCTGCTGGCGCCAATCCGCTTCGCGCCATATTGGCGGAAACCGTCGATTTCGAGCGGCTCGCGGCCAGTCCGATCAAGCTGTTCGTGACGGCAACGAATGTCCGCACCGGCCGCGGCCGCGTTTTCCGCAACGGCGAGCTGACCCCGGATGTGCTGCTAGCTTCTGCATGCCTGCCGACGCTGTTTCAAGCCGTCGAGATCGATGGTGAAGCCTATTGGGACGGCGGTTACGCTGGCAACCCGACGATCACGCCACTGGCCCGCGAATGCACTTCGCAGGACACCATCCTCGTGCAAATCAATCCGGTTGAAAGGCCGGGCACACCTCGATCCGCGCGCGAGATCCTCAATCGTCTTAATGAAGTCTCTTTCAACGCAGTCCTTCTGAAGGAACTGAAGATGATCGCTCTGCTCCGGAAGGTCGCGCAGTTGGATGACGATGAGGGCGCGCGCTGGGCGTCGATGCGCATCCACCGGGTCGCAAGCGACGCCATGACCGACCTCGGCTACTCGTCAAAACTCAATGCGGAATGGGAGTTTTTGACCATGCTGCACAAGGAGGGGCGCAGGTCCGCCGATGCGTTTCTAGCCGCACATGGCGACGATCTTGGCCGTCGCTCGTCGCTTGATCTCGATGTCTTGCTGGAAGGGGTCTGACAAGTGGGGCTTCTCGGCATACTGATAGGGCTCGGGCTGCTAGTTTGGCTCGCCTTCCGGGGCTGGAGCGTGCTGTTGCTGGCGCCGCTTGGCGCCCTCGTCGCGGCGCTGTTTGCTGGCGAACCGGTGCTGGCGCACTGGACGCTGACCTTCATGAACAGTGCTGCACATTTCTTTGCTCAGTTCTTTCCGCTGTTCCTGCTCGGCGCACTCTTCGGCAAGCTGATGGAGGACAGCGGCTCAATAACCGCCATCGCCGATTTCATGATGCGGCGGCTCGGAAAGAACCACGCAATCCTCGCCGTCGTCATCGCCGGTGCACTGATCACCTATGGCGGCGTTAGCCTCTTTGTCGCCTTCTTCGTCCTCGCGCCGATGGCGCAGGAACTGTTCCGGTCGGCCGGCATTCCGCGGCGGCTGATGCCTGCGGCGATCGTGCTTGGAACATCGACTTTCACTATGTCGGCATTTCCGGGAACGCCATCGATACAGAATGCCATCCCAATGCCCTTCTTCGGTACGACGCCGTTTGCTGCGCCAGGACTCGGCATCATCGCTTCGGCGATCATGCTTTGCTTCGGCCTATGGTGGCTTCGTCGCATCGAGGCGACTACGCGCAAGTCCGGCGAAGGGTTCGGGGAGGGCGTGCCCGCGACATCAGACGATCTCGCTTCCGACGACCGGATGCGCGAACGCGCCTCGGTCGGCAGGGAATTCGACCCTGCCGAAATCGCTCGTGGCAAACGTGCTCAAGCTAAGCCACCCATCCTGGTCGCGTTGTTGCCGCTCGCCGTCGTTATCCTCGTCAATCTCAGCATGACGTTGTTAATCCTACCGTCGCTCGATCTTGGGTTTCTTTCGGAAGATCGATGGGGCGGAATTTCCCGCTCCGCAGTGAGCGGTGTATGGGCCGTCGCTACGGCGCTGGCAGCCGCTGTCGTGACCGTCGTCGTGCTGAATTTCCGCCGATTGCCGGCGTTGCGCGCGACGATGGATGCTGGTGCCAACGCATCCGTCCTTCCGGCGGTCTCCGTCGCCAGCCTGGTAGGCTTTGGGGCGGTCGTCGCGGCAATGCCGGCCTTTGCCATTGTACGCGACTGGGTGCTCGGTATCGGTGGAGGACCGCTTGTCTCGATTGCAGTGGCCACCAATATCCTGGCAGCTCTCACCGGCTCCGCCTCCGGCGGTCTCACGATCGCCCTCGACGCGCTTGGCAGCACCTACCTGATGCGCGCACAGGCAACAGGTCTCGACCCGGCGCTGTTGCACCGTGTCGCGGTCATTGGGGCAGGCACACTGGATAGCCTGCCTCACAACGGGGCAGTCGTGACCCTGCTTGCCGTTTGCGGGTCAACCCACGGAGAAAGCTATCGCGATATCGTTGTTGTCGGAATTATCGGCGCGATCCTGGCACTCATCGCAGTCATTGTTTTGGGAACCATGCTCGGATCATTCTGATACTTCCTCCGAAAGAGAAGCTTGCGCTCGGGTGGCGTTGGATTCAACGCTCAGCATGCGCTAACATTAGACACGGGCGATATCTTGGGTGCAGACCACGTCAGTCATACGGTTGGCGTCGGATCGGAAATATCGGTCAGCGTTGATCCGCCTCAATGCGGTTTGCACAGGAAGGCGTCACTCTAAGGGAGTCTGTACGGCTATTGTCCGCATTGAAACCGGCTCGGGAGGAGATGACATGTACAAGAAGATCCTAATTGCCACGGATGGGTCCGACCATGCACATAAGGCCGCCGAAATTGGAGCCGTTCTTGCAGCGGCATATGAGGCCGAGGTCCACTTAGTGCACGTGTTACTTTCCGGTGAAATCGACGAAAATCTGCGACGCATGGTGGAAACAGAGCATCTTGATGATTTATACTCAAAGGCGTCAGCCGGACTTGTGCCCGGCCTTCCAGCCACATTTTCGTCAAGGGATTCTGCAGGCAACTTTCGCATCTTGCAGGCGCTCGGCAGCGAAATTCTCAACAGGGCCAGCACCGACGTCAAGACGCGCGGTGTGAGGCAAGTTTCGACACATCTCATGGAGGGTGATGCCGCCGAACAGATCGCAAAAGTGATCGAGGAGGTGCATCCCGACCTCGTCGTCTGTGGAGCAAGGGGCCTTTCAAGCCTGTCGCAACTGGTGCTCGGCAGCGTATCCACCAAGGTTGCCCAGCTTAGCTCCGTCACCTGTGTGACGGTGCGGTAAGTTGCTTGCGTATTTCGGACTTCAGGTCGTAACCGCGGCGTAGTTCAAGAGTGAATCGACGAGGATATCGGTCGTTAAGTGGAGGTGTCTGTCCATCAATGTCACAGCCAGATTAGCATCGCGAGCGATGACGGCATCGAAATCGGGTATCCGAGAGCTTGCCGGTGAAGGAATGACAATGATCCTGCCGATACACGAAATACAATTTTAACGAGAAACATCCAACCTGGCGGTATTCCTGGAACAGGGCCCTTTTTGGAACAGGGCTCCCCGGAGCAAATTTTCGGCGCCACCCCAGCAGGAGCGCGCGGGTCTTCCTCAAGCAAGTCTTCGGAACAGCGCGAATATAGTCAATACGCTATCTATTGTGAAAATCAATGTAATGCAGAAGCAATCCTCGTTTTGATGAGATGCGCACCTTTTGCGACTCGATGCTGCGGCAAGTCTTTGGAGATATTCACGTTGCCAAAGAGATATTCTCTGTCGAGTGCAGTATTGTTTGCAGCTCCCGTAGGAGCGTTCACGAAAACGGAACCAACAATCGAGGCCGCGATGTTGGGACGATCAAATTGAACAGGATGTTTTCTTTAATGGCAAAGCCCATCTTGGGTTGCGTAAAGGATCTCCCTTGTTTCGGTGGAACGATGAACGGGATAGTAGAGCCCGCAAACTGCTCCTAATCCTTTCGGTAGAGGCGACGAGCAAATTTCATTCTACTTTAAGTGAAATTGTTCTGCGGATGGTGAGGCATTAGCGTGCTGCGCCAAGATCAATCCGCAATGCCGTCGGGGGAAGGACGGTGATTGCGGCCGCTGCCAGAAGGACATTAGCGCGAAAACAGGGGGCGAAGATGTTTGCGGGTCCAGAGGTGTTTCAACAGGGTTTTGACGTGTGTGTCGTCGGCGCAGGTCCGGTCGGCATTGCCGTTGCGCTGGAATTGAGCAGACGCGGCATGCGAGCGCTGCTTATCGAAGCTGGGCCTAAACAATCGAAACGACCCGAACGAAACGAAACTGGGTTCGACATAGGCGAGGATCTCCATCACGCTGCGGATCAGGTTACTTCGGCCACCGGACTTGGCGGCACCTCCGAACGATGGGGTGGGCAATGCGTTGAGCTGGATGACATAGATTTCGAAGCAAGAGATTATGTCACAGATTCCGGTTGGCCTATTTCTCACGACAAGATTTCGCCTTTCTATCAGCGGGCGCGAGCTCTTCTGAGCAGTAATGTCGCCAGCGAGCGATTGGAGCCGGAATCGGAGACTGATTTTCCAATATCCCGGGAAAGCTGGACACGAATACGCAACACAGCCAGAGCCAACAGGGCTGAGCTTGCTTCTTCGGAGAACCTCTTCGTCGCCTTGGACGCGAGGGTCAAAGCTCTGGCGTTCGACCCCGTGGAAGGACGGCTAAATTCCATCTCGGTTGCGTGCCGCGGTGGTGCGTACAAGGTCCGCGCCGACCACTATGTGCTGGCCTGTGGCGGCAGGGGTAATACCCGGCTGTTGCTGAACCTCCAGGTCGCGTTTCCGCAATTGTTCGGAGGAAGCGACGGGCCGCTCGGGCGCTTTTACATGGGGCACATCGCCGGGCAGATCGCGCAGATCGAATTCGCCACCAAGGAGTATGCCGAGCGGTATCTTTTTAAGCGCACATCCACCGGAACCTTCGTCTGTAATCGGTTTCAACCCGGCCCGAAGCTGCAACGGGCACTCGAACTGCCGAATATCGCTTTTTGGCCGACGAACCGAAGGGCCGCTTTCGGTGAAGCCGACGCGGCGCTCTCGCTGCTATATCTCTGGAACAGTCGGAAAGCCGTCGTCCACAAGGCGACATGGAGCGAAGCCGATCGATCCCGTTACCACAATGTGCTGCGTAATATACTGCGTAATCCCCTTGGCACGACCTTTTCCGCGTTGGATCTGCTTCGCCAAAAATATGGCGCAGCCGAACCGTATCTCGTGCTGCGCAGGCCCGACATGAGGTACGGCCTTCGCTATCATGGGGAGCAAATTCCAAGCAGCTCAAACCGCGCCTACCTCAAGCCCGAGCAAGATGCGGACGGCCAGTTCAAGCTGGAGGTCTCATTCCGATATTTGCCTCAGGATATTGGCGGCACGCTTCAGGCGCACCTCGCCCTCGATCGGTGGCTCAAGGAGCGCAAAATAGGCAAGCTGGTATTCGACACAGCACCCGAAAATCTTGAAGAGCATATCGATTCGCAAGCCAAGGACGGCTACCATCAGATCGGGTTGACCAAGATGGGCGTGGACCGCAAGCACGCCGTCGTCAATCACAACTGTCGCGTCATCGACATCGCTAACCTCTATATTGCGGGCAGCTCCGTTTTCCCTACGTCCGGACAAGCCAACCCCACGCTTCCCGCCGTTGCATTCGCCGTTAGGCTCGCCGAACATCTTGTCACTGAGATTCGCCGTCAAAGCACGCCAGCGGCTTTTTCGATGAGCAGCCGTTTGGAGCCCCAGATGGCATCGCCTCTAAGTGTCCCGCGAAGCATTTGCTGATACTTTGTCATTTTACTACCGCTACGCGCGAGTTTGGCGGTTTGACCACTTTGGAAGGCGCGCCCCTGCGGCGCGCCTTTTTATACCCATAAATAAACCTCCACCTATGGTGGAGGACTGGACGAGTTCTACACGGTAGTTGAGAGACCTCCTGCTTGAACCGCTGGCGCGGCCCAGACTTCGAACAAGGAGGTTCTATGGATGAGCAAACGCTCTCGCATGCGACGTGGGACTGCAAGTATCACGTTGTTTTTGGCAGCAAATACCGAACGAAAAGACTCTACGGGGACGTACGGCGTGAGTTGGGAGAACTCTTACGTCGGCTGGCACAGCAGAAAGGCTGCCAGATCGAAGAGGGTCATTTGATGCCCGACCATGTGCATATGTTGATATCGATCCCGCCGAAATACTCGGTTGCGCATATTGTCGGCTTTTTGAAGGGCAAGACAGCCCTTTACGTTGCCAACAAATATGCGCGCAAGCGCCGCTACAAGGGTTATCACTTTTGGGCGCGCGGGTATTTCGTATCGACGACGGGCTACAACGAGCAGGTCGTCAGACAATATATCCGTAATCAGGAAAAGGCCGACAAAGCTTCCGACTTTGCCGACCTCTTCAATCGTAGCTACTAAGCGCTAACAAAACCGCTTCTAGCGGTTCAAGCGCAGCGTTTCAAACCTCCACCTTTGGTGGAGGTTATGACTGTTGTACGGCAAGGCTGTCGTTGGCGGAGTGAACGGATCAGCCCTCCCTGACTTGCACATCATTTGAACGACGTGATCACGCGGCCCTATTTCTTCGAAGGATCGTCCGCCGCGCTCACATATTGGGTGTCGGAGGGACCCTGGCCGGTGATGTAGACAACCGATGGCACATCCCCCGTGAACGCAAAGTGGGCCACGCCGGCCGGTTCGGTGTAAAAGCCGCCAGGCCCAAGCGTGGTCGTCTCCTTCTCGGCGGCTTTCTCGCCATAACCAAAATGCCACTCGCCGGAAACGACCAATACCGTGCGATTGTCGCGATGAGTATGCGCGGCGATGCGCGCATGTGCCGGGACGCGGATTTCGATCGTGTAAGGGCCAGGCGCGTTGGGATCTCCAGAGAGAACCGTGGTCTGCACGCCATTTCGTCCTGATGTGCCGGCCCCGCCCTGCTTTTTAGCCAGCGCATCAACTTGCCCCAAGGTAAGGCGTGTCTCCGGCAGCGCCTTGGAAGCCGCCTTGCTCTGTAGGAATGCACGAATGGCCGCGATGGTAGGTGCCGGCTGCTCTTCTATGAGCCAGTGGCCCGAATTGGCAATTACGACCTGGTGCACATCGTCAGCGGCGAACCGCATAATGAATGCCATGGTATCCCCGAACGAATGATCGCCGCCAATTGCCAGAACCGGCATCTGCAGGCGCCCATTCGCAAGGAATGCGCGGTTGTCGATCGCGTCCTGATCAAAAGCGGCAAATTGCGAAAAGCCCGCATGCATGCGACCAGGTTTTGCATAGAGTTCAGCGTAGTGGTTGCGTGCGTCCTCCGAAAAATGCGCAGGGTCGGCTGAAAAATCGTTCCAGAAACGGTCGAGATAGATCCGCTCGCGGCCGGCCACGAGACGTTCCATGTCAGGACCACCGAAGTGGAAATGCCAGAGTATCGGGGTCTTCAAAATCTCGTCCCATGGGCCGACCCCAGGTACCGGCGCATCCATCATGACCAGACGCGTCGTGCGGTCAGGATGGGATTCAGCAAACGCGAAGGCGACCATATTGCCGATGTCGTGGCCAACCACGTCTGCCTGCCGGACATGCAGCGCTTCCACAACGCCAGCGACGTCCTCAGCCTCGTTCTTCTTGGTGAAACCTTCCGTTGCAACAGCCGACAGACCCATGCCTCGCAGGTCAGGTGCTATGACAGTGTGATCTTGCATCAACTCTGCTGCCAGCGGTGCCCACATGTCACCAGTTTCGCCATATCCATGCAAGAGAACAACCGCGGGGACCGGAGCCGCCGATACGGACATGGATCGTTGTGCCGTTGGCGGCGACTTCTTCGGTGCGAAATGTTGTCGGGTAAGCGAGGGCTTGCCGACATCGGAGAACTTTGGCGGGGGCGAATTGTCGTCGGCTACGATGGCGGTATTTGAGATCAACCGGATGCGGCAGTCGGCGCGTCATTTTGGATAGTGACGGGAGTATCTCAGAGGGATATAGCCTCAGATGAAATCTGCCGTGTTGCTGGAAGATTGCCCTTCGATGAAAAGCTCAATTGGCATCCTGCAGGGGCAGCAAAGCTGGCGGCTAGACGGCTCCTTTCTCGATTGGGCAGGCAGCGATAGAAGGCAGATGACGAGCGAGACGAAAGGGACCTTTGTGAAAATTGATCGGACTGTCGTCAGGTCGCTGGCCTTGTTCGACAAGATGACCGACGCCGATCTCGATCGGCTGTTGAGCCATGCGACGTCGCGACGTATCCCTCTGGGCGAAGCCGTGTTCGAACAGGGTCAGGAAGCCACAAGCTTTTTCCTTCTTCTGCACGGGCGGCTGAAAGTCACTCAGGTCACCGAGGACGGACAGCAGATCATCGTGCGCATCGTGCATCCCGGCGATCTGTTCGGTTTTGCGAAAGCGCTCCGCCGTTCGGACTATCCTGGAACGGCCATTGCCGCCGCCGAAAGCGTCGCCCTGTCCTGGCCGACGGAGATCTGGCCGGATTTTGTCGAGCAGAATCCGCGTCTTGCAGTCACCACCATGCAGACGATCGGCCAGAGGCTCGACGAGGCGCATACACGTATCCGGGAAATGTCCACTGAGGAGGTCGAACGTCGCGTCGCCCACGTCGTCTGGCGGCTTTGCCAGCAGGCCGGCAAGCGCGAGCCAAACGGCATTCGCATCGACTTTCAGATTTCACGCCAGGATATCGCCGAGATGACCGGAACCACGCTCTTTACAGTCTCCCGGATATTAAGCGCCTGGGAAGCAAGGGGACTGGTTGAAGGCGGCCGGCAAAAGCTTCTTGTCCGCGATCCGGAAGGCCTTTCGCTCCTTGCGGAAGGCGGTAAGGAGTAAGGGCTGCGGGCGCTGAGCAATAGTATCCATTGGATACTGGCTCAGCCCCATGATGTCATCCGGCACCAGCGCGGATCAATGCAGCTGTTTCCACTTTGCGATGTCATCCGAGGTGATCCAGACGCGACCGTCAGGTTTCACTTCGCCGCGGTCGTATTTGTCGCTGGCGATGTTGCTGAAGATCTGGATGTGCTGCTGTAGCCGGCTTTCATCGCAGCGGGGCGGAGACGCTACATCAAGAAGGGCCTGCTTCGTCACGAGAACGAATTGGTTCAACATGCCCGTGTCCATGATCAGCATGGCGTCGTTGCCGGACGACCTCAGCATTCCGCTAATTAATCTCAATGGCATTTGATCCTCCTGTCGACCCAGGGATGAGAGCTCGCTTTTATCCCTGCGAGGAATGGGGTGACGGTTTGACAGCTCTCAAGGATCATCATGCCGATCGTGGGAGATGATGACTTTGAGCCAAGTCAATCAAGCGCACGGAAATGAGGGCATGCTTGAGCGGACAGCGAGCCGCGATGTCTGCACTGCCCAAATGCCGATCGTCCCTGCGGATTGCGGTTTCGGTCAGATCCGTCATTGGGCGGAGCCCATCTCAGCGTTGCGGTTTCGGCCGATCCACGCCGCACCGGCTTGCTGGTGATGAAAGCCGTTCGAAAGCGGGACGTCAGGGTAAATTCGACGCAACGCCTCTGCCGCTTCGTCTCCTCCGATCTGTCCCGAGATCAAGCTCCGGAAAAGGCGCGCAACCGAAACCATGTCGCAAGTTTGTGGCGAAAGCCGCAGCGAATTTACACCAAGCGCCGCGAGCTGGTCGCGATCCGGCAGGATTGCCTGACATGTGAATGACATCGTTTGGACGCCATTCAAGGTGAGAAACGGCTTCTTGGCCAGGGTGCTGACCACCAGGCCGTCCGGGTCCTGGCCGCAGACGAATTGGCAATTGTCCTTTATCTTTCCCTTGGATCTTGCATGCGCGCACCGCGCCGACATCGCGAGCGGCAGTCGACCGAAGGCGAATAGTTCGTATTGGATATCCCTGCATTCCCGTGTGATGACCTGTACGGACGTAGCGGGCAGTTCCGGCGGCAGGCAGATCGTCGTCGCACCGTTTTTGGCAAGGAACTTGGCGGTTGATGCGTTGTAAACATTCACGAGTGGTCCGACCGCATGGGGTCGGCCGCGTAAAAGATGGAGGGCCGACAGGTCATTGGCTTCGACCATATGACTTGTGCTGCTCGCGACTTCCTTCTGGTACTGCAACTCCCGTTCCAGGGTCACCAGAGCCAGCGTCGACAATTGTACGAGTTTCCCCGACGCTTCGAGCCTTTCGATGACCTCTCCAATAGCTGCCTCTGTAAAGTGCAACCTTTTGGAACAGACGGTTTCACCCAGAACAACGACGTCCAGGGGCGCTTCGTCGGCGATGCGGAAGTAAAAGTCCCGCCAGCGCTCTTCCTCCCAAAGATAAGGCACGGGTCCGAGGGTCAGTCCTATTGCGGCGTTTGGCATCATCTCATCTCCACCGCTTCTCGTAGGCGCCGTGCGTGGTTTGCTGGCCCTCGCTGAGAACGCGCAACCGGGCGAGAAGGCGGAGACGTTCGGCCGGAGTCGCTTCCATGGCCGCTCTCAGGGTGGCAACCACTTCTGCGACATAGGCCTTTCCGCGCTGGCGCCCTTCGATCTTCAACGCCGAAACACCCGCGGCTTTTAGAACCTCCAACTGATCCATAACTTCGAGCGAGACAGGATCCTCGAAGGCATATCCCTCGGTGTCGCCGACGGCGAAACGGCCTTTGCAAAGTGTTGGATATCCAGTCGCCTCGCCGGCACTGAACCGGTTGATGGTAAACCCGCCAAGTTCAGACAACAGGTCCGTCCCCTCTTGACGATAGGTCACATGGCTGGCGGGAGAGCATACTCCATTCATGTTCGGGGATTTGCCCGTCGCATAGGATGAAAGTGAGCATCGGCCTTCGGCCATGACGCAAAGTCCTCCGAACACGAAAATTTCCACCTCGCAATTGATCTTCGGGGTAAGCCTGGCGATATCGGCGATCGTCAGCGTTCGCGGAAGCACGACGCGAGCCGCTCGAAATGTTTCCACCAGGAATGAAATTGCATCCGCATTGGAAGCGGATGCCTGCACCGAAACATGCAGCCGCTGTTCGGGATGCTTCTCGGCCGTATAGGCCATCAGACCGAAATCGGCGAGGATCAGCGCGTCGGCGCCAAGTCTCACGGCATCGTCGGTGGCAGTATGCCATAATTCCTCGCGACCAGCTGTCATGAAGGTATTCAGCGCGACGAAAGTTCGGACGTTTTTGGAGCGCGCATATCGGATTGCCTGGCTCAATTCCTCGCGTGTGAAATTCAGACCAGGAAAGTTGCGCGCATTGGTTTCGTCGCGAAATCCGCAATAGACAGCGTCGGCACCAGCGTCGACTGCCTCACGGAAAGCGGCAGGCGTGCCTGCGGGGCATATCAATTCCACGCCAGGCCCTCCGCGGTGAGAGCGTGCCTGCGCAGAAACACAATCGCTACTTTTACGGCAGATTGCAGTGGGCCGGCAGTGCTGGCGAGATCCTCCGCAAGATCGATATTATTGTCGTCGAGCGCGTTTCGGAGAGCCAGCACCGCCTCCATGTTCCCGGTAACCGTGAGTCTCCGTGAGAAAAAGAGCGCGTCGCCATCCACACGACCTTCGACAAGCGCGAGCAAGAGGAAGAACGGTCCCTCGATCGTGGCGTCGGCAGCCATGCGGGTGCCGCGCCTGAAGGTTTGGATCGCCTTTTTTGCTGGGCATATAAGAAAGGCGAACGGCAGATCGTTGGGTATGAAGGCAAAGCGGCTTGTTTCGAAACAACCCAGTCGATCGAAGAGAGCCGGGTGTTTGGTGAGAACTTGATCGAAAAGCAACGTCGCCACCCGCTGAGCGAGCGGCAGTGGAACAACCCTAATAGCTCCGGGTAGTTTTGGCTGGATGAGCATCTGTGCCTCGTTTGTCGTGAGGCACCATCGTAGGATGCGCGGAGTTCCCATTGTTTGCTTTGCAGCAAAGACAGACGCCTATTTTTTCCCGATTGCATCGCCGATGAAATCGGACAAACAGCGACAGCCCACATTTTTTGATCTCCAGAGTTTTATGCATGAACTCGAGCGTCGGCGGCTTCTCCTGCGGGTAAGAGAGCCCGTTTCACTCGTGCATGAAGTTGCGGCCCTGCATCAAAAAACCATCAAAGAACAAGGTCCGGCATTGCTGTTCGAAGCGCCGGTGAATGCTGAAGGCAAGACCCTTGACATGCCGGTGCTCGTCAATCTTTTCGGGACACGGGAAAGGATCGAACTCGGATTGGGTATCAATCCGGGCGAACTTCCTCTGCTCGCGTCGACGCTGGCGGAACTTCATCGTCCAGCCCCTCCGCGGTCGTTGCGCGAGGCTTGGAGCAAACTTCCTCTCATGAGGGCGGCGATGTCGGCACGTCCGAAACAGTGCGCAAAATCCCCAGCGCAGGCTATCGTCTTTCGCGGACGCGACGTGGATCTCTCGAAGCTGCCAATTCAATGGTGCTGGCCCGCAGAACCCGCTCCGTTGGTCACCTGGCCGCTGGTCATCACAAGGAGCCCGGACGATCCTTCTGATATCAACGTGGGGATCTACCGCATGCAGGTCCGCGATAATCAATCGCTCATCGTTCGCTGGCTTGCACACAGGGGAGGGGCAAAGCA
Organism: Rhizobium jaguaris; assembly: GCF_003627755.1. Lineage (NCBI taxonomy): Bacteria > Pseudomonadati > Pseudomonadota > Alphaproteobacteria > Hyphomicrobiales > Rhizobiaceae > Martinezella > Martinezella jaguaris. The sequence goes on along the minus strand of NZ_CP032695.1, from coordinate 2,506,271 downwards.
TCACCGCGAATGGCAAAGAAAGGGTCTGGACATGCCGATTGTCATTGCGATCGGCGCCGACCCTGCCACGTTGCTTGCCGGCGTGATGCCGCTGCCTGAGGGCGTGAGCGAACTAAATTTCGCCGGCTTGCTGCGATCGGCCAGGACGGAGATATCGCCTGCGGTGACGGTTCCCATGCCGGTGCCGGCGAATGCGGAAATCATACTTGAGGGCATGGTCTCAGCCGAAATGACACATCCCGAGGGACCTTACGGAGACCACACAGGCTACTACAACGCAGTCGAGCCATTTCCCGTCGTCCATCTGTCCGCCATCACGACACGCCGATCGCCCGTCTATCTGTCGACTTACACGGGTCGACCTCCGGACGAGCCTTCGTGCTTGGGCGAAGCGATGGCGGAGCTCTTCGTGCCGATTGTGAAAAAGCAGTTTCCGGAAATATGTGATCTATGGCTGCCGCCCGAGGCGTGTTCGTACAGAACGATCATCGTCTCGATCGAAAAAAGATATCCCGGCCAGGCCAAGCGAGTCATGATGGGGCTTTGGTCGATGTTGCCCCAGTTCAACTATACCAAGCTGATAATCGTGGTAGATCCGGACATCGATGTGCGCAATTGGCAGGATATCGCTTGGGCCATGTCGACGAGGTTCGATGCCGGTCGCGATCTCCTGATCATCGAAGATACCCCGATAGATTATTTGGACTTCGCTTCGCCGAAGTCGGGGCTCGGGGCCAAGATGGGATGCGATGCCACCAACAAGATCGGTTCCGAGACGGATCGTGAATGGGGAAGGCCTCTGTCGATGTCTGCGGAAGCTTCGGCTCGCACGGACGCGATATGGGAAAGGATAAAGCATGACCTTCGCTGACAGATCATTTCGTGGTCGGGCGAAGGCAGCTGACTTGCTTTACATCAAAGTGGCGATGGGGTCGGCGCCGAAAAGGAAGCTGTGTCCTCCCAGAAGCAGCCAGCCGGTAATGATCGCGGCTGCGACGGCGCCGAACAGGATGGGCATATCGATGCCAAGTCCATGTCCGCGCAAGAGGCCGGCGAAGGGAAAGACGGATGTGGAAGCGGCTACGTCAGTCCAAGACGTTCCCAGCCGATTTCGCGCCCGCTTTTCCGCCAGAGGGATGCTGCCGAGTGAAAAAAGCGCAAATCCGCCAAAGAGGAAAAGTGCGCGCAGGTCCCCATTCGCCACGAGATGACCGACGGCCCAAAAAGCAAAGCCCCAGAGGACAGGATGACGTGTGACGAGAACGATGGCCCCTCGCTGACCTGAGGTCCGCAGCGACACCGACAAAGGATTGCAACTCAGCAGTCCGGCAATCACGAGGAATATTCCGATAGGGGCCAAGAAAATCGTTATCGCGGCATGCCAAGGCTGGAAATCCCAAAGTGGAATATAGTCCAAAGCCAAGGCTGCACGAAATACCCAGATCAGCACCGCGGTCGACACCGTCGAATAGAGAATGAAATAGGCAGACCGCCCTGTCCGCCGGATGATCGCAGAGCGAATGGCCGGGATCGCCGGAACTGAGTGCAGCCCCAGAAAAAGCGCGAACGCAAGCGCGAACTCATTCACTTGAAATTCTCCAAATTTGCAGGCTGGTTCTATTCCATTTGGTCAGCCGTCTTCATTGCGCAATCTCAAAATGGCCTATCAAAATTCGGATGCCGATATCCCTGCCGCGCCTGTCGTTCCTCGTGATGCATTGTCACAGCGGTTCAGAAACGACGAATTTCATGCCGAGACCCCGGAAGGGTTCACGCGAACCATGATGCGGTAGACCGTTCCCGTGGAGTCGAAGTTGCCGACCCATTCATGGCCGCGAGCTTTCACCTCGTTCAGGAGGGAAATCGGCTCGCGGCTCAAGAGCGCAAATAGTACTTCGCCGGCTTTCATTGTCTGCAGGCGCGCAAGGATACGTTCCATCGGCTTCGGTGGTGCAAGGCCGGTCAGATCCAGATTCCATATCGGTTCGGGCCATAGGTCCGTTTCCAAAGTCGGCTCGCCTGTTTGTCCCCCTTCTGAGGCAGCTGACTCCGGTGCGAAGATGATTTCCCAATCGTCCTCCGCGATTTTCCTACTCACGTGGGAATAGCCGCGCTGCCTGAGCTGGTGGATCAGGGGCGTCGGTTCGAATATCGCGAGCAGCCGAAGACCTTCTCCCGGTTCGAGCGATGCGACCGTTTCCATTATCAGGTTGAAGGGCGCACCGCCGTTCTTGAGGAGCGGGCGGACGTCAAGTTCACGAAGTGGCATGATCATCGCTACCTCTCCAAATTCGGTCTGGCGACAAAAAAGCGCCGTTGGCGAATATGTTCTGATTTCGCTGCAGCGGCAAAATGCGACGTCGTCCATCGTGACAAGGTCGCGCCGGAAGCGATCATCATCGTTTATCCTGCGTGCTCAGTGGCCGCCGCAGCTGCAATCGCAACCCGCCTCAAGACGAGAAATCTCGACCCGCCAGATCTGGGGACCCTGCTCGAGATAGTCCCAGGAGAATTTTCCGGGATAGCCCGACTCCAATTGATAGTGCAGCGGGCGGGGATCGTGGTCGCTGGTGATGCGTAGGAGGCCGCCGGGGGCAAGGGCGTGGAGGGTACTGAAGATGAGATGGTGTCTCTCGGTGGGCGCGATGGTGCGCACGTCAATGAGAGGAATTTCCGCCTCGATGAGCGCTGCTTCGGTCATGAAATTTTGTCCTTCGGCCGCGCAATTCAGAGAGCCTGGCGGCTGCGGCCGCGGCCCACCAGATAAGCAAGCATAGTCTCGGGGCGGCCGGGTGACTTTGATTGCCAGCAAATAACCTCCATGCTCGTGCCGGTTTCAGCCGGCCGTCATTGATTTAGAGCAAGGACAGATCTCACTCCTGGCGCCAATGGTCCTTCAACCCCTTTGAAGGAACCAATCATGTCCAGTCATTTGGTCGCGAAATACGGCGAAGCCCGGTTGCCGCGCTACACAAGTTACCCCACGGCGCCTGCGTTCTCTTCGGCGATAGGGCCGGATGCTTATGCGCAAGCATTGGCGAACCTCGAACAAGATCAGCCGGTTTCGCTTTATCTTCATATTCCGTACTGTCGTTCCATGTGCTGGTATTGCGGTTGTCACACGACCATCTCGCGGCAGGATCGCCCGGTCCTCGAATATCTCGATGTTTTGCATCAGGAGATCGAGTTGGTCGCATTCGCTGCGCACAAGCCGATCATGGTCAAGAATGTGCACTTCGGCGGCGGGACGCCGACAATCGTCAGGCCGGACGAGTTTCGGGTTCTGATCAAGAAGCTCAGAGGCGCGTTCGATTTCCAATATGATTGCAGCGTTGCGATCGAGATCGATCCCCGCACGCTGTCGGAGGAAATGGTGGCAGCGCTCGGCGAAAGCGGCGTTGATCGCGCGAGCCTCGGCGTCCAGAGCTTCGACCCGGTGGTCCAAGCGGCCATCAACCGCAAGCAATCCGTCGAACAGACGAGTACAGCCGTATCGTTGTTGCGGGCCTCAGGCGTTTCCAGCATCAATTTCGACCTGATCTACGGACTACCGCATCAGACAGTCCAATCGTGCATCGATACGGTGAATGCCTCGATTGAGATGCGCCCCGAGCGATTTGCGGTCTTTGGATATGCGCATATCCCGGCCTTCAAGAAACATCAGCGGTTGATCGACGACGCGACGCTTCCGGGCGCCGACGAGAGAAACGCGCAGGCGGAAGCGATCGCTTCCGCACTCGTTGCGGCGGGCTATGTCCGGATAGGCCTCGACCATTTCGCTCTGCCTGGCGACACACTTTCGATCGCCGGTTCCAGGGGGGAGGTGCGACGAAATTTCCAGGGATATACGACGGACACCTGCGAGACGTTGATTGGGCTCGGAGCTTCGGCCATAGGCAAGTTGCCGATGGGATATGTCCAGAACGAGGTCGCAATCGGTACTTATGCCGATCGCGTGTCGTCCGGCGTTCTCGCGACCGGGAAGGGGTATCGCCTTACGGATGAAGACCGGCTTCGCGCCCGCATCATCGAACGCCTCATGTGCGATTTCTCGGCCGACCTAAATAGCATCACTGAAAATTCCGGCTTTGACGTCGACTATTTGCTGGCAGGCAATGACAGGCTTAGAGATCTCACTGCCGACGGCGTGATTGCGATCAATGACGGCAAGCTTACCGTGCGCCAGGAATCGCGTTTCATGATCAGAGCCGTTGCCGCGGCCTTCGACGCCTATTTCGGCATGTCAGGGCGAACACATAGCAAGGCGGCCTGACCCTAATGGAAAGGGCCTGACCAGGCCCCACTTCGGACATGTCCCGGGTAGGAAGTGAGAGCGCTCAACCACTCATCGCATCGGCGACCACAAGATGTCTCCGACATAAAGAAGGTGACCGGGCCTTCGGCCAAGTCACCCCGGGTCACCACTCGTTATTATCGCATTATTGGGTGACCTGTGCGAGGTCTGCGTCGAGACGCTTTCGCGCCAGGTTTGGAATCTTGGCGGTCTTGATGGCTTCGAGATTTGCCGGATGGTCTCCAACCTGGATCAGCGCAACCATGCCCATGCCAGCGTGTGGCGTGCATTTCACGACATAGGCGCCGGGCACATCGAACTTGACCTGATACTGCTCGCTTGCTTTGGACTTGAATTCCGGTGCGCCGGCAGGGATCAGTTCCTTGAACGTTTCGACATTGTGGGTCTTGTCGGTCGGAATGAAGGTGATCGTATCGCCGGGTGCGATCTTGACGAAGCCCGGTTCGAACACCATTGCGCCATCGGCACCCTTGTTGAGCATCTGAATCTGGTGATCTGCTGCCATGAGCGGCATTGCCGAAGCCATCAAAGCTGCGGTCGCAGCGATCAGACCGGTTTTGAAACGCATTCTCTTGTCTCCTGCTAGCGCTGGCCTGATTGGCCACAGGGGTGGTGGTACGTCGAAGCCGAACATTCTTCTTTGACGCTTATCAAATTGCCGACGGACGGAGTGACTCCGTTGCCGCAGTTGCGCGTCGCAGTTTCGAAGTACCGGCGGAGCCTCGACAAAGAGCAGCAAGGCGAGAATGACAAGACGGCCTTCTCCAAGGAAAGGCTGGAGGTCAGCCATATGCCTGAGCATGCGGAAAAGACAGGCCGTGACATCGCCGTTTGATGCCCAATGCCTCGCTCGTTGACATAGATCAAAGATTGACGGCCGCGGGCATGACAACTGTCGTCCAATAGGCGGGAAAGGCGGTCATCGCGACGTAGCCGTCTGCGCTGCGGGGACGATCACATGGATTATACCTTAGAAATCATGGTGCTGGCGGTTGGCGCGTTTTTCGCGCTTTTGGGGGCCGCTCTCGCCCACGACCAACTATTTGCCGCCCACATGTGGGTGTTATTTTTCTGTCTGCTCGCGGGAACGGTCCTGCTTTTGCGCAGGGTCGATTTTTCTCCGCGGCGTGCCGTCAAGGCTACAGAGACCTCGGCCTACTCCGACGGGGTCATCCGCTATGGACTGATTGCGACGGTCTTTTGGGGTGTCGTCGGCTTCCTTGTGGGTCTTGTAATTGCTCTCCAGCTGGCCTTCCCCGATCTGAACATCGCGCCCTATCTGAACTTTGGTCGTCTTCGTCCTGTCCACACGTCCGCCGTCATCTTTGCATTTGGCGGCAACGCGCTGATCATGACGTCCTTTTATGTGGTCCAGCGTACCTGCCGTGCTCGCCTGTTCGGCGGTAAGCTGGCTTGGTTCGTTTTCTGGGGCTACCAGCTCTTCATCGTGATGGCGGCCACCGGCTATATACTGGGCATCACCCAGGCGCGGGAATACGCGGAGCCGGAATGGTATGTCGATGTGTGGCTCACGATTGTCTGGGTCGCTTATCTTGCGGTGTTCCTCGGAACAATCCTGAAGCGGAAAGAGCCGCATATCTATGTGGCGAACTGGTTCTACCTCGGCTTCATTGTCACGATCGCCATGCTGCATGTCGTCAATAACCTGGCGGTGCCGGTCTCGTTCCTCGGCTCCAAGAGCTATTCTCTCTTTTCGGGCGTGCAGGATGCTCTCACTCAATGGTGGTACGGCCACAACGCCGTCGGCTTTTTCCTGACCGCAGGCTTCCTCGGCATGATGTACTACTTCGTGCCGAAACAGGCCAACCGGCCGATCTATTCCTACCGGCTGTCGATCATTCATTTCTGGGCCTTGATCTTCCTGTACATCTGGGCCGGTCCGCACCATCTGCACTATACGGCTCTACCCGACTGGGCGCAGACGCTCGGAATGGTTTTCTCGATCATGCTCTGGATGCCCTCCTGGGGCGGCATGATCAACGGACTCATGACGCTATCGGGCGCCTGGGACAAGATCCGCACCGACCCCATCATCCGCATGATGATAGTCGCCATCGCCTTCTACGGCATGTCGACATTCGAGGGGCCGATGATGTCCGTGAAGACCGTCAACTCCCTCAGCCACTACACCGAGTGGACAATCGGCCATGTTCATTCCGGCGCCCTCGGCTGGGTCGGCATGATTACTTTCGGTGCAATCTACTATCTGACGCCGAAGCTCTGGGGCCGTGAGCGGCTCTACAGCCTGCGCATGGTCAACTGGCATTTCTGGCTCGCCACCCTTGGCATCGTCATCTATGCGGCCGTCCTTTGGGTCGCCGGTATCCAGCAGGGCCTTATGTGGCGCGAATATAACGGCCAGGGCTTCTTGGTTTATTCGTTCGCGGAAACGGTTGCAGCAATGTTCCCCTACTACCTGCTGCGCGCAGTCGGTGGCGGCCTTTACCTGGCCGGCGGTGTGGTCATGGCCTTCAATGTCGCGATGACGATCCGTGGCCATCAGCGTGACGAAGCCGCGATCCCGGGAACGATCACGCTTCAAGCTGCACAGTGAGGAGAAGAAGATGTCGATCCTGGAAAAACACCAAATCCTCGAAAAGAACGCGACCCTTCTTCTGGTCGGATCCCTCCTGGTCGTCAGCATTGGCGGTATCGTCGAGATAGCTCCGCTTTTCTATCTCCAGAACACGATCGAGAAGGTGGAGGGCATGCGACCCTACACACCACTCGAGCTCGCTGGGCGAAACATCTACATCCGTGAAGGATGCTATCTGTGCCACAGCCAGATGATCCGCCCCTTCCGCGATGAAGTTGAACGCTACGGCCACTACTCGCTTGCGGCTGAATCGATGTTCGACCATCCGTTCCAATGGGGTTCGAAACGCACGGGACCGGATCTGGCCAGGGTGGGCGGCCGCTATTCGAATGAATGGCACGTGCAGCATCTGTCCAATCCGCGCGCGGTGGTCCCGGAATCGATTATGCCGACCTATGCCTTCCTCAAGGACAGGGATGTCACGGTCAAGGACATCGGCATGGATCTGAAGGCCAACGAGGACGTCGGCGTGCCCTATACGGCCGACATGCTGGCAAATGCCGAGGCCGACATGCGCGCGCAGGCCGACCCGAACGCCAACACAACCGCTCTGCTCGCACGCTACCCGAAAGCGAAGGTGGGTGACTTCGACGGCGATCCCACAAGGCTGACGGAGATGGATGCCCTGGTCTCATACCTCCAGATGCTCGGCACTCTGGTGGACTTTTCGACTTACGACGACGCAACCGGCTATCGATGAGGCTCACCATGGAAGTTTACAACGCAATGCGTCACTTCGCCGATAGTTGGGGTCTTCTGGCGATGGCCCTGTTCTTCATCGGCGCAATCTTCTTCACCCTCCGTCCCGGCAGCAAGAAGATAGCCGACGAAGCCGCGAACATTCCGCTGAAGGATGAATGAGATGTCGGAGAAACATATAGACGAGATCAGCGGCGTCGAGACGACTGGTCACGAGTGGGATGGAATCCGAGAGCTCAACAATCCCATGCCGCGTTGGTGGGTCTGGACATTTTGCGCCACCATCCTTTGGGCAGTGGGCTATGCAATCCTTTATCCGTCGATACCGATGATCAAGGACACGACAAAGGGCCTTCTCGGCTTTTCCAGCCGCGCGGAGCTGCAGCAGCAAGTTCAAGTCGCGAAAGCAGCTCAAACGCAGTTCGAGCAGCAGATCGCCGCAAAGACCGTATCCGAAATTGACGCAGATCCGTCCCTGCGTGAATTCGCCATCGCAGGTGGTGCGTCTGCCTTCAAGGTCAACTGTGCCCCTTGTCACGGTTCGGGCGCGACGGGCGGGCCGGGCTTTCCGAATCTGAACGATGACGATTGGCTCTGGGGCGGCGATCTGACTTCGATCCAGAAAACGATCTCCCACGGCATCCGCTTCGACGGCGATACCGATACGCACGTGTCGGAGATGCCGGCATTTGCCGAGATATTGCAGCCCGCGCAGATTCGGGCGGTTGCGGCTTATGTCTGGGGTCTGACCAACAAGCCGTCCGATCCGGCGCTCGCCGAGGCAGGACGTCAGGTTTTCGCCGACAACTGCGCTGCGTGTCATGGGCAGGACGCAAAGGGCAACATCGACATGGGCGCACCGAACCTTGCCGATGCGATCTGGCTCAAAGGCAGCGGCGAAGACGCAATTGTCCGCCAGGTCACGGCCCCCAAACATGGTGTCATGCCGGCGTGGTCGGCCCGCCTCGGCCAGTCAACCGTGAAAGAGCTGACGGTGTTCGTTCACTCGCTCGGCGGCGGAAAGTGAGGAACATTCCATGTCTACCCACAACAACAACCCGCTCCTCGGACTTTACGGCACACCGCGAGCGGTCGTCCACAAGAGGACATCCGTTCGGGCAAAGCCGCTGGGCTCCCCGGAAGAGCAAGATAATCCGGAAAAGCTGGGGCTTTCGATGATCAGTTTGACGTCGCTCAAAGATCACAACGAGTCAAATCACTAGAAAGACTGGCAGGAGGATGTCCCCTGCGTGGCCTTTCACGCAGATCCTCCGAGCCACGCCTTGAGGGAGGCGTGGCTTTTTTTCGTATGGTCGAAAACGAAATCTATTCTTGATCCACGTCAACGACGGCCGTGCGACGAGATGCGAAACGGTGGTTCATGAAGCCGGATTGAAGCAATGAACCTCTATACAGCACCCGATCCCCACTCAGAAAACGTTGTCGAACGGCTGGATGCCCAGCCAGTCAACGCAAGAGGCAAGCAGCAGCCCCTTTATGCCGCGCGCAAGAAGGTTTTCCCGAAGCGAGCCGTAGGCCGCTTCAGACGGTTCAAATGGATCGTCATGCTGGTAACGCTTGCCATCTACTATCTGGCTCCCTGGATCCATTGGGACCGGGGGCCATACGCCCCTGACCAGGCGATCCTGATCGATCTCAACACCAGGCGCTTCTTTTTCTTTTTCATCGAAATATGGCCACAGGAATTTTACTACGTCGCAGGCCTTCTGGTGATGGCAGGCTTCGGCCTGTTCCTGGTCACCTCGGCCGTCGGACGCGCGTGGTGCGGGTATGCCTGTCCGCAGACTGTCTGGGTGGATCTGTTCCTCGTCGTCGAACGAGCGATCGAAGGGGACCGCAATGCGCGAATGAAACTCGACGCAGGCCCTTGGACGCGAAACAAGATCGGCAAACGGGTCGTCAAGCATGCTCTATGGATCGCCATCGGAGCGATGACGGGCGGCGCGTGGATCTTTTATTTCGCCGACGCACCGACGCTTGCGGTGGACTTATTCCGCGGTCAGGCACCAATGGTGGCTTACGCGACCGTCGCCACCCTGACCGCGACGACTTACGTGCTCGGCGGCCTCATGAGAGAGCAGGTCTGCACCTACATGTGTCCGTGGCCGCGCATTCAGGGCGCAATGCTGGACGAGAATTCCCTGGTCGTCACCTACAACGACTGGCGTGGGGAGCCCCGTTCCCGCCACGCGAAGAAAGCGCAAGCGGCCGGCCAGCCGATAGGCGACTGCGTGGATTGCAACGCCTGCGTCGCCGTCTGTCCCATGGGGATCGACATTCGCGACGGGCAGCAGATGGAATGCATCACCTGCGCCCTCTGCATTGATGCCTGCGATGGTGTGATGGACAAGCTCGACAAGCCAAGGGGTCTCATCGCCTATGCCACACTCAGCGAATATGCCGGCAATATGAAGCTTGCGACGACCGGCGAAACCACGGGGGTCCAACCGAACCTCGTCCGAAATGCCGACGGCACCTTCGTAGCGGGCATACGTCACTTCAACTGGCGGGTGATCTTCAGGCCGCGCGTTGTCTTCTATGCCGCCATATGGGTGGCCATCGGAGTGGCGATGCTCGTCCATCTGGCAATGCGTGAGCGGCTCGAGCTGAACGTCCTTCACGACCGCAATCCGCAATATGTGCTCGAATCCGACGGGTCGATCCGCAACGGATATACCTTGCGCGTGCTCAACATGGTTCCGATGCCAAGGGCAATCGAAGTTCGTCTTGAAGGACTGGAAGGGGCCACCATGAAAATCCCCGCCATATCGAACAGCGAAGGCCGAACCTTCGTCATCACCGCCGAACCGGACGCTGCGACCACCCTGAAGGTGTTCGTAACCCACCGTCGCGATGCCGCCTCGCCAAACGAATTCCTGTTTGCCGTCGAGGACGACAAACACGTCGATCACGCGACCTATAAGGCAGCGTTCAATGCACCGGAGGCCTCGAAATGAGCAACGAGCGAATTGAATCGAACCGAGGGTTCACTGGCCGTCACATGCTCCTGGCGCTGATCACCTTTTTCGGCATCGTCATTGCCGTCAACGTGACCATGGCGGTCTTCGCCTCGACGAGCTGGAGCGGACTTGTCGCGCAGGATACCTATGTCGCGAGCCAGGAATTCAACGCCAGGGCCGCCGCCATGCGTGCCATGGCGGCGAGCGGAATCGCCGGCAAACTTTCGATAGATGGTGACACCGTTCATTATGCGATCGCCAATCGCGACGGCTCGGCCGCATCGGTCGATCAAGTCACTCTGCTCTTCAAAAGGCCCGTCGGCGATAGCGAGGATTTTCAGCTTGCCCTGTCGAAGATCAAAGACGGCGAGTTCGAAGCGACACATCATGTTCAATCCGGCGACTGGATCATCGAGGCCATATCGCGACGAAACGGGACCGTCGTGATGCATGAGGCGGTACGTATCGACACTGCGGAGTTCGGCGAATGACCTGCTGCACGATGGACGCGGAAAGCGTCATGACGATGAGCAACGAGGTCGGCGCTGCAGAGATCGCTCTGGCCAGTCATCGAGTGGGCGATGGGCTCCGGCAGCTCGACCTGAGCGTTCCGGATGTTCATTGTGGGGCATGCATTTCGTCCATTGAGCGAGCACTGCTCACGCTCCCCTATGTCAGAACCGCGCGCGTCAATCTCACCGCGCGGCGTGTCAGTTGCACCTATGCGGAAAAGACCGAAGGCAAAGAGACCGACCCGACCGGAATTCTGTCCGCGATAAAAGCGGCGGGGTACCGGGCACATCTTTTCACGGCTCCGAGCCTCCCGGACGACGGTCTTCGCAATCAGTTGCTTCTCGCTGTCGGCGTGTCGGGATTCGCCGCAGCCAATATCATGCTTCTTTCGGTGTCTATCTGGTCAGGGGCCGACGCAGCAACCCGCGATCTCTTCCATTGGATTTCCGCTATGATCGCGGCTCCGGCCCTGGTCTACGCCGGGCGCTTCTTCTTCACCTCCGCCTGGAACGCGTTGAAGCAAGGCCGGACCAACATGGATGTGCCGATCTCGCTGGCGATCAGCCTCTCCTATGCCATGTCTCTCTGGGAGACGATCCATCATGGAGAGCATGCCTGGTTCGACGCATCGGTGTCCCTGCTCTTCTTCCTGCTGATTGGGCGGACCTTGGATCACGTGATGCGGGAGAAGGCGCGCGCGGCCGTCAACGGCCTCGCCAGGCTCGCGCCGCGCGGCGCTTTCTTGATCATGCCGGACGGAATGCAGCGGTATGCGGCGCTTGAAGAGATCGCCGTCGGAGACCGCATCCTGGTGGCCGCCGGGAACTGCATCCCGGTGGACGGTGTTGTCGAGATGGGGGCAAGCGAGATCGATCTTTCGATCGTCACCGGTGAAAGCCTGCCGGTGGCTGTCGAAATCGGGGAAGAGGTCCGCTCCGGCGCGGTAAATCTTCTATCATCCCTGACTATACGCGCGACCCACACGGCACAGAATTCGCTGCTCTCTGAGATCATCACCTTGATGGAAGCGGCCGAAGGCGGGAGGGCAAGATACCGACGGATCGCTGACCGTGCGGCGAGCCTTTATTCTCCGGCTGTCCATCTATTGGCATTCGTGTCGTTTCTCGCGTGGGGAATCCTTGGTGGGGACTGGAAGCAGGCGATGCTCGTCGCTGTTGCCGTGCTCGTTATCACGTGTCCCTGCGCGCTTGGACTAGCGGTCCCGGTGGTGCAGGTCGTGGCGGCAGGGCGCCTTTTTCGTCGCGGCATCATGGTGAAGGATGGCTCTGCCTTGGAACGTCTGGCGGAGGTCGATATCGTCGCGTTCGACAAGACCGGCACGCTCACCCTTGGCCGGCCACGCCTCGTGCGGACTTCGAACGCCAGTCGGGAGGCTCTGGACATAGCGGGTGCCATGGCCGCACATTCACGTCATCCCCTGTCACAAGCCTTGTTCGAGGCAGTGAACGTTGACGGGGTGCGCATCGCTAGCGTCGCTGAAGTGCCCGGCGCCGGATTGCAAGCGGAAACCCCGGAGGGCGTGTATTGCCTTGGCAATATGCAGTTCGCTTGCCCAGGCCTGTCGAGGACCGACGAATACGACGGGTCGCTGTCCGAGGTCGTGCTCTCCAAAGACCACATCGAACTGGCTCGATTCTACTTTGAAGACAGCTTGCGCCCGCGAGCTATTGAAGCAATAGTTCAACTCAAAGCCGCCGGTATCGAGAGTTGCGTATTCTCCGGCGATCGAAGCGCAGTTGTGGAGGCGACCGCGCGCTCACTCAGTGTCGACAAGTGGTTCGCTCGATTGGCTCCCAAACAGAAGGTTGAGGCCTGCGCTAGCCTGAGCAGCCAAGGTCACCGGGTCATGATGGTCGGAGACGGCATCAATGATGCGCCGGCGCTGGCGGCAGCGCATGTTTCCATGGCGCCTGCAACCGCTTCCGACGTCGGTCGACAGGCAGCCGACCTGGTTTTCCTGCACGAAAGCCTGGACGCGGTTCCGGACGCGATTGCCGTCGCGCGACGCGCGGCCACGCTCATCCGCCAGAATTTCGCGCTGGCAATCGGATATAACGTGATTGCCGTTCCCATCGCCATCGCGGGTTACGCGACGCCGCTGATTGCCGCCATTGCCATGTCCACCTCTTCATTGATCGTGGTGACCAACGCATTGAGGCTCAATCGTTCGCCTGCGAAAGCAGACGGAAAGCTGCGTGGCTCAGATTTCGTGGCCACTGCGGAAGTTGTTGCCCGATGAATATGTTGCTGTATCTGATCCCGATCGCTCTTTTCATGGGAACACTTGGCTTGGGGGCATTCTTATGGTCCCTGAAGAGCGGGCAGTTCGATGATCTTGAGGGAGCCTCCTGGCGCATTTTGGCGGATGACGACACGCCGCGATCGGATCAGTCGGCTGCCGGTGCAGTCTCCGTCAAACCCGACGAAGTGCCGTGACGTCGTCGACGCGGATGGTTTTTCCGTGGACCGATACGCCCGCGCACCTAAGCGTGGCGAAGGCGCGCGAGAGCGCCTCCGGCGCAAGGCCGAGCTTTCCAGCCAAAAGCCGCTTCTGAAACGGGAGTTCAATGATCTGGCTCGTCGCCTGCAGCGTGCATCTGCTGAGCAGATAATTTGCGAGACGCTGTGATGCTGTCTGCGAGCGATCGCCGGCAATGCAATCCATGGCAGAAAGGAAATGTTCTGCCATCAATTGCATCACCGCGCGTTCGATGGTCCGGTCTGCGTCCGCAAGGCGCCTGACGTCCTCGAGATCGAAGCGGGCGACGACGGCGTCTCCGGCCGCCTGCGCACTATATCCATATAGCTTTCCTCCAGCGAGCATGCACTCGGCAAAGATGTCGTTCGGCTCGCAGACTGTTAGGTCTGTTTGTGTTCCAAGGACGAAGCCGCTCGCGCGGCATTGGCGCCCGTGGTGACGGTGCAGCAACGATCTGAACGCCGTGCATTTTGTGGGTTTGCCGTCCTGGCTGAGGATTGGGGTCTTCTCAATCACCAGACAGGAGGTTCCCATGACGGAGGAGAAGACGACCCCGCTGCGCGAACGGATGATCGAAGACATGCGCATCCGCGGGATGGGCGACAAAGTCCGGCAAGCCCATATTCGGGCGATCAAGGATTTCGCCGGGTTTCTGAAGCGATCTCCGGATACCGCGACACCCGACGACCTGCGCGCCTACCAATTGCACATGACCAATGCGGGCGTCACGCCGCCGACCTTCAACGCCCGCATCGTCGCGCTGAGGTTCTTTTTCGGCATCACCTGCGACCGCGAAGAGATGAAGCGGCATATGCAGTTCCGTCGGCAACCGCAGAAGTTGCCCGTTGTCTTGAGCGTTGAGGAGGTTTCCGACCTGCTTGTGGCGGCCCAGGGGCCGGGCCTGAAGTATCGAGCGGCGCTCAGCATCTCCTATGGCGCCGGACTGCGGGCCTCCGAAGTCTGCAACCTCAAGATCAGCGACATCGACAGCGATCGGATGCTGATCCATGTCGAACAGGGCAAGGGACAGAAGGACCGCAAGGTGATGCTGTCGCCCCTGCTGCTGGAACTCTTGCGCGACTATTGGCGCGAGTCACGGCCGCAGGGCTGGCTTTTTCCTGGCAAACCGAAGATCAACCCGATCTCGCCGCGGCAGCTCAACCGCGCCTTCACCGCCGCCAAAAAACTGGCCGGGATCGCCAAGCCAGCGACGCTGCACACCCTGCGGCACAGTTTTGCCACCCACCTGCTGGAAGCGAACACGGATGTGCGGGTGATCCAGGTCCTTCTGGGACACGCCAAGCTGACGACCACCGCCCGTTATATGCATGTCGCCACGAAGACGATCCGCGACACGATCAGCCCGTTCGAGACCCTGAAGAAGCTGCAGGACCAAACGCTCCGACGCGAACTGGAGTAGCGCCCGTCCGGTGATCCGGCCAAAACTGGAGATCGCCGACATCTTCCGTGCCTATGGCCCGGCGTGGCGGCGGGCCAATGCCGGGCATGTTAGCCTGACCCAGCTCAAGGTCATGGCGGCGATCGAGGCCTGCCGAACCGAGGCGCTCGGCGGGCATGTGGCAGCCTGTGCCAAATGCGGCCACCATCACATCGCCTACAATTCCTGCAAGAATCGGCACTGCCCGAAGTGCCAGGGACCCGCGGCGCGGGACTGGATGGCCGCCCGTGCCGAAGACCTGCTGCCGGTCGAGTATTTCCATGTTGTCTTCACCATCCCCGCCGAGATCGCGCAGATCGCCTATTGGAATAAGAAGACGGTCTATGATCTTCTATTCCGGGCATCGGCGGAGACGTTGACCACCATCGCCGCCGATCCCCGGCACCTTGGCGCAAACATCGGCATGACCAGCGTGCTGCACACCTGGGGGTCGGCGCTGACCCATCACCCGCATGTGCACATCGTCGTGCCCGGCGGTGGACTGTCGCCGGATGGCACGCGCTGGATTGGCTGTCGCCCGGGGTTCCTTCTGCCCATAAAGGTTCTGTCTCGTCTGTTTCGGCGGCTGTTTCTCGAAGGACTGATGGCACTCAGTCAATCCGGGGTGCTCTGCTTCTTCGGCGATCTAGCCCGGCTTGCAGAGGCGGATGCCTTCGCTGCCTGGCTTGCCCCCTTCCGCAAATCCGACTGGGTCGTCTACACCAAGCCCCCATTCGGCGGCCCCGAGGCCGTGCTGGCCTATCTCAGCCGCTACACGCACCGCGTGGCGATCTCGAACAGCCGCCTGATCAGCGCGAATGCCGAGGCGGTCACCTTCCGCTGGAAGGACTACCGCATCAAGACCGGTGACCGTCACAAGGTCATGCGGCTGGCCACCGACGAGTTCATCCGCCGCTTCCTAATCCACGTGCTGCCCGACGGATTCCACCGCATCCGCCACTACGGCCTGCTGGCCGGAGCAGGCCGCAAGGCCAATGTCGCAAAGATAAGGAAACTGCTCGGGACGGAAGCGCCATCACAGGACGACACGCCAAGCGCCGAGAGCATCCCGCTCACCCTGAGGCAGCCATGCCCAGATTGCGGCGGCCCGATGCGCATCGTCGAGATATTCCGCCGTGGCCAGCGACCCAAATCCCGTGCGCCACCCCGAAAGGACGCCGCATGACGAAACGCCTGTCACATCAGCCAAGGCCGGCCCGGATCTGCGATGCATTCCGGGGTGGCGCCGATTTGCGCCAGGCAACGCCGCACACTGCAAAACCGCCGATGCGAGGCCTACGAAAGAGGAGCACCCCAACCCCGATCGCGTCATTGCAAGCCTTCGGGGCAACCCGCTTGCACCCGACGCTCCCACCGATAGCCACCTCAGAAAACCGCAGCCGCACGCTTTCCCCATAGGCGCTCCACCCAGCCCCCGCAGGCCTCCTCCTTGGAAGGTTTTTCAACGCGGGCCGACACACGCCCAGCCGCCACCGTCACACCGCGGCCCGCATCGAAAAACCTTCACCAAACTCGTCCATCTTCAGCAGCCTGACGTAGCCATCGACGACGCTGAAGAATGCCTTGGCTTCCTCGGCCTCACGCAGAATGAATTCGCCCGCTTTAAATTGAAGGATCTCGCATTTTTCGTAGAGGCGCTCCGCGGCGCTTTTTCCGAGGCCGGCAAAAAGCTTCGAGCGTGCCAGCGATTTGAATTCGACGGACATGGGCTTACCTGCAAACGGAAAGGGCCAGTCCTACGCGGTTTCGCAGCCCCCGTATTTGATTTTGGTCAAGCTATGCGGGTCTCGACCGAAAGCGTCCGTTTTCCTGCGCGATAATTGCTACGGTGGCAGTCACCCCGACCGGCAAACGCTTATGCATGGCCACCGGTGACATGCATCCGATCGATAAACCCACCGATTCCGCGGATGTCTTCCACGAGGACCTTGATTGCCTTGCGTTCCAGTTCGGACCGAACCCCGCCGGTGATTGCTACCTGGGAATTTTCGACCGCGATATCGATCTTGTCACAGTCCAAACCGAGATCGGATCGCAACCGGGTCTTGATGGCCAGTCGAACCGCATCATCGCCTGCGGCGATAACGTCCCGGGCGCTGTTGACCACAGTCCGAAAAACATCGCGCCGGTTGACGATGCCAACCAATCGGTTTTCTCTGACGATGGGAATTTGCCTGACGTGATGCTGCTGCATGAGGCCGATGATCGAGGTAATTGGCGCGTCAGGCGCCGCTGTTACGACCTCGCATGTCATGGCATCACCGACGCACCAGCTACGACTATGGATATAATGGTTGAGATCCTTCACTGGTTCAGCCTTGCCCGGGAGAGTAGCGTCGACTTCCTTGCGAGTAAAAAGATCGTCTTCGGTCAATATACCGCAAAGACGATCGACATCCTCGACCACAGGCAGGCAACTGACGCCCGTATCCAGCATGAGGTTTAGTGCGTGGCGGATGCTGCAGGCCGGGTCGATCGATACGATCGTCGTCGTCATAATATCTTTCGCTTGCATGGTATTTCCCTCGGGTTGGAAACCGCCCTTGCGTGCATCCCGCCCGGCAATCGATCGCCGAACAGGGCTGAGCATGGAGAATTGCCGTCGGTTCTATGATTGACCGCCAAACCTCGCATTGACTCACATCAAGCCGTCCGCTGCTCGCGATGCCTAGCCAAGCCTGCCAGTACTGCGATCGCCCCAGCACCAACATGTCTGGTGCACAGGCATTATTTCCGATCGCCACGCAGGCTCTTGACCAGGATCAAGGCAGTGCGCCGACATGGGTCTAAATTTGCACCGAACGGACAATTCCAAATGTGAGGTGCGACCATGCAAGCCAAAACCATTCTGAGCATTATCGGCGTCAATCAAAACGACGAGGATCTGCGCGCGGCGATCGAGCTGTGCCGTGCGGCGGGGGCGCATCTTTCGGTGCTGCTAACAGCGCTCGCCATACCTCCCATCGGCGGATACGGCGAAGTCTCTTCGTCCGCATGGGCCGAAGAACGCGAACGCCAGTTGGAGAAGCTCGGCCAGCAGGTCGTGGCCGCAAAAACGCTGCTGCAATCGAGCGATATTTCGTTCGATGTCAACGATCTCTTCACGGAATACGGATGGGTCGACAACGAGATCGGCGAACGCGCCCGATATGCGGACCTGACGCTGATCGGTGGCGGTCTCTTGGCGGAGGATGACATGCGGTGGCGCATTCTCGATGGCGCCCTGTTTCAATCGCCGGCGCCGATTCTCGTTGTGCCGAAGGCATACGCCGCCTCTCTTCGGCCGCGCACAGTGCTCCTGGCCTGGAACTCCCGCAACGAGGCAAGTCACGCGGTCCGTGCTGCAATGGACCAATTGACGGGAGCGGACAATGTGCATGTCGTCATCGTCGATCCGCACGCATCGATCCGCAGCAATGGCGAGGAGCCGGGCGCAGATATTGCCGCATTTCTTGCACGGCATGGAGTTCGGGTCTCGGTCGATATCCTGGCAAGCGGTGGCCGCACCGTCGCTGAAGTTCTGCGGCAGCATGCCAGGGATACTGCAGCAGACTTGATCGTCATGGGCGCTTATGGGCATTCGCGCATGCGGGAGTGGATTTTCGGAGGAACCACGCGCTCGATGCTGGAAACCACACCCGTCCCATTAATGATGACGCGGTGAAACGAACTGGAGGGCGCCTTCGCGTCCTCCAGTTTTTATCATGACATCAACAGATGCATGGGAGGGGAAGATGGTGGGAACTTACGACGTCGCTTTGCTGCAATCCGATCAGATCGAGCGGGCCTACCCGCTCATCCAAGCGGCTGTCCCGGCTCTTGACCTGGCAAGCTGGCACCGGATGGCCTCCGATGCCTTCCGGCGCGAAGAAATCCTCGTAGCTGTCAACCCGCGCCGATATATACAGGGCCTCAGCATCTATAGGCACTTCAAGCATCCCATCCTAGGGGCGCTGCTCGACGTCATTTTTCTTTGTGCCACAAGTGCCGCCGATGAGTATGGCGTCGCCGAAGGTTTGTTTGCAAGCATCAACTCGCGGGCCAAAGAACTGAAATGCGCGGGGGTTCGCTTCTGGAATCAGGATTCGGACAATTGGCAGCGGATGCGGGACGAGACACAATTCAACCGCCTGGATCACGGCTTGATGGTTTGTGTCGCCGATCGGGCCCGTTGATCTTCGACGCCTTCAGGTGTGCCGGTTACACTTTGCCTGTAAACACGTAGCCGACGCCACGTATCGATTTGATCAATTGCGGATGTTTGGGATCGATTTCGATCTTCCTGCGCAACCGCGCGATCTGAGCATCGATCGTCCGGTCAAAAGCTTCGAGATTGCGACCGCGGGTGAGATCCATCAGCAGCTCCCGGCCGAGGACGCGTCCGGCATGCCGGACGAAAACGACGAGCATGTCGAATTCGCCAGTGGTCAATTCGACTTCGCCGCCATCCGCCGCCAGCAGCTGACGCTTCGCGACGTCCAGTTGCCAGCCTTCGAAGCGGATGATTTCGCCGGTGCTGCTCTCCGGAGCCTTGGCGACAGGCTGCCGCCGTCGAAGGATCGATTTCAGGCGTGCGTGCACTTCCCTGAGGTGGAAAGGCTTGGCGATATAGTCGTCAGCTCCGACCTCGATACCGACGATCCGGTCCACCACGTCGTCCCGGCCGGTGAGCATCATGATCGGAATGTCGGACTGCGTGCGAATTTCACGCGCGAGATCCAGCCCATCTTCCCCTCCGGGCAGGACCAGATCCAACAGGATGATGTCGAAACTCTCCTGCCGCAGGCGCACACGCATTTCGACGCCGCCTGACACGGCGCTGACGGCATATCCTTCGTCCTCGAAATATCGGGTCAGCATCTGCCGAATTCTCGGATCGTCATCTACTACAAGCACATGCTCACGCCGCAGCTGGTCGGAGGCCATCACGATAAATTCCAGATAAATGCAGGCCGCGCCGCCCTGTGACAATCCGTTACAAAATCGCGCCATTTCTAACACGCGCGGCATTCGGCTGTCACCCACGGACGATCAATTATCCAACATCGACAAAACATTTGAGAGGGATTGTCATGTTGCAGGCCGGCTATGCAGTACAGGCTCCGAACTATAGTGAAACGGTCGTTTTCGGCGAAGAACCGATTTGCCTGCAATCGCTGTTCAGGAAGCAGCCGGTGGAACAGTTGGACGCCGGTGAGTCGTTGTTTTTCGAGAGTGATCCGGCAAGACATCTCTTCGAGGTTGTCGAAGGTGTTCTACGTATTTTCAAGATCATGGCGGACGGCAGACGCGTCATCACAGGCTTTCTGTATTCCGGCGATCTCGTCGGTGTGTCGCTCAAGAATCACTATCTCTACAGTGCCGAAGCAGTGACCCCGGTCAAACTCCGCCGCTTTGCCCGCAAAGCCTTCGACGAGGCCGTCAGCGGTTCGCCGGAACTGAGGCCGCAGCTCTTTGCGCGGCTATGTGACGAGATGGCCGCGGCCCAGGATCAGATGGTGTTGCTGTCGTGCAAGAATGCCGAGGAGAGACTTTGCAGCTTTCTGCTGCAGCAGCTGCGGCGCAAGCGTGAGCAAGAGCGCTCGGCCAGCGTCATAGACCTACCGATGACCCGCCTCGATATTGCCGATTATCTTGGACTGACAATCGAGACCATCTCGAGGACGATGACGAAGCTGACGAATAAAGGCGTCGTCAGCTCGGCTGGCCGCCATTCCATTCGTATTGCAAAACCAGGGACGCTCGCACATCTTGCAGGCGACGGAGATGAATGCCACGACGGCAATTCGATCGTCGTGGCCTTTGACAGCACAGGACGGCGCCACTAAGCGAAGACAAGCGAAACCAAAATGAACGAGCAGTCGACATTGGCGCAGGCAAGAGAAGGCGGACTGGAGGAGATTGCTCGCGTACTCGATGGCGCGAACATCATCATTCATGGTTTCGATGGTGTCATCGGCCGATGGACGACCGGATGCGAACGGCTTTACGGCTGGAGCCGTGAAGAAGCGGTCGGCCGGGTTGTTCATGAGCTGCTTGCGACTGTCACGCCGGAACCTCTCGATCAGATACGCCAGACTGTCGCCCGGCATGGCGTCTGGCAAGGTGAGCTCGTTCATCGTCATAAGGACGGCCGGCCCATTGTGGTTGCCAGTCGGTGGGTGACGGCGTTCTCGATCGATCCAACCCGACAGCTCATCGTACAGACCAACAATGATATCAGCGACTTGAAGCGAATTCAGGCGGATCTCGCCGAGCGCGAGGCGCACCTGCGCTCGATTCTGGCAACCGTCCCGGAATCGATGATCGTTATCGATGAGGCCGGCATGATCACATCCTTCAGTGCGGCGGCGGAGAGCTTGTTCGGATATACGGCCGATGAGGTCGACGGAAAAAATGTCCGTATTCTGATGCCTTCACCGGACCGCGAGGCACATGACGGCTACATCAACCACTATCTGACCACTGGTGAGCGGCGCATTATCGGCTACGGCCGCGTTGTCAGAGGACAACGCAAGGACGGCACGATCTTTCCTATGGAGCTATCGGTCGGCGAAGCTGTTGCCAACGGGAAGCGCATCTTTACCGGTTTCGTGCGCGACCTGACCAGCCGGCACAAGATCGAGGAAGAGCTGCGACAGGCCCAAAAAATGGAAGCCGTGGGCCAATTGACCGGCGGGCTGGCGCATGACTTCAACAATCTGCTCACCGTCATCAGCGGCAATTTGGAAATGATCGAAGGAAAGCTTCAGGATCAGAAGCTGCTGTCGCTATTGTCGGAGGCGCAGGCGGCCGCCGAAGACGGGGCCAAGCTGACGGGCCAGCTCCTGGCATTTGGCCGTCGCCAGCCGCTCAATCCGAAGCTTGTCGATATCGGGCAGCTTGTCGCCGGTTTTTCCGATCTTCTACGACGATCGCTCGGCGAAAGCATCGAATTGCGAACCGTGGTTACGGGCGGCATGAACGAAGCGCTTGTCGACGCGTCGCAATTGCAGAACGCCCTTCTCAATCTTGCGCTCAATGCGCGCGACGCCATGCCGCGCGGCGGTCTTCTGTCGATCGAGATTTCCCGCTTGCGGCTCGATGCCGACTATGCCCAGATGTATCCGCAGGTCAGAACCGGCGAATTTGTGCTCATCTCCGTAACCGATACCGGTGTCGGGATGTCGAGCGAGGTCCGGGAGCATGCCTTCGAGCCATTCTTCACGACGAAAGGAATGGGGTCCGGGACCGGCCTTGGCCTCAGCATGGTTTACGGTTTTGCGAAGCAATCGGGTGGCCATATCCAGCTCTATAGCGAGATCGGGCAGGGAACGAGCGTTCGCATCTTCCTGCCGGCGGCGCAGAAAGTGCAATCCAGCCAGCCGGCGGAACCTTCGGAAATGGGTAGGCGACAGCATGTTCCTCGCGGCTCCGAGTGCATCCTCGTCGTCGAAGACGATGCTCGTGTTCGGCGCGTTGCCGTGTCGCGGCTGCTGGATGCTGGCTATACAGTCATAGAAGCGGCAAACGGCGCCGAGGCATTGAAGCTGTTCGAAGACAATCCCGACGTCGCGCTTCTCTTTACCGATGTCGTCATGCCGGGCGGCATGACGGGCGACGAATTGGCCCAGAAGGTTCGGGCATTGCGCCCGAGCATCAAGATATTGTTCACCTCCGGTTACGCCGAGCCGACGATAGCCGGCCGGGAACTTGCCGAGGCGGGAAGCTGGCTCAAGAAACCTTACACCGCCCACGAACTCGCCACTCGTCTGCGCGAACTGCTTGATTGACGCATCTAAGCGGAGCGAAATGAGACCAGTTGCAGCATTTTGTTAGCCGGAGCTGGCAACCTGTTCCGCTGCCTCGAACAGAAGTTGGCGCATCTTCTCGCGCAGGCCTTTTTCGTCGATTGAGGCGCCTGCCGATTGCAGATCCGACCGGAGTTTGGAAAACAGCCCCTCATCCCCGGGTTCGGCCAAATCGGCGGTGATGATTTCACCGAAATAGGCGTCGAAATCCTGCCGGCCGATCAGATCGGCGGCCCAGAGAGCCAGCATCCTGTCGCGCTTAGCCCTGATATGGAACGACTGCTCAAGCCTCATGACATATTCTCTTTCGGCCGCTTCTTCCCGTTCTTCAAAAATGTTCATGAAAAGCTCCTCCAGTGTGACCAGTTCACACTGACTCCAATTTAGACGAAACTCGAGATCATGTGTTGATGCCGGTCAATTTCGGTCTTAGTTGCGAGAGCGGGGAGGGGCTCTGGATCCTGATGTAGGAAAGCCACTTCCCAGCGACAGTTGACCAGTGGAACCTCAGCTGACCGCCGTCGATCCGACGATCTCGACCGCAGCAAGGGCGAGTTCCGCAGTTGCGCTGGGCACGAAGCCTTCGATCATTGTCCCATCCTCGAGATCACATTGAAGTTGTTTGCCATCCGGCCGCAATACCACACCCCCCACAGCGCCGATCAGGGCTTGGCCGGCTGCGCAGTCCCAGATCATTGTCGGCGACAAGCGTGGATAAAAATCTGCCTCACCCGCGGCAATGAGGGCGAACTTCAACGAAGATCCCATATGTCGGACTGACGACGGCTGAAGCTTGGTCAACAGCAAGCGCGTCCTTTCGTCCAGATGGGAACGGCTGATGACAATGCGCGGCGCTTCGTTGGCTTTGGCGAGCGGCGGAAGCTGTCGACGATGGCCCTTGCCATCCTCCTCGAAGGCTCGTCCCATGCCGTCGGAAAAGAAAAGGCGGCGATGAGCAGGAGCGTATAGGATTGCAGCAGTCGGGAGGTTTTTCTCGATCAAGGCGATGTTGATGGTGAAGTCTCTTCTGCCGGCAATGAATTCCTTGGTTCCGTCGATCGGATCAATAACGAACATTGGGCCATCAACTGCGAACAAGGAAGCAGAATTCTCTTCGCTTAGAACTGGAATATCTGCGTCGAGTTGTTTGCAGGCTTCACACAATAGCGTGCTACATTCGAGATCGGCCACGGTAACAGGTGACCCATCCGGCTTTGTCATCACCTGATTGACGGTCTTCCATCGCATCATCGCGAGGTCGCCGGCGCGGCGAACGGATGGCAATAAAGCCTGAATCAATTGTTCTCGGGACCGATGAGGCACTTGCATCTCCACGCATGAGCTTCGACGTGACATCCTAAGCGCAGTGTCAATGAGCACCTTGATCCTCATCAATGTGTCCGCAGTTGGATATGATTTGATAGGGGCGCCTCGGAGGTATTGTTCCAATGGGGTTGTCGGGCCGCCGCCCTACCGCCTTTCTGGGGGAAGTGGGAGGGCGGCGGTTCGATGCGCAGATGACCGGCCAGAGATGGGAAGCAGCAATGATTGTCGACGACCAGCGAGCGGCCATAGCCTTTCTAAGCGATCCGAAATCCTACGGCCTCGACTCGCCCGTAGAGGTGATCGAAACGCATATCTCGCGGATCTTCCTGGCGGGTGGACGCGCCTATAAAATGAAGAAGGCAGTGAAGCTTCCTTACGTCGACTTCTCAACCGCACCGCTTCGTTTGAACGCATGCCTAAAGGAGCTGGAATTAAACGGCGCAACCGCGCCGGGGCTCTATCTCGGCGTCAAGACGCTAGTTAAGGACAAGAGCGGAGCCATTGGATTCGCAGTGGACGGCGAGTGCGTCGACGCCGTCGTCGAGATGGTTCGGTTCGACCAGGATCTCCTATTCGACAGGCTTGCATCCGCGAACAAACTTACGGATGAGCTCATAACGTCGACTGCTCGTATGATCGTGCGATTCCATCAGGATGCCGTTGTCGCCCAAGGCGTGGACGGTGCTGCTCAGATGGAAGCGGTCTTGGATATTAACGATGCCGGATTCGCCACCAGCAGTCTATTTACCAAGCACGAGCTTTCTGCGTTCAGCCAGCTTTTTCGAGACACGTTCCGGCGGCACGCAGAACGATTGCGAGAGCGCAGCGCGGCGCGGAAGGTGAGACGTTGTCACGGCGATCTGCATCTGCGCAATATTTGCCTTCTCGACGGCCAGCCACGTCTATTTGACTGTATTGAGTTCAATGATGAGATCGCCACGGTCGACGTCCTCTATGATCTTGCCTTCCTCCTTATGGATCTCTGGTATGAAGGCCATCAACATCATGCCAATCTCGTTGCGAACCGCTATTTCGACGAGTCCGACAATGAGGACGGGTTTATCATTCTTCCCTTCTTCCTTGCCGTCCGCGCTTCGGTCAGGGCCCATGTCACCGCGACCCAAGCCGAAACCGCAACGGCGAATAAAGACGAATTGTGCGCCGAAGCGCGGCAGTATTTCGAGCTGGCGAAAGAACTGCTCGAAACAAAGGCGCCACGCCTTATCGCCCTTGGCGGACTGAGTGGGTCCGGCAAGACAACGGTTGCAGAAGCGCTTGCTCCCCACATTGGCGTGCCGCCCGGGGCGCGGATTGTCGAAAGTGATCGCGTTCGCAAAGCCATGCACGGTGTATCTGTCGAAACCCGCCTTCCGAAGGCTGCTTATCGGCCAGAAATATCCAAGAGGGTTTACGCGGAAATGGTCCTGCGCACCGATATTATTCTTGCGGACGGCGGATGCGTCGTTGCCGACGCAGTCTTTGATGATCCCGACCACAGAAATGCTATTGAAACACCGGCACGTCACCGAAACATTCAATTCGACGGGCTTTGGCTTGACGCCGATCCCGCATTGCTTTGGAAGCGCGTGAGCGGTCGTCGAGGCGGCCCTTCCGACGCTAATGTCGAAGTTTTGGAGATGCAGCTTGCGCGACGCTCCTCCGACATGACCTGGCACAAAATCGACGCTCGCCAGGACGTTAAGGACATCTGCCAGGAGATATTGGTGAGATCGGCTTCAAAATGACTGCCGCCAAGAATGCCTGGCCGCCGTTTCGATTAGCGCCAGAATATCTCTTCAGTTCATTGACCCCGATCAATGTTGCTTTTCCTGACCGGTCATATCGTTCTCCTGCTGAGAACCGCCGCCAGGAGCTGGCGCCCCCAACGGGCACGAGAAGGGATGCGAAAACCATGAATGCGACTTATACGCGGACAGGTGAAGCGCTCCTTGCCGGCGCCGGATATTCTGTCCCGCATCACCAGGGCTGTGACTTTCGCCTCGGCCATACAGCTAACAACGAGTGGCAAATTACCGTCTTGTCGCCTCGCGCCCAAGCGTGGGTTAGTAACGAATTGTGCAGTCCTCTCGGTCAATGCTTAAGCGACAGCTTCAAAGTCGATATATTGAGCGCGGACCAATTTCTGAAAGAAGCACGGGCGCTCGGATTCCGAACCGAATTTGTCGGCAGAAGTGGCAGGGATCTTTTCTAGGTGAAACATGTATAAGACGATTGTTTGCGCAGTAGGCCTTGGATCGCGGGAAAGAGCCGAGCATCTGGTGCGCACGGCTCAGACGCTTCTCGACACTGACGGAACCTTGCATGTCGTTCATGTCGTGGAACGTTTTCCTTCCCTTGTAAGACAAGGCCCGGATGATTGGGCTGTCTCCGTGATTGACGAGGCCGAAAAGAAGCTCTCGCTGCTCTGCAGGCAGCTTTCAGTTCCTGCACTTATCCATGTCCGCACGGGCCGTGCCGCCGACACGATCCTGGCAATTGCCGCTGAAACCAAAGCGGATCTGATCGTCGTCGCAGCTCACGTGCCAGACGTCCTCGATCGCGTTTTCGGATCCACGGTCGACCATGTCGCGCGCCATGCGAAATGCTGCGTGCACATCATTCGGACTTTTTCCGAGGCGAAACAATGAAGATTGAAAGTGGCCAACGCGGTTTTGGCAAGCGGCGGGATGCCACCGGACACGATCTCGGCGGAAAACTGACAGACGATAGCGCCGATCTGATCTTGAGCCTCGTTGTTCTCGATGGAGCATGGGCGCGCAGCCAGATCCGGCGACGCGAACAAGCTTATGTCTGAGATCGCCGACCCGTCGGACAAAGCCGACGTCAACCGGCGATCCAGTATTTATTCTTTGATCCTGCGAACCTGGCCTACGCTGCTCCTTGTCCTGGCGGCCACAGGACTTGCCGCCGGCGCACTGTTGCAGTGGTTTGCCTTCCCCTCCTGGTCGGTTTTGATCCTGGTTGGCGCAACGGTCGCAGTTTTGTCCGCACTTGTGCTCGAGGTTCTTTTCAGCCTGCGCAAAGGAGAATTCGGCCTGGATATCATCGCGGCTCTCTCCATGGGTGCTGCACTCTGGTTCGGCGAATATCTTGCAAGCGCAATCATCGCCGTCATGTATGCCGGTGGACAATTTCTCGAAAGCTATGCCCAAAAGCGTGCGGAGAGTGGAATGACTGAGCTTCTGGCGCGAGCGCCGCGCTTGGCTCTGCGGATCACTAATGCGGGTCTGTCGGATGTTCCCATCGCGCAGGTCGTTCCCGGTGATAAGCTTCTCGTCCGCAAGGGCGATGTGATCCCGGTCGACGGGCGGATCGACGGCGGGCTTGCCGTCTTGAATGAGGCAGCTCTAACCGGCGAATCCTTACCGGTGCGGCGGGATCCAGGTCAGATGATCATGAGCGGCGCATCCAATGTCGGCGATGCCTTCGAAATGACCGCGGTCTGTTCGGCCACCGAGAGTACCTATGCTGGCATTGTCCGCCTGATCGCGCAGGCGCGGAGTTCCAAGGCGCACATGTCGCGAATTGCCGATCGTTATGCGCTTGCCTTCCTTGCATTGACACTCACCATCGCGGGACTTGCCGCGTTCCTTTCTGCGGATCCAACACGCATTGTCGCTGTCCTTGTCGTCGCGACGCCTTGTCCCCTTATTCTGGCCGTTCCCGTCGCACTCGTAGCGGGAATGTCGAAATCTGCGCGAACCGGTGTCCTGATCAAAGGCGCGGGTGTTCTGGAAACATTGGCGGCAATCACGGTGGTCGTCTTTGACAAGACTGGTACCCTGACCACCGGAGAGCCGACCGTCACGCGGATTGAGACAGACCTGGATCCCGATGAGCTGCTGGCCCTTGCGGCATCCGTGGATCAGGCGTCCGCGCATACGGTCGGCCGTACCGTCGTCGAGGAGGCGAAGCGACGCGGCCTCAGGCTTTCCAAGCCCGTGATGGTCACGGAAGTGGCGGGAGAGGGCATTGAGGGATTTATCGGCGATCGCAAAGTGGCAGTCGGCGGTTGGAGTTTCGTCGCCGCCAGGGTCGGGCATATGGCGCAACCCCTGGGAGCCGCCAGACGTTCAGCCATGATCTATGTGGCAGTCGACGGAAATTGCGCCGGTATGATCCTGCTTGAGGATCCGATACGAAGCGATGCCCCAAGCGCCATCGAGAATCTTCGACAGTCTGGTGTCAAGCGCTTCACTCTCGCCACCGGCGACAGGAAGGAGGTCGCGAGCGCAGTCGGCGGTGCTCTTCGTCTCGATGCCGTGAAGGCGGAACTCACGCCGATGGAAAAGGTCGAAACAGTTAAAATGGAAGCCAAGTACGGCCGCGTGATGATGGTTGGCGATGGCGTCAACGATGGGCCTGCGCTGGCGGCGGCCGATGTCGGCGTCGCAGTCGGTCAGCGTAATCTCGCGGCGGCAGCGGAAGCCGCGGACGTGGTCTTGTTGCGCAATGACCTTCGCCATATCGCAACCTCGCTGGATATAGCCCGCCGATCCCGGACGATCGCCCTTCAGAGCGTCTATTCGGGAATCGGGCTTTCGGTCCTAGCGATGATTGTCGCGAGTTTCGGATATCTGACACCGGTGCAAGGTGCATTGCTGCAGGAAGTTATCGATATTGCGGTCATCTTTAACGCGCTGCGTGCACTTTAAGCTAATGGGAAAGCAAGGCCGGCATCTCAAGACTCGTCAGCAGTGACCGGGTGACGCCTCCGAGGATGAATTCGCGCAGTCTGGAGTGTCCAAATGCTCCCGCGACAAGCAGGTCCGCGTAATTTTCCTTGGCAACGGATTGAATGACATTGGCCGCCTGTTGCCCATGGGCTTTGACGGAGACAGTCTCGACATTCAGGCCGGCGTTTCGAAGCACGGTTGCGAACCGATCGCGGGCCGCCTCATCGATCGGCTTATCATCAGTGACGGAGATCAATACGACTCGCGACGCATTTTCCAGGAACAGCCGCGTGCCTGTCAGCGCCCGTGCAAGGGCCGCACTTCCATCCCAGGCGATCGCTGCCGTATCGATCCGGCCGCAGAAATTGTCGGGAGGAAGCAGGACAAGAGGACGGCCATTTTCAAACAAAATGCTCTCGACAATTGGTCTCGCTGACTCAGACGCTTCCATGAGCGAACAATCATAGGCGCGTGAAAGCCCGGCCAATGTGCCGGCGACGAGGGGCTCCTGCTCTTCGAACGGCTGGATCACGGCGCGTATTCCCGCCTTCTGTGCATAATCGCGAACGGTTTCGCACAGTGCCGTTCCACTGTCGCGGCTAAAACGCTCGGCCTCGGCACGCATCTTTTCCAAATCGATGACTGAGGGGAATGATTGCCGACCGGGGGGTATTTTCACCTGTAAAACGCTTGCGGTGAGGTCGGCCTTTTGATGGCGGGCGAAGTCGACGGCATTCTGGATGACCGCAAACGAACTGCTGTCCGGATAGGTGACCAATGGCAGATGGAATTGCGGTTTCATGCCAATCTCCTCTCACACGCTGCCAGAAGGATTGCGCGCTCTGTCCGCCTTCGCCTTGATGAAAGTCAAGATTACCAGCCTGTCGAGCGGTTATCTGCTCTGCCACGAAAGGATGGGCGGCAATCGCAGCTATCACAATCCGCAGCCGACCGCTGGCTTGCCGTCATTTGATGCGGGTCAATGAAGTGCCGGGCAACAAAGCTTTTAATCAAATTGCGTCTCACAAAGACGATTTGCAAAAAGACCGGATGGTCATTGTCACGAAGAGGAGAAAGATATGGCCGATATGGCAAAGAAGCTCCCTGTGAGCACGGAGAATAAACCTGCGCCCGCGATGGCACGCTGGTCGCCATTCGAGAGCCTCCGGTCGGAGATGGATCGTGTCTTCAACGAATTCACGCCCAACTTTTTTGACCGCCCATTCGCCCGCTTCCCCGCCACCTTTACGCGCGGTATGCCGGCTGTCGACTTTGTCGAGTCCGACAAGTCCTATGAGCTTACGGCGGAGCTTCCGGGCATTGAGGCTAAGGATCTGGACGTGACGCTCGCAAACGGCATTCTCACGGTCAAAGGCGAGAAGCAGGAAAGCAAGGAAGAGAAGGCGAAGGAATACTATCTTTCGGAACGCCGCTATGGCTCGTTCCAGCGCAGCTTCCAGCTTCCGGACAGTGTCGATACCGACAAGATCGATGCCTCTTTTGCGAACGGCGTCTTGAAGGTGGCTCTGCCGAAAAAGCCTGGCGCACAGGAGAGCGACCGGAAAATCTCGATCAAGACACCCTGAACATTGCCTCGGGTGATCGTCGCGGCTCGGCTGCAAAATCGCCAAAAATGAAAAGCGCCCGGGAAACTGCTCCGGGCGCGCTTTTTTTGTTAGCGGGCGAGAAATAGAGGTATCTCGGAGTCTTCCAGCATGGATCGCGTCACGCCTCCAAACAAGCGCTGCTGCAGCCGCGGGTGATTATAGGCACCCATGACAATCATGTCGGCAGAGATGTCGAGCGCATGCTGACGCAGCGCCTCGTCGACCCGTCGCCCACCGCTTGCGATCCGGTCAACATCGACATGAACGCCGTGCCGAGCAAGAAAGGCGGCAATATCCGCGCCGGGCTCTTCCCCGTTGGCAGAGCTCGAGGCAAACGGATCAACAAGCGTAACGTGGACTGCGTCGGCGGCCCGCAAGAAGTCGATGGACTGGCGGGCAGCACGCGCCGCTTCGTCGCTCGAATCCCAGGCCACCAAAATTGCTTTTGGCGCGGGCCCGATCGTTTTGCTGCCCGGGTTGACAAGCATCGGTGTCGGCGATTGAAACAATGCCCCGTCGATTACCCTTCGCCGAAGGTCCTCGTTGCTCGCGGCTTGAGCGCCGATGAGGACGAGATCGGCATAAAGTGCCCGTTCCGCAATATCCTGGTCTGCCCAGGCGGATTCGGTGTAAACTTCCTGCACATCATAGGATGTTTCGCTGCTGCCGAGTGACGCTCTGACACTGGCCGCCTTGTCGGCCAAGGCGTCGATCTCGCGTTGTCGGTCTTCAAGCCAGACGGCGGAAAGGACGTTATAGGCGCCGACGGGAGGAGCTGTGCACAATGAAACCACAAGTGCGGTCAGATGGGCGTCATGTGCTTGGCAAAAATCGACTGCGCTCTTCAGGTCATTGTCGAAGCGATTGACGTCAAGAACACTCAGGACAGTTTTGATGGTCATGGCCAGTTCGCCTTTCATGTTGGAGATAAGTAAAGCGTAATCTTCATTGCGTCCCCAATTCCTTGATCTCGCTCAAAGTGCACGAGGACGCGCGCGTATAAAGTCGAAGGATATCCGAGGAGACGCGATGACCGCCCAGGTTTACATTTCTTTGGTGCAGCCGGATCATCGTTCTCAATCTAAAGGAACGGTTAGGAAAGACTACCGATGGAAAGGGACGCCCCATCACTTTACGGCGGGTTAAAAGAGCCCTCGATGAGGAAGTCGCTGGAAACTAACCACGGGAGGAAAACCATGCTGATAACAGATCGGGAATGCCAAAGAGGTGGCGAGCGTTTTGCCATGCCGACGCTCGGTGAAATCGAGGGAAAACTCATTGTTTCGGAAGTCGTCGCCGCAAGTTGCCTGCGTCAGCTCCTCGTCGGAGCAGAGGCCGAACCATTGGCCTCAATAAGACGAAGGATCAAACAAGCACTTCAAAATCGATGCAGGAAAGCCAAACTTTGCGGCGAAGACACCGAGGCAGCGGTGGAATACGCTTTTCAGCTACTGGACGCGGCCGTGGAAGCTGTTGGCAACGAACCCGAACCGAATTCCACAGGCTGCGACACAGTCCATCGATTGAGGAATGCGGGAATATCACCGCGCTAGCAAATGTGGTGGATGAACATGTGCCGAACAGGCTCGGCATTATAATGGCAATATCAAAGGCGGACAGATTGTTCTGGCCGTGACGTTCATAGCGTGAACTGGCGTCAATTCATGTGAATGTCAGTTTAAATCAGCATCTTGTGACTCGACGGAACTAAACCTTTGAGCGAGCTCTTTTCATGGCGCAATCGATATCGACGAACTATAGCCCGACGCAACGCCTTCTTCATTGGACTATTGCGTTGCTGATTTTCTTCAATCTGCTGTTCCCCGACGGCATGAACGCATGGCATCGCATCGTGCGACAAGGCGGGACACCATCGGCGGATGACATCTCTTCCGCAAACATCCACGCCTATGTCGGCATAGTTATATTGGTTCTCGCAATACTCCGCCTGGGCGTGCGTTTTGTGCAGGGGGTGCCAGACGAGGCAGGCAACGAACCGGCGCTGTTCCGGGTCGCAGCGCGATTGGCGCATGTGGGTCTGTATCTGCTGATTTTTGCTATGCCTTTGTCCGGCATCGCCGCCTATTATCTTGGTATCGAGGTGTTGGGCTCGCTACATGCCGGCATAATGAAAGTCCTGCTGTGGGCTTTGGTTGTCGCTCACATCGCCGGTGCTCTGGCCCACCAGTTCTATTGGAAGACGGACGTCCTGCGGCGAATGACAATCGGCTAAATGGGAAGTCTCGATGCTCGCGCCGGTCGGGCTTGAGCATCGAGAACTTGCCGGTGGATTTTCGCATCGACGAGAAAAGAGCGAGACAGGATCAGAGCAACCCGGATCGTCTTGAGGGACAATTACGCTTTACTGGCGGCTTGCCTCGTAGTCGGTGGAGGTCTCGCCGAACTGATCCAGTGCATCTTCCAGATAGTCAGGCAGGAGCGGCAGGCCGAGAAGATAGGCTGCCGTCCGATTGTTATGAGCGTCCGCTGCTTGGGCGCGGAGGTCATCCCACTCGTCGATGCCGCCGTCTCCCCGCCCGAGCCATGCGAGTGCAACAAGATCGATTTGTTCGTCTTCGTTTAGCGCCCAGATCGCACTTGCAAGCTCCATCTCGACGGGATCATCGCCATGATCCTCCAAGACCTCGATCATGTTGTCGTCGGACGGATTTGATCCTGGATTGGGTTCGGTCACGACGTCCTTTACATCGAACTCCCTGGCCTTGAGCATGAAGTAGCGAACCTTCTCAGGCGAGATGGTTGGCTTCCAGGCCTCGCTCGTCGTTTCGCTCCGTATGGGAAAGGTCTTTACCCTCGAAGCTGTCTTCGTCTTCGGGCGGATCAACCTGCCAACCTTTCTTCAATTTCCGGAATGGGCAACATGGTGAAGTCCTTTGCAATTTCTCCCCTGATAGCGGCGTGCACGGCTGAGGAGGCTTGCTCGCGAAGGGCGCCCAGGGCTTTCGGCGCAGCGATGACAGTCAAATGCCGGATCTCGTGATCGCGCACCAGTTCATCAAGCCTGCGGGCGACATCGCCAACGAACGCCTCTTCTGCTCGCTGCTTCAAATCCAAATCATGGACCGAACGAGACCGACCCTGCGATTGATAAACCCTGCCTTGGCGATCCGAAGCGGATGCCTGAGAGGCTGTTTCATCACCGTAAACTTCGACCGGGATCAGGTTAAGGAGTTCGGCGTCTCCGTCATTGCGCAGAAACAGAGCCTTAACACCGTCACAGACCAGTACCCAACTTTCTCTCGGAATTCTCACCTTTTGCATTTTACCATTCCCGATTTCGATTTTGAAAGGTATTGCCGCGAGCGAGCCCGCGGCGGGAAACAACGTTGGTGGATCAGCGGCGCGACCGCACGCGTACCGGCTGCTGCTCACGCTGAGCGACGATCCATGCCGAGCAGCTGAATACCAGGACGCCGCATGCGATCGCATTGATTGAGGTGAGCGGAACCTTGCCGAAACCGAGCACCCCCAGGGGGATATCGCCAGCCAGGTTGCGACCAATGCTGCAATCCGCTCGTTAACAAATAGATGTGTCATGGCACTTTCCCAACGTCCAACGATGATGACCCATCGTAGACAACGGCGACCGCAGGACATTGAGCAGGATCAAATTTCGAAACGGTCACACGTTCGGCGGAACCCGACGCCGCCGATCACCGAGAAGACAAACGCGCGGAATTCGGCAGCAACTGCCACCAATCGTGGGCGTTCCTTCATGACACCTTCGCGCCAGAAGCGGTCACTCCGATCTGAGAGGGAAGGGACGCCGGAGGGTAACGCCAGTGATCATCAACCTGTACCTATACAAAGGTTTTCGAGAACGCTTCCACTCGGACTTTCAAATTTGCCAATGTTTCCTTAGACAAAGCTCTCTCGATGCGAATGGTCTCCAGCACTTCCTTTCCAGCGCTTCGCATGTGCGCCAATAGGCCTTGTTCAAACCTGCCCACGCGATCCTTCGTGAGTTTGTCGAGATAGCCGTTTGTTCCGGCGAAGACGATGGCGATCTGCTCCTCGGTACTTAGGGGAGAATATTGCGCTTGCTTGAACATTTCTGTCAGGCGTTCCCCGCGATTGATGAGGCGTTGCGTTGACGCGTCGAGATCGGAGCTAAACTGCGAGAACGCTTGAACTTCGCGATACTGTGCAAGCTCGCCCTTCACCGATCCAGCAACCTGCTTCATTCCTTTGGTCTGGGCTGCTGACCCGACGCGCGACACCGACAGACCAACGTTGAGGGCGGGCCGGATACCTTGGAAGAATAGGTCGGTTTCAAGATAAATCTGACCATCTGTGATCGAAATGACGTTGGTAGGGATGTAAGCGGCCCCGTCGCCAGCCTGTGTCTCGACCACAGGGAGAGCTGTGAGTGAACCGCCCCCGTGCGCATCATTGAGCTTTGCCGCACGTTCCAGCAATCGCGAATGGAGGTAGAATACGTCACCAGGGAAAGCCTCACGACCAGGAGGGCGGCGCAGAAGCAGCGACATCTGCCGGTGCGCGAACGCTTGTTTCGTCAGGTCGTCATATGCAATCAAGGCGTGCTTGCCATTGTCGCGGAACCACTCGCCCATTGCGCATCCTGAGAATGGAGCCAGGTATTGGAGCGGAGCTGCTTCCGAAGCTGTTGCAGCAACAATGATTGAATATGGCAAGGCACCACGATCTTCGAGAACTTTCACGAATTGAGCGAGAGTCGAACGCTTCTGGCCGATAGCTACATAGATGCAGTAGAGCTTGTCGTTCTCGGGGCCATTATCATGGATCGGCTTTTGATTGAGGAAGGTGTCTAAGATGATCGCGGTCTTGCCTGTCTGGCGATCGCCGATGATAAGCTGCCGCTGACCACGGCCAATTGGGACAAGTGAGTCAATGACCTTGATCCCAGTCTGCATCGGCTCATGGACTGACTTCCGTGGAATGATGCCAGGAGCCTTCACGTCCACGCGCCGCCGCTCGGCGGCTTCAATCGGTCCCTTGCCATCAATCGGATTGCCGAGGGCATCGACCACGCGGCCAAGGAGGTTGGGACCAACAGGGACATCCACAATCTTGCCTGTCCGCTTGACGATATCGCCTTCCATGATGTTGCGGTCGCCGCCAAAGATCACAACACCAACGTTATCGTCTTCAAGGTTGAGTGCCATACCCATAAGTTGGGCCTTGGGGAACTCGATCATCTCGCCCGCCATCACGTTGTCGAGACCGTGAACACGGACAACGCCGTCACCAACCGTCAGGACTTTACCGACTTCTGATACTTCTGCGGTTTGGCCAAAGTTTTTGATCTGCTCTTTAAGGACGGCAGATATTTCCGAGGCGCGGATGGTCATGATCGTAGCTTTCTATAGGCGCGTTGAAGGGTTCGATGGACACCGTTGCCCATCGAGCCGCTGAAGTTTTGGGGAATGTCGAGTGAGTTAGTCGGTTGTCAGCTTACCTGCGATCGGCGGATGGACGGGCTCGCGGATGCCAGTGTCCCTCTCGCAAAGAAGGTCGGTGATGTCCTTGATGATGTCTTTCCGCTGTTCGTCTGGCCACTGCAGCAGCACAAGGAACTCCAGGCTTTTCAGGCCCTCAAGCGCAAGGAAAGATAGCAGCGCCCTCTTCGGGTTGGGGGAGGCTTGAAGGATCGTTTCGATCTGGCTCAGATAGCTTTCCTGCAACGACATACGGAGTTGGTCATCCTGAACGAAAGCCGCGCAGAGGTAGGGGATAACACTCTTATCTTCCTCCGACGCATCCTCTCCAGCCACGGCAAGGCGGGCCATCATATGCGCGTTTTCGGTGTGCCCCACCTTCTCAAGGGCAGCTCTATGCTTGCCGTCCTCTTCCAGGGTTCTACGGCGCACAATCGCTTTGATGAGCGCTTCCTTGGTCTTGTAGTCGTAGATGACGCTGGCCTTGCTTACCCCTGCTTCCGCTGCGACAGCATCAAGCGTAAGACGAGTCGGCCCTGCCTTACGAACGACCGACTCCGCTGCATCCAAAATTACATTTTGATCGATCTTCCGAGGCCTCGCCATCTCACCACCAATTAATTAACATCCGGATGGTTTTTAATTGTAGCGATATTGAGTGTCAAGTCGTTCTGAAGACGGAAGGAGTTTGGTCAGGCACGCGCCGATTACCGCGTGGGGCCGAAAGTTGTCATTGGTGGCATTTGCTACATAAGACCGAAAACGCAATATCAATGGGAATGGCACTCCAGAGACCAACTATAGCTCACGCACTTCTGCCGTCGACGAGTTTTTCAAGGAGGTGGGCATCGGCTCGTTGCCGTCGCAGGGAGACAGCATGATCTTCAGTCTGCGGGGGTATTGGTGTCTTGTATGGTTGGAAGATAAAGAGTTTGGAGACGCTCCAAAAAGGGAAGTTGGCCGTCGATGATCTTCCGGCGGGCGTCGGAAAGGGCAAACCATTCGGCGCGGTCAACCTCGGGGAATGATTGAAGGCGCCCGCTCCTAGGCGGCCATTCGATTTCGAACA
This sequence comes from Rhizobium jaguaris, assembly GCF_003627755.1. Lineage (NCBI taxonomy): Bacteria > Pseudomonadati > Pseudomonadota > Alphaproteobacteria > Hyphomicrobiales > Rhizobiaceae > Martinezella > Martinezella jaguaris. The sequence continues at coordinate 2,469,257 of NZ_CP032695.1, read as the reverse complement.
GATTGCTGGCGAGCGCAGACGTGTCGAATTCGCCTTCGAGGGCGAAGCCGGTCACGTGTTTTCCGCCCTTCTGACGCAGTTCGCCCAACGGCTGCAGCTTACCCTCGGGGACACTGCCCATCTCCTCGGCGAATTCGCGCAGGGCGGCCGTCTCGGCCGGTTCGTCCTCTTGATATTCGCCTTTGGGAATGGACCATGCTCCTTCGTCACGCTTGCGCCAGAAGGGACCGCCGGGATGAACGAGTAACACGAGGACCTCGCTCTCCACCCTTCTGTACATCAGGATGCCGGCGCTCTTCTTCATGAATGATCGCTCCTGCGGATGGAGGGGACTACTGCCTTTCTCGAGGCTTGGTCGTCCGGCCGCTCAAACAGCGATTGAATGCAGGGCGGAAGCAAACACGTCAAGATTAGCTTTGACTCACATCAATGATCCTCAGCCCGCCGCATCCTAACGTGCAACCAACATCGATAAAAGAGCGGCCATCACAGGAGGTGGCATGAAAGAGGCCGCTCCCATCGAGAGAACGGATTTCTGAGATGCAGATGATCTTAGGACAGTCACGCTTTGCGCCGTTTGGCTTACCTTTGGTGGGTTTTCGCGAACTCAGTGAAGGAGAGCAAAGCGTGACTGCACCTTATGATTATCACATTGGGGTGGATTACCACAAAAGCTACAGCCACCTGGTCGTGCAGGATGGGGCGGGGAAGACGTTGCGATCCGGTCGAGTGAAGAACGATCGTCAGTCGCTCGGCTCGTTCCTGGAGCGGTATCGGGAGAACAGCCATGCGGTGGTGGAAGCCACCCGTAACTGGATGGTGATGTATGACTGGCTCGACGATATCTGCGACGATGTTGTCCTGGCGCATCCGCTGAAGGTGAAGGCGATCGCCGATGCGAAGATCAAGACGGACAAGATCGACGCGACGGTGCTGGCGCACCTGCTGCGCGCCGACCTGGTGCCGGAAGCCTGGGCGCCGAGCGAGAAATCACGGGAGCTTCGCGTGGCGCTGCGTGAGCGGATGTTTTACGTGCGGTTGCGGACGATGACCAAGAACCGCATCGTCACGGTGTTCGACCGTTACCCGGAGCAGATAGCCCAGCTGAAGAAGCTGGGCGACCTGTTCGGCAAGGCCGGGCGTCAGCAACTTGCCGCGCTCAATGTGTCGGAGATCGACCGCATTCAGATCAACCGGGGGCTGGAGTTCATCGGCGACATCGACGGGCGGATCAAACAGTCTGAAGCGACGATCCGAGCGATGACGAAGACCAACAGCAATGTGAAGCTGCTCAAGACCATCCCCGGTATTGGGGAGTTCTTCGCCCGGCTGATCGACGCCGAGATCGACGACATCTCCCGCTTCCGCAACCCGAAGAAGCTTGCCGCCTATGCCGGCCTGGTGCCCTCGACCTATTCCTCCGGCGGCAAGACCTATCACGGTAAGATCATCAAGCAGGGCAACAAGTGGTTGCGCTGGGCTTTTGTCGAGGCGGTCGCGCCGGCCGTCGCCACCGACCCGCAGCTTCGGGCTCAGTACGAACATCTGAAGTTCCGAGGAACGAATAAAGCGCGCGTCGCGATGGCGCGCAAACTTTTGACGATCGCCTTCCAGATCCTGCGTGACCAGCGCCCCTACGAGCGGCGCGGCGCAAACAGTGAGGAAGGTGCATCGTCGACGACATCCCGGCTGTCCTGATGACGGTTTAGCGAGCCCGGCAAGGCTGGGCTGCGCTCTTTCAGGAGAATGGGAAGCCGGGAGCCGAACGCCACTCTGTGACCGAAGCCGAAAAGCCGATCGGCGTTAGGGTCACGAATTGGAGAATGGTTCAAGACCGCAGGGCGGCAAAGCCCCGTCCAGCGAACGCGGAAGATTTAGCCGATCGGCCAAAACACCGATCAAGTCATAACCGAACCCAGGGAAAGCCACGCAAAACAAGCGTTTTTTGTCCTTGTGTTCTTTCATTGGAGAACCATCATGAAAGCTCTCGTTTACTTGGGTCCGGGGCAAAAAGTGCTCGAGGAGCGCCCAATGCCTGAGATCAGCACGGCGACTGATGCCATCGTCAAAGTCACGCGCACGACCATTTGCGGCACTGACCTTCATATTCTCAAGGGCGACGTGCCCACTTGCACCCCGGGTCGAATTCTGGGGCATGAAGGCGTCGGCATCGTGGAGCAAACGGGCGATGCAGTCACGCAGTTCAAGAAGGGCGATCATGTACTGATTTCTTGCATTTCCTCATGTGGGAAATGTGAATATTGCCGGAAGGGTATGTATTCCCATTGCACCACCGGCGGTTGGATTCTCGGCAACACGATCGATGGAACGCAGGCCGAATACGTCCGCATCCCGCATGCCGATACCAGCCTCTATCCCATTCCGCAGGGCGCGGACGAGGAAGCGCTGGTGATGCTGAGCGATATCCTGCCGACAGGTTTCGAGTGCGGCGTTCTTAATGGCAAGGTTCAACCGGGCGGATCCGTCGCCATCGTCGGTGCCGGACCGGTGGGGTTGGCGGCACTTCTCACGGCACAGTTCTATTCACCGGCAGAGATAATCATGATCGATCTCGACGACCACCGGCTTGAGGTCGCCAAGCAATTCGGCGCCACCAAGACTGTCAGCGGCAGTGGTGAAGCGGCTGCGCAGCAGGTGATGGCATTGACGGAAGGGCGCGGTGTCGACGCCGCGATCGAGGCCGTCGGCATTCCGGCGACATTCCAGGTCTGCCAGGATATCGTCGCGCCGGGTGGGACGATCGCCAATGTCGGCGTGCACGGCGCAAAGGTCGATCTGCATCTGGAGCGGCTCTGGTCCCAGAACATCGCGATCACGACACGGCTGGTGGATACGGTCACAACGCCGATGCTCCTGAAGACGGTGCAATCGGGAAAGATCAACCCGAAGCAACTCATCACACACCGCTTTGGGCTGGATCAGATCCTGGAGGCCTATGAGACCTTCGGTAATGCCGCTGGTACGCAGGCCCTCAAGGTGATCATTGAAGCGCACGCATAAATAAAACGAGATCTGACAAATTGGCTGAAAGATTGGCCGAGGGACGTAAAAGCCCTCGGCTTTTCTGTCGTTTCCCGCCGACCGAAGTTTCCCCTCGGAGGGTGGAAAATCTCCATTTCATCCGTCGGATCGAATGATGCTTCGAGTGACGGCGAGGTTTGCGCTCTGCACATGACCTACATCAATGATGAGGAACCCCCACCTGCGAATAGTGAACGCAGCGCCGGAGTGGTTCGCCACGCCGGCAGCAGCCATTCAATTCGTTCTTCGGGAGCCGGTTCTTGTACAAATCCCATGTCCCTCTTCTTTTCGCCGCAGTTGCGATCCTGAGCCTAAATGCAGGAAGTCACGACGCCGTTGCGCGCGACGCAACGACGTTGAGCGATCACGTGCAAGAGCTCTGGAACAAGTTGCGCGGCAGCGAACAGCCGGCCGGCATTGCGGCGTCGAACGGCCGCATCGAGGCGCAGCAGATTCTGGTTTCCGCGAAATTCGCTGGTCGTGTCGCCGATGTTCTTGTCGAGGAGGGACAAATAGTCGATGCCGGCGCTGTCATTGCGCGCATGGACACGTCCGATCTCGACGCGCAGCTTTCGGGTGCGGAGGCGGAAGTTCGGCGTTCCGAAACCGGCGTGGCGAGCGCGGAGGCAACCATCGCACAGCGTGGGAGCGAACTCACGCTCGCGCATCAGGAACTCGACCGAGCCTCTGATCTCAGCGCCACCGGCAGCGGCACACGGCAACAACTCGACCTGCGTCGCAGCCAGCTCGCCGTTGCCGAGGCCGCCTCTCGTGCCGCGCTTGCAAGCCGCGACGAGGCTCAAGCTGCCCTTGATGCCGCCCGCGCCGACGTGGCGCGCATCCGCTCGCAGCTCGACGATGCAATCTTAAAGGCACCCAGGCGAGGGCGCGTCGAATACAAGCTGGTGCAGTCGGGCGAAGTGGTGGCAGCCGGGGCGCCGGTGGCGACGCTGCTTGATCTGTCTGATGTCTACATGACGGTTTTTCTGCCGGCACGGGTCGCTGGGCGCCTCGCTTTTGGCGATGAGGCACGCATTATTCTCGATCCAGCACCCGACTATGTCGTGCCCGCGACCATCTCCTTCGTCGCCGCGGAGGCGCAGTTCACGCCGAAAACGGTCGAGACCGAGGACGAACGCGAGAAACTGATGTTCCGTGTCAAACTTCGTATCGCCTCCGATTTGCTGAAACAGTACGAAACGCGGGTGAAGACGGGGGTTCGCGGCGTGGGTTACGTGCGCACCGATCCCGCCACAGCCTGGCCGCCGCAACTTGCCGTGAAGTTGCCCCAATGATGGGCGCCGTTGTCCGCCTCGCCGGCGTCACACATAGCTATGGAAAAAAACTGGCGCTCGACCGGGTCGACCTCGTTATTCCGGCCGGCTGCATGGCAGGCGTCATTGGCCCGGACGGCGTTGGAAAGTCGACGCTGCTCGCGCTCGCTGCCGGTGTAACAAGGCTGCAAGAGGGGAACATCCACGTCCTCGACGGCGACCTGTCCGATGTGCATCAGCGCCGTCTCGTCGGTGCCCGCATTGCCTATATGCCCCAGGGTCTCGGCCGCAATCTTTATCCAACGCTGAGCGTTGCGGAAAATCTCGATTTCTTCGGCCGCCTCTTTGCAATGGATCGCAATGAGCGCCGGGAACACATGGACGAACTGCTGAAAATCACCGGGCTTGCCCAGTTTCGGGATCGCCCCGCCGGCAAGCTGTCAGGCGGCATGAAGCAGAAGCTCGGTATTTGCGCTGCTCTTATTCATGATCCGGATATTCTTATTCTCGATGAGCCGACGACGGGCATCGACCCGCTGTCGCGTCGGCAATTCTGGGAGTTGATCGCACTCATGCGGGCCAGGCGGCCGGGAATGAGCGTCATCGTCGCCACCGCCTACATGGAAGAAGCCGAACGTTTCGATTGGCTTACTGCTATGTACGCCGGCCGGATCATCGCGACCGGGAGCCCCGCGGAGATCAAGCGGAGCACAGGACAATCCTCCCTGGAAGGCGCCTTTGTTGCACTCTTGCCGGAGGAGATGCGCAGAGCCGATGTGCCACCTGTCGCTATCCCGCGCCCTGTGGGAGATGGCGTACCCGCGATAGAGGCTGAGGGTCTTACCAGACGCTTTGGTGACTTCACGGCGGTCGATCACGTGAGTTTTCGTATCGGAAAGGGCGAGATCTTCGGTTTTCTCGGCTCGAATGGCAGTGGCAAAAGTACCACCATGAAGATGCTGACGGGTTTGCTTCCCGCGAGCGAAGGGGAGGCGCGTCTCTTCGGTCAGCTGCTCAAAGCCGGAGATTTGGAAACCCGCCGCCGTGTCGGCTACATGTCTCAAGCATTTTCTCTTTATGGCGAACTCTCGGTTCGCCAGAACCTGGTCCTGCATGCACAGTTGTTCGGCCTTTCGCCGGAGCGGGTGACAGCTCGAGTCGACGAAATGCTTGCCGACTTCGAACTTGCAGCCGTCGCCGATAGTCGCCCAGAGAGCCTGCCGCTCGGCATGCGACAGCGCCTGCAATTGGCGACGGCGGTCATCCATCGGCCAGAGATATTAATCCTGGACGAACCGACATCCGGGGTCGATCCGGTTGCTCGCGACAGTTTCTGGCGTTCGCTCCTGACCCTGTCACGCAAGGATGGTGTAACGATCTTCCTGTCCACGCATTTCATGAACGAAGCCGAGCGTTGCGATCGTATTTCCATGATGCATGAGGGCAAGGTGCTCGCCGTCGGCAGTCCTGCGGAGCTGAAGAAGCAGCGTGGTCGCGAGGCTCTGGAGGATGTGTTCATCGACGTGCTCACCGAGGCGGGGACGGGACGGGACGACACGCCGGCAATTGCAGCTGCGGCGAAGGCTGCCGACGTCTCAAGGCCCGGCATCTTCGATCTCCGCCGCTTGTGGGCCTATGCGTGGCGCGAGACCCTGGAAATACGCCGCGACCCCACGCGTCTGGCCTTCGCATTTCTAGGTCCCGCAATCCTCCTCCTGACCTTCGGTTACGGCATCTCCTTCGACGTGGAGCGTCTGCCCTTTGCGGTCTTTGATCAGGATCAGTCGGCTCAAAGCAGGCAACTTCTGGAGAGCTTCCAGGGTTCGCGCTATTTTGATGAGCAACCGCCAGTGTCTTCCATCGATGACCTCGAGACTCGTCTCAAAAGCGGCGAATTGAAGCTGGCGATTGAGATTCCGACCGATTTCGGCAAGGATCTCCTACGTCAGACCCGCCCGGAAGTTTCGGTCTGGCTGGACGGCGCCATGCCGTTCCGAGCAGAGACGGCGCGCGGCTATGTCTCGGGACTCGCCACGAGCTACGTGACGGATAATGCCGCCCGCCAAAGCGGTCGCGCGACATCGACCTATCCGATCGATATTGAAAGCCGCTTTCGTTACAATCAGGCCTTCAAAAGCGCCAATGCCATTGTGCCAAGTGTCATCGTGCTCATGCTGGTGCTCATTCCCGCCATCATGACGGCGCTTGGCGTCGTCAAGGAGAAAGAGACCGGATCTATCGCCAACTTCCAGTCGACGCCCGTCACGAAGGTGGAATTCCTGCTTGGCAAGCAGTTACCTTACGTCGCGATCGCCTTCCTGAGTTTCATTCTTCTGGCGCTGATGACTCGTTTCGTCTTCGGAGTGCCGATTAAAGGCTCCCTTCTGACCTTCGCTGTCGGGTCGCTGCTCTATGTTTTCGCTACGACCGGCTTCGGCCTGTTCATATCGAGCTTTGTCCGCAGTCAGGTCGCGGCGATTTTTGCAACCGCCATCATCGCCATTATTCCGGCAGTGAATTTTTCCGGGCTGCTCGTCCCGGTCTCCTCGCTTTCGGGGGGCGCGCGACTGATGGGGCTTGCCTTCCCGTCGGCATGGTATCAGCCGGTCAGCGTCGGCGTCGTTGCAAAGGGGCTCGGTTTTGCCGATCTCTGGCTCGATATGCTGGTGATCGGCCTCTTTGGACTTGGCTTTATCGCGGCTGCGATCATTTCGCTGCGAAAGAGGGGTGCGTGATATGATTGCCCGTCTTTCCCGGATCCTTCGCCTCGGCATCAAGGAGCTCTACAGCCTCAAGGCGGATCCCGTCCTGGTCGTGCTGATCGTCTACACGTTTACCTTCGCCATCTATGCTGTGGCATCGGGTGCGAAATTCGAGGTCGAGAACGCTGCGGTGGCGATCGTCGATGAGGACCGTTCGATGCTATCGGCACGATTGCGCGATGCTTTGCTGCAGCCCTTTTTCAAGACTCCGGAATTGATCGATGCCGACGAGATCGATGCTGTAATGGACGCTGGCCGCTTCGTTTTTGTTGTCGAGATACCGCCCAAATTCGAGCAGGACGTGATTGCCGGGCGCCATCCGTCGGTCCAGATCGATGTCGACGCGACCGCGATGTCGCAGGCCGGCAACGGAGCCTCCTATATCCAGAATATCATCCTGCAGGAGGTGCTGACTGCGGTGCCTGGTGCCGATCAGACACAACCGATCAATCTTGTCGTACGGGCGAAGTTCAACCCCAACCTCAAATCTGAATGGTTCACAGCCGTGATGCAGGTGATCAACAATATCACCATGCTCTCAATTATTCTGACGGGCGCGGCGCTGATCCGCGAGCGTGAACACGGAACGATCGAGCACCTGCTCGTCATGCCTGTCAGCCCGATCGAGATCATGCTCGCAAAAATATGGGCGAATGGTCTCGTCATCGTCGTCGCGGCGATCTTATCGCTCATCGTCGTCGTGGAGCGCCTGCTCGGTGTGCCTGTCGCGGGATCTATTGGCCTTTTTGTAGCCGCGGCCGTTGTCTATCAGTTTTCGGTGACGTCACTCGGCATCTTGATTGCCACCGTTTCGACCTCGATGGCGCAGTTCGGACTGATCGTGATGCCGGTTCTCATCATTATGAACCTTTTGTCCGGAAGCACGACACCCATGGAGAGCATGCCCGGCTGGTTGCAGAATGTGATGCAGCTTTCGCCATCGACACATTTCGTCGCTTTATCGCAGGCCGTGCTTTATCGGGGAGCCGGATTTGCGATCATGTGGCCGCAAATGCTGGCGCTTTTCGGTATCGGAGCGGCGTTCTTCGCCATGGCCACGTTACGTTTTCGCAAGTCACTTCTCAGCAGTCAATGAAGCATCTGACAGTGGAATCTGGCTGTCCAGATTGCTTGGGCGGTCACTCGTCATTATTGTCATAAAATGGATATCATCGAAGCGTTTCAGCGTCTCAGTCTCGCTCTTGCCATCGGCATCCTGGTCGGGGTCGAGCGCGGCTGGCAGGAGCGCGAGACGGCACCAGGTAAAAGAACGGCCGGTATTCGCACCTTCGGTCTGTCCGGCTTTCTCGGCGGCTTGGCGGGTTTCCTGCAGGTCAAGCTAGGACCGATCCTGCCGACCGCCGTGTTCGCTGTGTTCGGTATCGCATTTATCGTTTTCAGCAGATACGAGGCCGAGCGGGAGGAAGACTACAGCGTCACCAGCGTCATAGCGGCTCTTGCCGTCTTCGCCCTCGGGGTCGTTGCGACGGTTTCCGACATGACGATCGCTGCGGCTGGCGGCGTCGCGGTAACCGCCCTGCTGGCTGCTCGTCACAGCCTGCATGGATTCCTGCGAAACCTGACCTGGCTGGAACTAAGGGCTGCACTCGTGCTGCTTGCCATGACGCTCGTTGCGCTGCCGCTCCTGCCCGACAGAACGATCGACCCCTGGAATGCCATCAATCCGTTCCAGCTTTGGCTGCTGACGATCATGATTGCCGCCATCTCCTATGTCGGTTATCTGGCGATCCGCATTGCCGGACCAAAACATGGAATCCTTTTTAGCGGCGCCGCCGGCGGGTTCATTTCGTCAACCGCTGTCACCTTGTCTTTTGCACGTCTATCGTCCGATAACGCTCCGGCAACCCACAGCCTCGTTGCCGGCGCGTCGATCGCCGGAGCAATGTCCATCGGACGGGCCCTGGTCATCAGCGGCATATTGGCACCTGTGATCGTTCCCAAACTAGCTGTCGCGTTCGTTCCCGTTATTCTCGTCTTTCTTTCGGCGACCTTCCTGATGCTTAAGGGTGCGAAAGCTGACGACAAGGCAACGGACATCAATCCGGATAATCCGTTTGAATTGCTCACGGTCCTGCGCTTCGGAGCATTTCTCGGCGCCATAAGCTTTGTATCGAAATTCACGATCGACCAGATTGGGCTGTCGGCCATCTTTGTCGTGGCGCTGCTTTCGGGACTTGCCGATCTTGATGCCATCACTCTATCGACGGCGCGCATGGCGGGCTCGGCGCTGACGACGGAGGTTGCGACGATCGCGATCTCTCTGGCCGCAGCCGCCAATCTGACGATGAAGATGGTGCTGGCCATCCTGTTCGGAAGTCGCGCCTATGCTACAGCATTGAGCGTGACAACGGTGACGGCACTCGCATTCGCCGCTGCTGCCTATTTCGGGTTCAGCGCATTAGCCTGACCGTCCGCTGAGGGTGGATTCCGGAGCATCGCTCTCTCCCGCCGAAGCGCCGCTCATTTGACGGAAATCAATGCGGCGTCGTTTCTCTCGCTTAGGCTTAGAGATAGAATGCACGGGCTTCTTGTCGCATTTCACCCCAAGGGACCGAGATGCTGCGCATGTCGCAAAACTCGCTCCTGTTCTTGATATCCATGACCTAAGGAAGGATCGCCATGTTTCGCGAGCGCATAAGAAACAGGGAGCTGCTCGAGCGCATTGTCAGCGCGGACGATGCTGCCCGGCTGATCAAGGACCGAATGACCATCGGCATGAGCGGTTTTACGCGCGCGGGCGAGGCAAAGGCTGTGCCCATGGCACTTGCGAAACGCGCCAAGGACGAGCCGCTGCAGATCACACTGATGACCGGCGCGTCGCTGGGGAACAATCTCGACGGGGCCCTGGTCGAGGCGCATGTGCTTGCCCGTCGTCTGCCTTTTCAGTCCGATCCGGTTCTGCGAAACGCGATCAATGCCGGTGAAGTCATGTTCATCGATCAGCATCTGTCCGAGACGGTGGAACTTCTTCGCAGCCGTCAGATTGCGCCGGTCGATATTGCCGTGATCGAGGCGACGGCCATCACCGAAGAAGGCGGGATCATTCCGACAACATCGGTCGGCAATTCGGCAAGCTTCGCTATTCTGGCGGAAAAGGTGATCGTCGAAATCAATCAGTCGCAGCCACAGGAATTGGAAGGGCTGCACGACATCTATATCCCGACGCGCCGGCCAAGCCGCGAGGCAATTCCCGTCATGGCACCCGACAGCCGCATCGGCGTCCCTTTCATCCCGATTCTTCCAGAGAAGATCGCGGCGGTTGTTGTCACGCACAACAGTGACAGTTCTTCGACCATTCAGCCTCCGGACGCCGAAACGCAGGCGATTGCCGGGCATCTGGCGGAGTTCCTGATGCATGAGGTCAAACTCGGGCGCCTGAGCCGAAGCCTGTTGCCGCTTCAGGCCGGCATCGGCACGATCGCAAATGCCGTACTCCATGGTTTCATCGATACGCCGTTTCACGATCTGACAATGTATTCCGAGGTTCTTCAGGATTCGACCTTCGATCTGATTGACGCCGGAAAGCTCATATTTGCATCCGGTTCCTCAATGACCTTGTCGGCGGACAAGTATCGCAAGGTCATTCCGGATATCGTAGCGTATAAGTCGCGGCTGATCCTGCGCCCGCAGGAGATCAGCAATCATCCGGAAGTCATTCGTCGCCTCGGGATTATCGGTATCAACACCGCGCTGGAGTTCGACATCTACGGCAATGTCAATTCGACCCATGTCGGTGGAACCCACATGATGAACGGTATCGGCGGTTCCGGCGATTTTGCCCGCAATGCCTATATGTCCATCTTCGTCACGAAATCGACGGCAAAGAACGGCGCGATTTCAAGGGTCGTGCCCATGGTCAGCCATGTGGACCATACCGAACACGACGTCGACATACTGGTGACGGAAATCGGGCTGGCAGACCTTCGTGGTCTCGCGCCGCGTGAACGCGCCACCACAATCATCGCCAATTGTGTGCATCCAACCTACCGCGAAGCCTTGTCCGATTACTACAGAAGAGCCCTTGCACGGGGCGGACAGACGCCGCACCTCCTCGAGGAGGCTCTCAAATGGCATAGTTCATTGCGCGAAACGGGGCGGATGCTGGCTTAGCCGAACCTATCCAGGATCTTTTGCCGGTCGACGTACCTGCAAGTGACGAATGTCAAAGCGCGAATGCTTCACCGATGCTTTCTTGTCAAAAAGAAGTATCGAAGAGGCTGACAGCCATGGACATTGCAGAGCTTGCCAGCGGCAAAGTCGTCGCCATTCGCGGCGCGGTGATCGATATCGTCTTCAAAGAGGGTGACCTGCCGGCGATTGAGGAGGCACTTTTCGTCGAAGAGGACGGACGTGAGCCATTGCTGGCCGAGGTTCAGGCGCATGTCGATCCGCAGACGGTTCGCGCGATCGCGCTGCAGGCGACCGCGGGATTGAAACGTGGCAACAAGGTCAGGCGCGCCGACGGCGCCGTCAGTGTGCCGGTGGGCGACGCTGTGCTGGGCAGGCTGCTGGATGTTGCAGGTCGCATCGGAGATGGCGCCGGTGAGCTGGCGGCCGATGTCCCGCGCCGGAGTATCCATCGCGTGCCGCCGCCACTGTCGGTCCAGACCGGAACTTCGGATCTCTTTGCGACAGGTATCAAGGTCATCGATCTTCTGGCGCCCTTGGCACAAGGCGGCAAGGCGGCCATGTTCGGCGGGGCAGGGGTCGGCAAGACGGTTCTGGTCATGGAGCTCATCCATGCCATGGTGGAACGTTATCAGGGCATTTCCGTCTTCGCCGGTATCGGCGAGCGCTCGCGCGAAGGCCATGAAATGCTGCTCGACATGACAGGCTCGGGCGTTTTGGGGCGGACTGCCCTCGTCTATGGCCAGATGAACGAGCCGCCGGGCGCGCGCTGGCGCGTGCCGATGACCGCGCTGACGATTGCTGAATATTTCCGCGACGAGCGTCACCAGAACGTCCTGCTTTTGATGGACAATGTCTTTCGTTTCGTCCAGGCGGGGGCGGAAGTCTCTGGGCTCTTGGGACGGCTGCCCTCGCGGGTGGGCTATCAGCCGACGCTTGCGAGCGAGGTCGCGGCCCTGCAGGAAAGAATTGTCTCCGTCGGCGATGCCTCGATCACGGCGATCGAAGCGGTCTACGTGCCGGCCGACGATTTCACCGACCCGGCGGTGACGACGATTGCCGCGCATGTCGACAGCATGGTCGTTCTGTCGCGGTCGATGGCCGCCGAAGGCATGTACCCGGCCGTCGATCCGATTGCATCTTCGTCGATCCTGCTTGACCCGCTGGTCGTCGGCGAAGAGCACGCCCGGGTGGCGATGGAAGTTCGGCGCATCATCGAGCATTATCGTGAACTTCAGGATGTCATTTCGCTGCTCGGCGTCGAGGAGCTCGGCAGTGAAGACAGGCAAATTGTTGGACGCGCCCGGCGTCTGCAACGCTTTCTGACGCAGCCCTTTGTCGTGACGGAAGCATTCAGCGGGGTTCCCGGTCGCTCAGTAAAGGTCGCCGACACCATAGCCGGGTGCAAGACCATCCTGTCGGGCGGCTGCGACGATTGGCAGGAAAGCTCGCTATACATGATCGGAACGCTCGAAGAGGGGCGCGAAAAGGAGGAGATTGCACGCGCGGCCGACAAACCGGCGAGGACGGGAGGGGCCGCGTCATGAGCCCGGCTCTGCACCTGACGATCACGACGCCGTCGGCTGTTCTGGCTGACGTCGACGCTGTCCAATCTGTCCGCGCCGAAGATGAGGGCGGTAGTTTCGGCATCCTGCCCGGCCACACAGATTTCCTGACGGTGCTGCGGGCTTCCGTCGTCCGGTGGCGCGATGACAATGGCACAGCGCATTATTGCGCGCTGGGTGGCGGTGTTCTGACGCTTGTTGATGGTCGGCGTGTCAACATTGCCTGCCGGCAAGCCATTATTGGCGATGATCTGATGGTGCTGGATGCGGATGTCCGAGAGATGCGTGCGGCTCTTGCCGACGCAGACCGTGTCGCGCGCGTGGAGCAAACGCGCCTGCATGCCAATGCCGTGCGCCAGCTGATGCGCTACCTGCGTCCAGGTGGTGCGAAAGACATCGATGCCTTTCTGTCAAAAGGGGATGCGCCGTGACCCTCCCTCCCGACCCGAAAGCCGGTGACGGGCTGGCAAAGGCAGCCAGGCGTGCCGCCGAACGTGAAAAACAGGGCAATGCCAATCCCGAGCCGTCGCTTGGTGCGCGTCTTGGCCAGATCGGCATTCTCGGCTGGACGATCGTCGTTCCGACCTTGGTCGCGCTCGCCCTCGGCCGCTGGCTGGATCGCATTTTTGCCACCGGCATCTTCTTTACCGCGCCGTTGATCATGATTGGCGCGATCTTTGGTTTCTGGTCCGCGTGGAAATGGATGCATCGCTCATGATCGGGATTTTTACTTATATCGTTCATTTGGATTTGGCGGCAAAAATCCTTTTCGGGTTTGTGCTCGGCGCGCTGCTCGGCTTACTGCATTTCGGCGCGCTCTGGTGGAACGTCCAGGCTCTGACCGGCGGGGCCTCGGCAAAGGCTGTCATGCTGCATGTCCTGCGTTTCGCCGTTCTTCTCGTCGTTCTCTATGGTCTCGCTAAGCTTGGTGCGCCGGTCCTGTTTGCCGCGTCGGTTGGCGTCCTGGTCGGGCGCGGCCTTGTCTTGAGGCATGTCAGGATCATCAGATGAAATCGCCACTGACGCTTGAGCCGCTTTTTTCGTTGGGACCCTTGCCGGTCACCGAACCGGTCGTCGTCACCTGGGCGATCATGATCCTGCTTGCCGCGCTGTGTTTCGCAGCAACGCGGAACTTGACGCTCGTCCCGTCCAAAACCCAGGCCGTGTTGGAAATGATTGTCGAAGCGATCGACGGCCAGATCCGCGATACCATGCAGGTTGATCCGCGACCTTATCGCCCGTTGATCGGTTCGATCTTCATCTATGTGCTCATCGCGAACTGGTCGTCTTTGGTTCCCGGCATCGAGCCGCCAACCGCACATCTGGAAACCGACGCAGCCCTGGCGCTGATCGTCTTTGTGGCAACGATCGGCTACGGGGTGAACGCGCGGGGTCTTCGAGGCTATCTCAAGACCTTTGCCGAACCGAGCTGGGTGATGATCCCGCTCAATGTGGTGGAGCAGGTCACCCGCAGCTTTTCGCTGATCGTTCGGCTCTTCGGCAACGTCATGAGCGGCGTTTTTGTAATTGGCATCGTGCTGTCGCTCGCCGGTCTGCTGTTGCCGATTCCTTTGATGGCGCTCGATCTGCTGACCGGTGCCGTTCAGGCCTATATTTTCGCAGTGCTTGCGACCGTCTTCATCGGCGCTGCCGTTGGCGAACGTCCGCAACCCTCCCCCGATCCCCAGCCCAAGGAACAGGAAATCCCATGAATCTTATTGGCATTGTTAGCATTGTTGCAGCCGCCATCGCCGTTTCCTTCGGTGCAATTGGACCGGCATTGGCTGAAGGGCGGGCGGTCGCCGCCGCCATGGACGCCATCGCCCGTCAGCCGGAAGCGGCAGGTACACTGTCGCGAACGCTTTTCGTCGGTCTAGCCATGATCGAAACCATGGCGATCTATTGCCTGGTGATCGCGCTGCTTGTCCTCTTTGCGAATCCATTCATCGGATAGGTCCGCCGCCATGCACATCGACTGGTGGACACTTGGGCTGCAGACGGTCAACGTCCTCGTCCTCATCTGGCTGTTGAAGCGCTTTCTGTTGCAGCCTGTTACGGCGATGATCGAAACGCGGCAGCAGGCGATCAAACAGCTGCTTGACGAGGCTGATGCGGCAAAGCGGCGGGCAGTTGGTGAGCGCAATGAGGCGGCGGCGGAGGTTGCACGGCTCGCAGCCTCCCGCGGCGACGCCCTGAAGGCGGTTGCCGCTGAAGCGGAGACGGCAAAGGCGGCCTTGCTTGCCGACGCTCATGCCGAGGCAGAACGGCTTCGCGCCGAAGCTGCCGTGGCACGCGAACAGGCGCGGCAAAGTGCGGCGGCCGCCTATGCCGTCGAGGCTAATGGTCTCGCCATCGAGATCACCAGGAAATTGTTCGATCGTTTGCCCGATGAAGCGCGAATAACCGGGTTCATAGACGGAATAGCGGAAGCCGTCGCAGCTCTACCGGCAGAAAGCCGTGCAGCGCTCGGAACTGTCCTTCCGTTGAGGGCCGCGCGCGAGCTCAAGGCGGACGAGATACAACTATGCAGCAAGAAACTGAGCGAGACCTTGGGGCGAGCCGTCGAAGTCCACGTCGTCGTCGATCCAAACCTCATCGCCGGCCTGGAGATCGACACGCCCTACGCGCGCATCCGCAACAGCTTTCGGGCTGATCTCGACCGTATCGCCACGGAGTTGACCCGTCATGACAATGACCGACAGTGAAGCAACGAACTGGCTGGCGCGCAGCCGCGATGTCGTGGCGAAAACCAAACTCGCCCCCGAGGGACAGGCGATTGGTCGTGTCGAACAGATTGCGGACGGCATTGCGCGGATATCAGGTCTTCCCGATGCGCGGTTGAACGAGCTCCTGAATTTCGAGGGCGGCGGTACCGGTTTCGCACTGACGCTCGACGCCGATTCGATCGGTGCAGTCCTGCTTGATGAAAGCGTGGGCATCGAAGCCGGATCACGCGTCACCGGCACGGGCGGCGTGGTGCAAGTGCCGGTAGGCCCGAGTCTGCTCGGCCGGATTATTGATCCGCTTGGCCGTCCACTCGATGGCGGTGCGCCGGTCCTGGCCGAGGCATACCATCCGGTCGAGCGGCCGGCGCCGGCGATCATCGACCGCGACCTCGTCTCCCAGCCGGTCGAAACCGGTATCTTGGTGGTCGACGCTCTTTTTGCGCTCGGCCGCGGCCAGCGCGAACTGATTATCGGCGATCACGCGACCGGCAAGACGGCGATAGCTGTCGATACGATCATCAACCAAAGAAACTCTGACATCGTTTGCATCTACGTTGCCATCGGGCAGCGGACGACGGCGGTAGAGCGGGTCATCGAAGCGGTGCGGCAGCATGGCGCACCTGAACGATGCATTTTCATCGTCGCTTCCTCGGCTGCTCCGGCTGGGATGCAATGGATCGCGCCGTTTACTGCGATGACCGTCGCGGAATATTTTCGCGACCGCGGCGGCCACGCGCTGGTGGTGATCGACGACCTCAGCAAGCATGCTGCAACCCACCGCGAATTGGCGCTGTTGACGCGTGAGCCGCCGGGGCGCGAAGCCTATCCGGGCGATATTTTCTATCTCCATGCCCGCCTGCTCGAGCGCGCAGCCAAGCTCTCTCCAGCGTTCGGCGGCGGTTCATTGACCGTCCTGCCGATCGCGGAAACCGATGCTGGCAACATGTCCGCTTATATTCCGACCAATCTGATCTCGATCACCGACGGTCAGATCGTTCTGGATTCCCGGCTGTTTGCCGCAAATCAGCGACCGGCGGTGGATGTTGGCCTGAGTGTCAGCCGTATCGGCGGCAAGGCGCAGCATCCGGCATTGCGCGATGTTGCGGGACGGATACGCCTCGACTATTCGCAATTCCTCGAGCTTGAGATGTTCACTCGCTTCGGCGGTATGTCCGACGGGCGCATTAAGACGCAGATTGCGCGGGGCGAGCGTATTCGCGCGCTTCTGGCGCAGCCTCGTTTCGCCGCGCTGCGAACGGTCGATCAGATCGCGCTGCTTGCCGCCCTCGGCGCCGGCGTTCTCGATGCTTTACCGCTGGAAGACATTGCTGCCATGCGAGCTGGCATAACGCCATTTCTCGATACGAACGCCCGTGATTGCCTGGATGCCATCGCCAAAGGCGGGACTTCGGATGAAACACTCCGAAATCGCCTGGTTGCGGCCGTGCGGTCGCTGATGGAGACAATGTTGCGGGGAGCATCGCCGGACGCCGGAGGTGGATCATGACTGAGCGGCTGAGCGACGTCGAGGCACGTATCGGATCGGTACATCAGCTTGCGGCGGTCGTAACTGCCATGCGCGGTATCGCGGCCGCGCGTTCGCGCGAAGCACGTCACCATATCGATGGCATCCGCGCCTATTCGGCGGCGATCGCCACCGCCATCGGCGAAGCTCTCGCTCTGTTACCGGCGGCGTCTCCAGCGCCCATTGCGGAGACTGCGTCGAGCGGCCACGCCATTGTCGCGCTTTGCGCGGAACAAGGTTTCGCCGGCGCCTTCAACGAGCATGTTCTTGATGCGATTGCGCAGCTTGCGGGCGCGGAACCGGAGCACCGTGTGGAGCTGCTGCTTGTCGGCGATCGCGGCTTGATGATCGCTAATGCGCGCTCGGTGACGGTCGATTGGTCGGCCGCGATGATCATGCATGTGGCGCAGATGGAAGATCTCGCCAATCGTATCGTCGAAGCTCTCTACGACCGGCTCCAGTCGGGGCGGATCGGCTATGTGACCATTGTTCACGCCGCACCGGAAACATCAGACGGATTCCGGGTGTTTTCCAAAAGGCTCGTTCCTTTCGACTATGCCCGATTTCAGCTCGTCCGGAAGGACACGCCGCCCCTGATCACCCTGCCGCCGCAACTCCTCGTCACCAGGCTAACGGAAGAATATATCTTTGCTGAACTCTGCGAGGCGGTGATGCTGTCTTTTGCTGCGGAGAACGAGGCCCGCACGCGGGCGATGATCGCAGCGCGCACCAATGTCACCAACACTCTGGACGATTTGGTCGCGCGCTCCCGGCAACTGCGTCAGGAGGAAATTACCAATGAGATCGTCGAACTGGCGAGTGGGACGCAAAGCCAGTCGGGCCGCTGAACCGGCCCTCGTTCTCCCACTGCCTTTGTGGCTCTAATGGCCTGATGGACTAGCTGATGGCTTCGCGGCCACTGGTGGCAATGGCTCCGATTTCTGCGGATTTGTGAATCAGATCGTATTTTACCTGTGTCACTTTCAGATCACGATACCAATTGACGAGGTCGCCCCAGGGGTCGTTTATTTTGGACAAACCCGACACGAAGGCGACCACCGTTCCGATTTCGGTTTTCCCGGTGACCACATAGTAGCCGCCTAGGGCGAAGATGCCCACATAGCCCATCTGCGTCATCAGGTTCATCATAAAATTCATCGTGAACTTGATCTTGTATATGCTCATATTGATCCGGAAAACATCCTGGATGCGACCCGCCTGCGAGCCGTCTGCATCGACTGCGCGTCCCGACTGAACTATCTCCTCGCTGATGTTGCGCATAATGCCGATCCTTTTCTGGACGCGCCTATTGATCGCCGCCTGCATAGGGGGGACGAAGCCAGTTTGGGGGAGAAAGACCGTAGCCACGATAATGGCCATGAGCGGCTGTAGATAGACGAGATAGCCGCAAACTGCCGTCAATATACCTATTTGCAGCAACGGTTCCGATATGCTCGTTCCCACAAAGCCGCCCACTGGTTCGGCTTCGGCCAGGACGATGGAGAGCTGCACTCCTTCCGTTGTGGACGCATCGATCTCCGTCTGTTGCATGCGGGACGCTTCGAACACCTGCAGGCGCAGCCAGCGTACCGCGGCTTCCCCGATCCAACTGCGATAGATGTTGAGCACAAGCTTCAACATCCCCTCGGCAAGTGCCAATGCGATATATACCAGGACCAGAATGGCGATCGTGCGATAAGAGCCGCCCTCGGTCGCCGCATTCACAATCCGCCGCTGAATGTCCAGCGGGACTGTGCCGGCGAGGAAGAGCAATATCGATAAAACCGCGGTGCCCAGTTGGTGCCATCCCGAGGCCCGAAAGACGAAACTGTATAGTTTTTGCGGCAACATGCTTTCCTCGAGCCGGGCACTATGCGGATCAGAATCGCGGGCGGGAAGTTCTTTGAAGCGCGCCGATCGCTGGCCGCAGCTTACCATCCGTTTTATTCCCCTCGCTATCTAGAGTTTACTCCTCCTCACGCTCTTTTGCGCCTGGGCTGTTTTATCGAATTGTCGAGTTCTGGATTGTCGTCTGCTGTTGATCGTCGGCGACCGGCTTGATCCACAGAATGCCGAAGACGCTTGCGATCATGAGGATTAATAGGATCAGCAGTAGTTTTTGCACGAACACTCTCCTGAATAGCGGCGCAACCATCGCTACGACGTGGTCAGTTTTCCGTGCTCGTGCAGTGAATGCGTTGATACGCGTCAAGCCGTGAATGGGTCATCTGATGAGTGCCGACATTGCGCGGGCAAACAGAACCAAGGGGCGAGTGAAACCGGCCGGGTGAGACGGCAGCGCGATCGCCAACCATCCCACCCTCCCGGCCCCCCTTAAGCCGAAGGCGATTACTCCGGTTTAGACGATTCCGTCGGAGCCGGCATGGCGACGCCAAGATATGGGTCGATCCATGCGATCTGGTCGGAGACATATTTCACGCCGGGCACGTTTTCCGCTGCAACTTTGGCAGCAAGGCGTTCGCGCTCGTCGAAGATGGTTCCGGACAGTTCCGCCACGCCATTGATGACTTTAACCTTGATAAAGCCGTTTCTGCTCCAGCTTTGTCGCGCCAGTTCTGCAACGATCGCGTCCTGGATTTCCTCATCCTTCGCGAGTGTTGCCTGGGTTGGCAGGAAACGGGTCAAGGCCCGCAACAAATCCGATCGGCAGACGATCCCGGTGACCTTGCCTTCCGACACCACGGGCAGGCGCTTGATCCCGTATTCCTCCATCATGTCGACAGCTTCGTTGACCGAGCTGTCAGCCGAGATGGTGCGGACATCCGGCGTCATCACTTGATCGACGCTCCGGCCATGCGAACGAACATATTCATCGGCAATCTTGCCAGGGCTGGCGAAGAACTCGAGCAGCCACGACCGCTTGCGTTCGGTGCGCAATTCGCCGCGGCGAAGGAAATCGCCTTCACTGACAATGCCGACAAGCTTTCCCTTGGCATCGACGACGGGGAGACCGCTGATGCGATGATCGAGCATGATTTTCGCCGCCTCGGCGACGGGCGTTTTGGGGCCAACGGTGATAGCCGGTGCGGTCATGATCGCTTGAATGAGCATTGCTCGTCTCCTGGGTACTGATCTAGCGTGCGGTGTCTGAAAGGATTTGCGTCTTTTGATAAATGAGGCTTACCAAGCCCGGCACCGTCGTGCTTTGATCATCGTCAATTTGCGAGTGCTATTTGAGGTACGACAAAATAGCCCGGTCTTGATCCTAATCAAAGACCGGGCTTTACTCGCTTGAAAGAATAGGTATCGGCACACGAGGTTGTTGGAAGCAACAACAGATGGAATAGGCAACCGATATAGGGCAGCCGTTTCCGCAAGCGATAAACCTCCCTTTTCGATGTTGGATTCCGAGCATAGCAAACCTTGATCGGCCTCGTCATGAAAGCGATGATTCTTCGACAGATCGGGACGCCCTTGGCATTTGTCGAGCGCGATGATCCTGTGCTCGGCTTCGGTGAGCTGAGCATAAAGGTCGAAGCCTGCGCCGTCTGCCGCACCGACCTGCACGTCGTGGATGGCGATCTCAAGGACCCCAAACTTCCGCTCGTTCCAGGCCACGAGATCGTCGGTGTTGTCGATGCCGTCGGTGAAGGCGTTGATGCTGCGAGGCTTGGCAACCGCGTCGGCGTTCCGTGGCTTGGTCACACCTGCGGAACATGCTTCTATTGCCAGACGAAGGCGGAGAACCTGTGTGACCGGCCGCAATTCACCGGCTACAGCCGCGACGGTGGTTTTGCCACCCATGTCGTGGCGGACGCAGCCTTTGCCTTTGACCTCGATGAAAATGCCGATCCCGTATCCCTCGCACCGCTTCTATGCGCTGGATTGATTGGCTGGCGCTCGCTCAAAAAGGCCGGCGATGGCAAGCGGATCGGTCTCTTCGGCTTCGGCGCTGCAGCGCACATCCTGACCCAAATCTGCGTTTGGCAAGGCCGGGACGTTTATGCGTTCACGCGAGCCGGCGACCGCGCGGCGCAGCAATTCGCACGCGATCTCGGGGCGGTATGGGCCGGTAGTTCAGAAGAGAGCCCGCCGGTTCCACTCGATACAGCGATCATATTCGCACCTGTGGGCGACTTGGTGCCGACCGCGCTCAAAGCGGTTCGCAAGGGTGGCGTGGTCGTGTGCGGCGGAATTCACATGAGCGATATTCCCTCCATGCCCTATGCTGTTTTGTGGGGCGAACGCGAGCTTGTTTCGGTCGCTAATTTGACACGTGAGGACGCCGCGGAGTTTTTCCCGATAGCCAGCCGCGCCGCGGTGCGAACACATACGACAGTCTATCCGCTCCATCAGGCCAATGAGGCGATCGCCGATCTTCGTGCGGGACGTCTCATCGGAGCGGCGGTATTGGTGCCCGAGGCGAGCTAGAGCAGACGCCGAGCCATTCATCTGGAAGGTGATCCGACACCCCCGTCTTCGCTTTCAGGTAATGTACAGGACCGTCCTAGGAAGCTATTCGTCTTCTTCCAGCGCAGCGATAAAGTTCAGAAGCGTCTTCAGAGACTGTTTATAGCTCACGAGCTGGCGAGCTTGAGAGGCATAAGGATGATTACCCTCCGGGTTTGAAACAGCCAAACCAGGATGCGACCGCTCCAAAGCATCTATCAGTTCCTGATAGATTCTGGCTTGCTCCATTAGGAATTTATGACGCTCCGGGTCTTTCATCTCTTACCAAGCTCCAGCACACGAGCTGGTTTCAAAAACCGACAGCTCAAACTCATATGTATTGTTGCTCAAATTTATTGGAGCGACCTTGAACTATGTCAAATTCGACAAATGACAGAGCTCTGTTGGTTGGAATATGGGTCTGCGGCTGGATGACCGAGGCCTGCAGGTCAACGATCACTCCACATCGGCAAAAGCCTTCAAATCCGCTCTCTTGAGTTCGACCGCGCGTGCGGCCAACCGTTGAATGAGACCCTTGCTTTCAAGCGTATTCATCGCTCGCGTGACCGACTCGGCTGACGTTCCGATATAATCGGCGATGTCATATCTCGTCATCGGAATTGAAAGAATTTGGGTTGCAGGATCGAAGTAGAGCTCGTGACCAGAACAGTCGAGAAGGAAGATTGCTAGCCTTCTCGGGACATCAAACCTTCCCATGACGATAAGTTGACGTTGGGTGCTGCGGATGTCGTGAATGGCCTTGATGAAGAAGCTGTGCTGAATCTTCGGATGGGTGAGAAGGAATTGCTCGAGCTTGCGGATCGGAAACCGATAGACCCTGCATGATGTGACTGCCTCGGCAGAATTGACATAGGTTCCCGCTTGGGCAAGACCGAACAGATCTCCGGGCCAAAAGAAGGCCACCACCTGCCGATCACCGTGATTTAGAGTGTGGCTCGCCCGGACCACTCCATCGGCCAGCAGGTAAAGGAAACCTGCTGATTGCCCCTGTGGGGTGATCTGCGATCCTTCCGTCTCGAAGACGATGACCTCCGCGAGGCGTGCGAGCTCGGCCTGCTCCGCCGCCGACAAAACGATATGCGTCGGCTCTTGACCATGTTCGGGAGGCCAGGGATTAGCCGCCCGAATCCGGATATGAGTTTGTTCCTTCTGTGCCATTTGCTTCATTGCCGTACCAAGTGTTTCCCGTCATGCCGGTCGATAAGAAAGTTGCGAAAACTGACTTTCGTCAGTGCGGATGCACCGCTATCATTGCAATCATTAGTAGGACGCAGCGATGGTAACCTTGACTTGGCGCAAGGCACTCCCCGTCTGCAGCAGCCAAGCCGTCATCGGTTGAAATTCACAGTTGCGAGAAACGGGGCATGCAAGATTTCATAGCGCGCCAGAATATCGAGCGGTTTCGTAAGCTGCTGAATAAGGCATGCGACGAGGAGGAACGGCGAACACTTTGTCAGCTCTTGGAGGCCGAAGAAAAGAAGCTGGTGGATTGGCAGGCCGCTTCGGCCAGGAAAAAGCCTGGCGATCAAACTTGAGCTGGTGGGCAACGGCATTTTCCAAGCCATTTATGCGGGGTCAAACTAATCGCAAGACCCGCTCTCAGAGTTGCCCGACACCATCTGCACGATGAGCGTGATACGGTGAGCCCGGAAAGCGGGTCTTATCCTACCGTGACGTTCAAGCTCCGCCAGACCGTGAAGTGCCGCCCAGAAAGTTTCGGTCGCGGTATCCACATCCTGTGAGAACGGCGCGATCACTGTCGCCATGGCTCCGAAACCATCGCGAAGTTGGGCTGGCGTGTCGGATCTGGCGAAGCGGAGGCCGGTCGGCAGGACGAACATCGCCTCGTACATCGCAGGGCGGGCGAAAGCGAAATCGAGATAGGCGGCTGCCACACCTTCCACTCGCTCCTTTGGCGTGGACGATGGCCGGATCGCGGCGCGGAGCATCACCGCCAATTCGCCAAAGCCTTCGAGCGCGACCGCCCCGACGATCTGATCGCGATTTTCGAAATGTGAATAGAGAACTGGCTGACTATATTCTATCTCCTCGGCGAGACGACGGATCGTGACGGAAGCCCAGCCGTCGCGTTCCGCGATCGTCCTTGCCGCGACGACGATCCTACGCTCGCGTTCGGCCCGTTCTCGAGTCTTGCGTTCACTGATACCCACCCTGTGCCTCAATCTTCATGCGCGCTTTTCCTGATGTCGAAACTATCAAACGGAACGTCGATTGACAAACTAGCAATGCTAGATTAAGTTCTATCGCTATAGAAACTTCATTCGCCAGGTTCACAATCGAAGAGACTATCAATGAGTCTTCCAATGAGAATTTTCACAGGCACAACGTCACTCGATATCGTCCTCGTCTGGCTGGCCGCCGGGGCGTTTCTCGTCGGTGCTATCGTCAACGCGAGTGGACATCCAAAAATCCGCGCGGGCTTCGTGCGACTTGGATTTCCTTTCTGGTGGTGCTGGGTCACAGCCGCCTTTGAGCTCGCAACCGCGGTGCTTTTGGTCGCAGCCGGCACCCGGTATATCGGGATCGCGCTGGGCGCCTGCATCATGCTCGCCGCGATCGCGGCCATCGTCCGTATCCGGAACTATCGAGAGCTCCCGCCACCTTTCGTGTTTCTGTTGCTGCTAGCACTGGCGGGTGTCAGCGGCCAAGTCTGAATATCTCGCGGCAAACAGTGCCATCCAAATGAGAGCCTAGGTGTAATCGGCCGGACAAGGTCTCCATCGCCGGGGCGTCGGGGGTTATCCAACCCCCTGTCATCAACCCACCTGGAAGAAGACTTCAGTCGGAGCGAACTCGCTTCCGGACAGCGCAAAGCAATGGCCCGAAGGAGGCCAAATCCACAATGTCAAATCGCATAGCAAGCACAGTCGTCGTCTATCATTCCGGTTACGGCCACACCCGGCGGATGGCGGAAGCCGTAGCGGAGGGTGCGGGCGGAGTACTTTGCGCCATCGATGCGGATGGCAACCTTTCCGATGACGGATGGGTCGCGTTGGACGCCGCGGACGCCATCATCTTCGGATCGCCAACCTACATGGGTGGCCCGAGCTGGCAGTTTAAGAAGTTCGCCGACACGTCCTCGAAGGCTTGGTTCATCAACAAATGGCGGGACAAGGTTTTCGGGGGCTTCACCAACAGCGCCAGTTTGAACGGCGACAAGCTCAATACCCTCGAATATTTCGTTCTTCTGGCGGGACAGCACGGAGGTCTGTGGGTCAGTCTGGGGTTGAAGCCAGCGAACGTAAAGGCCTCGAAGCGCGACGATGCAAACAGGATGGGATCTTACATCGCGCCAATGGCGCAAAGCGATGCCGACGCAGCCCCGAGCGAAATGTCGATCGGCGATCTGGAAACTGCCCGCGCTTACGGCGATCGCGTAGCACAAGTTGCGCAGCGGATTGCATCGGCTCAAGGCGCCTGATGCCCTGTCTCAACTCCCAGCATGTGAAAGACATCAATCCGGCGGGCAGAGCAGTCGTTTACAGCGTGACCGACCGACCCGCGCGTGGCGTTGGTCAGCTCTTTCTTCGCAGCATCATCATCAGGAAAGGGGCGCCGACGAGGGCCGAGACGAGGCCGGCTGGTATCTGGTACGGCCAGACGATGGTGCGGCCGATGAAGTCGGCAAGGACCATTAGCGCGCCACCGATGGCGGCTGCTCCCGCCATTTGCGGCAAAGCGCGGACGAGCCCCGCTTCCCTTGCCAGATGTGGCCCCATCAGCCCGATGAACGTCAGCGGGCCGACGCTCAATGTTGCCGCCGCGCTCATCAGCCCTGCAAGGCCGAAGAGCAGGAAGCGTGACTTACGAACTGGAATGCCGACGGCGAGAGCCGGCGATGGACCGAGCGGCAAGATGTCCAGCCAGCGCCGGGCGAAGAAAGCTGCCGCGGTCAGAATTGCGGCCGCGATGGTAACGGTCGTGGCGGAGCGAGCGTCGACGCTGTAGGTCGAACCGCTCATCCAGCGCATCAGAAGGACAGCGCGCGGATCGCCGGTGGAACTCAGGACGCCAACAATGGCATCGACCATGGCGCTCAAAGAGATGCCGGCAAGCAGGACACGCTCCGGCGCCAGTCCCGAGCGCATGGAACTGAGCAGAATCATGGCGAGCACAAGAAGCGCGCCAATGGCGGCGAAGGTCAATTGTCCGGCAAGTCCCGGAACGAAGACAAAGACGGCAATGGTCACACCGAAGGTCGCGCCCGCGCTGATGCCCAGCACTTCGGGGCTTGCCATCTCGTTGCCAGTGATCCTCTGCAGAATGACGCCCGCGACGGCGAGCATCGCGCCGGAGGACAGGGCGGCAAAGACCTTAGGCAACCGCATCGGAATGATATCGCCAAAGAGCGCCGCATGCGGGAAGCCCCAGCTTCCATCGATGCCGCGCCCAACGAACGCAGCGACGACGAGCGCCACCAGCAAAACGGCCAGCGCGACGGCAAGCGTGTTCGTTCCGGCCGGCGCCCACGAATGCGCGCGCTCTTTTAGCTGCAATACCCGGTGCCGGACCTTCAGCCGGGGAAGTAGCAGTAGAAGCAGGGGTGAGCCGAAGATCGCCGTCACCGCACCTGTGGGCAAGAATTCTCCCAATTCACCAGCAAGCAATTGGATGGCGGCGTCAGCGATCAGCAACAACCCCGCGCCGATCAAGGGCGACCACAACAGCAATTGCTGCGGTCGCCGCGCCCCGGAAAGCCGGGCAATTGTCGGCGCAACCAGACCGATGAAGCCGATGACCCCGACAGCGCTCGTCACAACCGCGGCAAGCGCTACCGCACCGCCAACGACAATGAAACGCAGCCGGACAAGGCGGACCCCGAGCGCCGATGCGGTGCCTTCACCGAGATCGAGAAGAGAAAGCGGCCGCATGACGAGCGCGCAGAGGATTGCGATGACCGCCGTTTTCCAAAGGAGTGACACCGGAATGACCCAGCTCTGCTGCGCAAGCGATCCCGCGCCCCAGATGAAAAGGCTGACAAGATAACGCTCGTTCAAAAGGGTCAGGATTGCCGATAGGGCGCCGCACCACAGGCTGATGACCAGGCCTGACAACACCAGCGAAAAGGGCGAAAAGCCGCGCCGCGCCCCGAGGCTCATGACGAGGCAGGCGACCACTGCGCTTCCCCCGAGCGCGACCAGATCTCGGCCTAATTCCAGCAAGCCCGGGAAGAACAAGGTGGTGACGACCAGCGCCAGATTGGCACCGGCGGAAATGCCGAGCGTCGTCGGATCGGCAAGCGGGTTGCGTAGAACCTGCTGAAGGAGCGCGCCGGCCAGAGAAAGCGCCGCCCCTGCGAGCAGCGCCGTCGCAAGACGAGGGAGCGTCGAATAGAAAAGGACCATTCGAGGCACGTCATACCCAGCGTGGCTTTTCGCTTCGAGCGTATGGGCGATGAGGAACCACGACAGGAGGGCGCCGGCGCCGAGAAATGCCAGTGCGACGATCGCGGGACCGAGTGCGAACCTTCCAAAAATCCTGTTCATTCCTTGGGATCCAAAAGGTCGGTCAGAAGGCGGCCGAACCGCATTGCCTCATTGACCATGCCGAACATCAAGGCAGGCGGAAGGATTGAGAGATGTCCCGGCCGGGCGAATGGTAGGCTTTGCCACAGGGGGCTCTGCATGATTTTAGGCAGGACATCAGCGGGTACCGGCTCGAAGGCGATCAGACGTGCATCGGGATCGGCGACGCGGGAGAGGTTCTCAATGGCGATCGTTTGGAAGCCCCAGTAGTTCGATTCCTCGGTCCAGGCGTTCCGCACACCGATGCGCTCCAGAACGTTATGATAGAGGCCCGGGCTCGCATAGATTCTGGCGTGGCGTGCGTCCATGAAATTGACGAGTGCTACCAGAGGAGGGGATTTCGCGGCCAGACGGGCGCGACATTCGGCGAAGAAAGCATCCGCACGCGCGAGAAAACCTTCTGCCTCCGTTTCCCGGTCGATCGCTACCGCGAGTTTTCTTGTGGCCGCGATGGCCGCCGGCAATATGGGGCCGATACCGGGTGCGTAAATCTCGAGGCGGACGACTTTCGCGACCTGCTTTAGCTTCGGCAGCAGTTCGTCGAGATAGGGAGTCGTCAGGATGATATCCGGCTTGAGGGCAACGAGGAGTTCGAAATTGACCTCCCACGAACTGCCAAGGTTCACGACGGACGGGGGCATTACCGGCTCGACCACCCATTTATCCCAGTCGGCAAGATCGGATACCGCCAACGGAACGATGCCAAGCGACAGAAGCGTCGATGCGAGACCATAGTCGAGGCTGACGATCCGCGGTGCGGATTGGGCAAAAGCTGGGGTGTGGCCTGCGACCGCGGCGGCGGCCATTGTCCGCAGGAGGGCACGACGTGACATTGCGGAAAAAGGAACCGGATTAGCAGGCATAGGCGAGCGGATAGCCAGTTTTCGGCGCGGCAATGACATCCATGTCGATGCCGTAGATCTCCTGCAGTCGCTCGCGCATCAGGATCTCATTCGGTCTTCCACTGGCGACGACGCGACCACGTTTCAGTGCGCAGATACGATCGCAGAAGCGAGCAGCCATGTTGATGTCGTGAAGGACGATGATGACGCTCAGGCCTTTTTCATGGGAGAGCCTGCGCACCAAAGATAAGACCTCGATCTGATGCGCAATATCGAGGGCCGCGGTCGGCTCATCCAGCAGGAGGCACTCGGTATCTTGCGCGACCAGCATGGCGAGCCACGCTCGCTGCCGTTCGCCGCCGGAAAGCGTTGCCACGATGCGGTCGGCCAGAGGTTCCAGATGCGTTAAGGCAAGCGCTTGCTCCACCTTTTCTCCATCTGTCTTCGAGAAGCGCCCGAGAGGGCCATGCCAGGGATAGCGACCGCAGCGCACCAGCTCCCGAACCGTCATGTCGGCGCTGGCGCTCACATCCTGCGGTAAATAAGCGACCGAACGCGCAAAGGCGCGTTCCGGAAATGAACGGATATCCCGGCCGGCATAACTGGCCGTGCCCGCCGTCGGCAGGATCTGTCGGCCGAGGATTTTCAGCAGGCTGGATTTTCCCGAACCGTTATGCCCCACCAAGGCGACGAACTCACCTTTTGGAAACGACAGATCGACATCGCTCAGAATGTCGTTTCCGTCGATCGAAAGCCGAATGCGATGCGCTGCGAACGCTTTGGCCGTGGCGGTTGCGCCGCCTGTGTCTTTGCGATTTTCCACGTGTCGTCCCTCGCGGTAAGGTGCTTGTCGGTACTAAAGATGACTGTAATTATCAAGTATTATTTTTTCCTCTGGTGTGCCCGCGAAAGTCGCCGCCATCCTGTCCATCGCGGGCGCGAAAATACTTGCTCGTCATTGGCTTAAGTCGGCCGTGCCGGCTCTTTTGGTTATACATGAACATCGGATTTTTTTAAGTTGACTCTTTTGGTTATGTTTATATTTTGCACGCGACGCAGGCGGATCGCCGGGGACCGCTGCTCCGCTGCGTGACCAGAAAATGACAGACAGGAGTGGCTTTGCATGGTGATCAACCGGCAGGCAGGATTTCGCGCGTCCTTAAATTGCGCGGATCGACGTCGTGTGACGAGGCATCTCGTTGCCAGCAGTGCTCTGGCGGCTGTTTCCCTGGCCTTGGCGCCGGCGGCTTGGGCGCAGGATTCCGCGACAGAACTTCCGAAGATCGTCGTGGTCGGCAAGTCCGACCGCGCAATTGGCCCCGACGCCACCATCGTCGCCAAGGAAACGACGACCGGCACCAAGACGGATACGCCGATCATCGATATCCCGGCAGCCGTTTCGGTCGTGACGGAAAAGGAGCTTGAGGAACGTCATGTCGATAACCTGCAGCAAGCCGTGGCCTACACGGCAGGCGTCCTCACCGACGAGTTCGGCAATGACGACCGTTATGACTATATCCGTATTCGCGGCTTCGACCAGACGGCGCTAGGCACCTATCGCGACGGGCTTACGGCGCGCATTCCCGCCTGGTATACGGCAAGCCGCCTTGAGCCCTACGGGCTTCAGCGCGTGGAGGTCCTGAAGGGATCGACGTCGATGCTTTTCGGTCTCAACGCTCCGGGTGGTCTCATTAATGCGATCACGAAGCGGCCCCCGGAGGAAAGGCGGGGCGAGGTCTACACCTCCTTCGGCGATGGAACCAAGGAGGTCGGCACCGACTTCGGCGGCCCGCTCGATGCCGACGGCGTCTGGAGCTATCGGTTGACGGGGCTCGCCAAGGACGGCGACCTCGGCTGGGACTATTCCAAGGACGATCGCCTCTATATCGCACCGGCCCTGACCATCAAACCCGAAGAAGGAACGTCGCTTACCATTCTGACCGACTACTACAAGCGGAACGGCACCGGCGCGCGCGGGTTTCCGACCGGTGCTGATCTCAACATCGACACCTTCCTGGGCGAACCGGATTTCAATCGCTTCAACACCCGTGAGAGCGATATCGGCTATCAGTTCGAGCATGAAATCAGCGATGGCCTGACCTTCCGCTCCAATGCCCGATACACGCATCTCAGCCTCGATTATGCCGAGGTTTACGGAGCCTCCCTCGATCCGACCGCCGACCGTCAAGCCTTCTCGGTGGATGGCCTCTCGAACCGCTATGTGATCGACAATCAGCTTCAATACGATACGGGGTGGAAAGCCTTCGACAGCAAGGCGCTTGTCGGCATCGACTACGCCAACGACAACACTCGCGAAAACATCCAGTATGGTACGGCAGGCCCGATCGACATCTATAATCCCGTCTATTGCGGTCTCTCCTGCATCGATCTCAACCCTTACGTAAACTGGCGCGTCAAGCAGCAGGCCGTCGGGCTCTATGCGCAGGAGCAACTGACCTTCGACGATCGTTGGATCGCGACGCTTGGCGGCCGCTGGGACCACGTGCACACGACCGCGGACTATGTCGATCTGGGCACCAGGGACGACAACACCGAATCCGCATTCACCAAGCGGGTCGGGCTGACCTACAAGATCAACTCCAATCTTGCCGCCTATGCGAATTATTCGGAAAGCTTCCAGCCCCTCGTAACGCCGACGGCAAATGGCTATTCCTTAAACGGCTCCCTGAAGCCTCAAAAGGGCAGGCAATATGAAATCGGTCTGAAATATCAGCCCGACAGTTTTGATGGGCTATTCAGCGCGGCCCTATTCGACCTGACGCAGACAAACGTGCCAACCTACGTGACGCCGCTCATTCAGGAGCAGATCGGCAAAGTGGGCGTGCGCGGTATCGAGCTGGAGGGCAAGGCGGCACTGAACGATCGTGTCAATCTGACGCTGGCTTATTCCTACTGGGACGCCGAGATCCGCGAAGACGGGACGGGCGGAAATGTTGGCAACAGGCCGCAGCGCGTCCCGAGACATCTTGCCTCGGCCTGGCTCGACTACACGATCCCCGGGGAAGGGCAGCGCGGCGACCTGACCCTCGGCGGCGGGGTACGTTATATCGGGCAGACCTATGGCGACGACGCCAACACGGTTTCGGTCGGTGGATATATCGTGTTCGATGCGGCGGTCAGCTACGACGTGACCAAGAACGTCAAGCTTGCGGTCAATGCCACAAATCTCTTCGATCGCAAGTATGTCGCAAGCAGCTATTACGGGACCGAATATTACGGCGATCGACGCAAGGTCGTTGGAACGCTGAAATATACCTGGTGAGATTGGGTAAGCTGTTGGTTCAGACCCAAGCCTCGTCAAAGCAATCGATACCGCCCGCACCGCAGGATGCGGGCGGCGAACGGGATCTGGGCGCGCTGCTGGTTCGCCACGGCGGAGAGAAATACGGTTTCTGCCGTGGGAAACTCTTGCTGGATGCGCCGGCAGGCTGCGATGTCATCGCATGCTCCGCGCTTTGCGAGGCAGATTGCTTCAATAGCATCATCGACCGATACGGGACGGCGTTTTTGCCGGCCGATCGTCGCGCCATCGTATCCCTTTGGACCCTTTATTATTTCAGTACCTTGACCATCAACACGGCGCTCGCATGGCTCGAACTGCGACGTTATTTGCCGGTCTCGCTCGACGAGGTCTCGGTATGTCTCGACCGGCAAACGGCAACGCCGGTATCGTTTCTTCTGCCTGATTTCGGACAGGTTCGGGAGCTCGATATCCATGCAGCAATGACGCCACTCCTGCGGCAGCACATAGCACCTTTGACCGACGCGATTTCCCATCATGCACATCTGAGCGCCAAGCTGCTTTGGGGAAATGCGGCTGGTTATCTCGATTGGATCATCGATGAAACAGGTCGTCAAAGCGCTCCCGTATTGGCTGAGGAAGGGGCACCGCTGTTATCCGACCCTGCGTTTCCCGACGGCGAGAGAAACCCCTTGTGTGGAACCCTTCGCAGCATGAAAGACGAGAATGGTCTTCAATTCAAACGTCGTAAAGTATGTTGTTTGCGCTATTGCATGCCGGGTATCGGCGGATGCGGTCTTAGCTGCCCGCTGCCGCAAGGACGATGTTAGGCCGAAGGCAAAGCGGCCGCCTACACGGTTGCGACACATCCCCGTCGGTACCCAAACAATGTTACGTGAAGTGATGCTCTTGCCGCTGACAAGGCGTCGTTGCCTCTGCTAGGTGCGTAGCGGAACATCGATTGTACGTCCGTTGTCAAATATCAGGAGCTTGAGCATGACCGGTTCTTCCGAATATACGCCGCCGAAAATCTGGACCTGGAACAAGGCGAGCGGAGGCCAGTTTGCCAATATCAATCGTCCGATCGCAGGACCGACACACGACAAGGATCTGCCGGTCGGCCGCCATCCCCTCCAACTCTATTCGCTCGCAACGCCGAATGGCGTCAAGGTCACGATCATGCTCGAAGAGCTGCTGGCTCTCGGCCATAGCGGTGCGGAATATGACGCCTGGTTGATCAAGATTGGCGAAGGCGAGCAGTTTGGAAGCGGCTTCGTTGCGGTCAATCCAAACTCCAAAATACCTGCCCTGATGGACCGTAGCGGTCCGACGCCGATCCGGGTTTTCGAGTCCGGTTCGATCCTGACCTATCTTGCCGAAAAGTTCGGCGCCTTCCTGCCGACTGACCCCGCTGCGCGTGCCGAATGCTTTTCATGGCTGTTCTGGCAGATGGGAAGCGCACCTTATCTCGGGGGCGGGTTCGGCCATTTCTATGCTTATGCGCCGGAGAAGATCGAATATGCGATCGATCGCTTTGCTATGGAAGTAAAGCGGCAGCTCGACGTGCTCGATCGTCGCCTCGCTGAAAGCGAATATCTGGGCGGTAAGGATTACACGATTGCCGATATCGCCGTCTGGCCCTGGTACGGCGGCCTGGTCAAGGGCTGGCAATATGGAGCGGCCGAATTCCTTCAGGTTCAGGACTATAAGAACGTCCAGCGCTGGGCGGATGCTATCTTCGAACGACCGGCAGTGAAGCGCGGACGGATGGTCAATCGGGTATCCGGCGAGCCCTCAGGCCAGTTGCATGAGCGCCATGATGCCAGCGACTTCGAAACGAAGACGCAAGATAAGCTCGAAGCCGCGAGCTGAGCAAACGTATCGTTCGAGGCAAAGCTGGGCGTCGTTGACGGCGGCGCCCGGTTTCACCGACGCACAGCACCGACTCTTGCAAGCACCTCGCCGGGGATGGCGTAGCGTTGAATGACATCGCGACCGTTTCGCAGGCCGCAGGTTTCGCGCTGAATGAAGAAGGCCCAGACGGCGTCGGAAGCCTTGTCCACGAGGCTTTCGCGGTCGGCTTCGGTGTGGCGCGCGGCATCCCATCCCCGTAGTTCCGCAAGCGCGGACTCCACCTTCAGCCCGTGGCGTCCAAGGGAGCTGGCGCGCTCGGACATGAGTTCATATTCGAGAACATTGAACCCGCTGTCGGTCGAATGAAACTGCCTTAGGGATTGCGGCGGACGAACGCTCATGGATAAAAATCCTCTAGCTCTGCGATGATGTTAGCCGATCATGCGCGGCAGATCGATAGGCTAGGCACTGTTCCGATGCAGTTCGCGCCAGCTTCGACACGGTTGCTGCTGACGGCGCCTATCATCCGGGCGAAGGTGTACCGGGATGTCCACCAATCGGTCGCGGCAGATATGCGAATATAGCATATCGGTTACACCGCTCATCAAGAGCGACAGATAAAACTATGTTGCTGAAATTCTGGCGCGTCCCCGAGTTTGACGAATCTTGGCTTATTCTCCAGCAGCAGATCGCCCGAAATACAACTACTATCCTCAGCGCCAATCGTCTAAAAAATGTGCGATCAGCATTTAGCTATGCACTATGCGCAATAGTGCGTTGATGGATCGGCGCTGTTAACCGGGAAAGCCAAGCCTTATATTCCAACCATCGAAAGCACGGCGGCGCCCCAATGGCAGCCGCTCTTCCAAGCCCGAAGAAAGGGGATGAACATGAACGTAGCGCATTCCTTCAACAATTGGCGCAAGTATCGTCGGACCGTATCGGAACTCGGCCGTATGTCGAACCGCAGCCTGAACGATCTCGGCATAGAGCGCTCGGATATCCAGCGTATCGCCCGCGAATCCGTCGCTCGGTAATATTGAATTCTCTCGCATCGTGACGGTGCGATGTTTGGACGCCCGCTCTCATACAGCGGGCGTTTTATTTTATCGATTTCCTGCCCCGCCAACTTGATGTCCGCCGTTCGCGCGGCGTTCTGCCATCATGGCGCCGGCGAACCAAAGATCTGAAAATATCCCCAGGCGGCGGCGAAAACCGCAATTACGACAATGACCACAAGCAGCTTGCGTAACCCGGGTCGCGGTGTCCTGGGCGGCTTCGGCCTTCGGAATTTGATGACGTTGTCGTTCATTTGACCTCGGTTACCGGACACTATCGAGGTTTCATTTCGCCCCGAATCCATGAGGGGATAAATAAAACTGTCCGGCATCCGAGAGCAAGACGTTGTGGAACCGGCGGGGTTGCGGCGCGGGTGGCGGCGAGCGAAGCCCGTGAGATTTCAGCCAAGAATACGTTGGCGCAGTTTTTCAATCTCGTCGTCCGACAGGCCGATCCGCATGGCATAGGCGGGCGTGTTGCCATAGATCCGGGTGATATGCTGGAGTGTGGAGCGCATGGTCTCCGGTTCGCTGGCAAGAACGAGCTCGATGAGCGCCGGGTCGACGCCGCCCCGCAAGGACTTCTCCCGCAGGCGTTCGATCAACCTTCCGGCGACCCGGCCGGTAAGGGCATAGTCCTCGGTGATGGTATTGTCATCGACACCTGCGATTGCCAGCAGGATGGCGGCGATAATGCCGGTGCGGTCTTTGCCGGCGCTGCAATGGAACAGAACAATCCCCTCCGACGCTGTTGTAATCGCGCGCAGAACGCCCGCGATGGCCGGCTGGCAGTTTTCAATGGCGTCGCGATAGCGCGCTGCCATGTCGAAAGGGATCTGACCGGTCTTGGCGGTCGTCAGGATCGGCGCAAGAGCAGAAAAAAGCGGGAGGTTGTGATATTGCACGCGCCCGTCCGCAACAAACGGATTGATTTCCAGCGCGGTTTCTTCCACGCCGCGCAGATCGATCACGGTGGAAAGGCCCTCGTTCAGAAGGCTGTCGATATCGGCGGCGCTCAGCAAATGCAGCCCATCGCTTCTGAGAAGTGAGCGCCAACGCGTGGTGGCGCCGGCGGCTGTCGGATAACCGCCGAGATCTCGGACGTTGTGCGCACCGTCCAGCACAAGAAGACGTTCATAGGCTTTTGACATCAGCGGATTCCCGACTTCATGAAGGATTCGATCACCTGCCTCTGCAGGACGAGATAGATGAGGAGGATCGGCAGACTGGCGAGCGTTGCCGCCGCCATTAATGGCCCCCAGAGATTGCCTTCTTGCGTCATGAACATCTGCAGGCCGATCTGCACCACCGAATTTTCAATCTTGCGCGACAGCAGCAGCGGCCAGAAATATTCGTTCCAGGCGGAGATGAAGGCGAGGATGGCGAGCGAGGCGATCGGCGCACGCATGTTGGGCGCGACGATCTCCCACAGGATGCGCCAGTGTCCCGCCCCATCCATGCGCCCCGCCTCCAGCACCTCGGTCGGAAACGACCGCATGGAATGGTAAAGCAGAAGAACGGCGAAGGCGGCGACCGCATTCGGGATGATCAGCCCGCCGAGGCTGTCCAGCAGACCGAGCCTGGAGGCGAAAACATAGTTCGGGATCATCGTGACCTGAAACGGCACCAGCCACGAAAGCGCGATCAGCCCATTGACGAACCCGGCAAGGCGCATGCGCCAGCGGACCAGTGCATAGGCTGCGAGGAGGCCGGTGAGAACTTGCAGCGCAGCCGTCGTTACCGAGACGATGGTCGTGTTGGCAATGATGCGCAGGATCGGCATCTTGGCAAACACATAGGCATAGTTCTCAAGCGACGGATATGCCGGCCAGAGCGTGGTGGAGAAGATGTCATTTTCCGCCTTCAGCGAGCTGACGATCATCCAATAGATCGGGAAAACCGCGACGAAAGACAGGAGGATCATCAGCGCATGGAGGCAGATAGTTCGAAGTGTGAGGCGGCGACCGCCGGTTGCCTGACTTTGTGACAGGAGGTCAATTGTCATAGACGGCATATCTCTTCATAAGGCGCAGGCAGCAGAAGGCGATGACCGCAAAGCTCGCAAAGGTGATCATGCCGGCGGCCGCGCTCCAGCCGGCGGAGAGCGTTTCGAAGCCGTATTCCCAAAGCACGTAGAAGATGTTCGTCGTCGATTTCAGCGGGCCGCCATTGGTCAGCACGCTGATATAGGCGAAGCTCCACTGTGCGCCGAACAGGATCGTCATCATCGACAGGAGCATGATCGTCGGCGACAGTAACGGCAGTCGGATGTCGCGGACGATCTGCCAGCGGCTGGCGCCATCGATGCGCGCCGCCTCGACATAAGACCGATCGATGCCGGCATTGGCCGCAGAAAAGAGCAGCGTCGAAAAACCGATGAGCTTCCAGCCCGTGATCCAGGTGAGGGTCGCCAGGGCGCAGTGCGGATCGGTCAGGAAGCCGACGGTGCCTAAGCCTGCGAGCGCGAGGAGATTGTTGACCAGCCCATGATCGTCGCTCAAAAGCCAGCGCCACAGGATTGCTGCGACGACCGGAGGCACGATCATCGGCACGAAGATCAGGGTGCGATAGAGCATGCGCAGCCGGCCCTGCAGATCCTGCGTCAGAATGGCGACGAAAAGCGGAATAATCACCGACATCGGAAAGAGACCGATGATGTAGAAGAGCGTGTTCCAAAGCGCCGTGCGCATCTCGGACAGCGCGAAGATCCGCCGGTAATTGTCCAAGCCTACGAAGCGCTGTGGCGCGGTCGGCAGCATGTTCCACTGGTAGAAGGAGAGTTTGAAGGCTTCCACCAGCGGAACGTAGGTCCACATGAAGAGCAGGATCAGCGCCGGTGCGAGATAAAGCCACGGTGCTATGCCGGCGCCGCGCTGTCGGCTGGGCGCCGGGCGTATCGCGATGCTCATGGGTTGCGTCAGGTCGGCCTGGATATCGGTCATGAAAATCGTCCCAAAACGATACCGGCCGAAACTCAGGATTCGGCCGGTATCGTCCTGATTAAGGCATGAGGTCTTGCGCGGCCTGTTCCGCCGTCTTCAGCGTCGCGATCGGATCGCCGCTGCCGAAGACGGCCTGGCGAACCGAGTCCATCATCATGTTTTCCGCCTGCCGATAGTTGGGGCCTGGGAAGGCGATATTCGGGGTGAGGCGGTTCAACTGCTCGAGATTGGGCCGGATCATCGGATTCTGCTTGACCCATTCGCCGAGATATTTCGGATCGTCGACGATATCGAGGCGCAGCGGCAGATAGCCGATCTTGCTGGTGATGATCGTATAGGCTTCCTTGCTGGTCAGGAACTTCAGAAGCTCATAGGAGGCACGCTGCTTGACCGGATCCTTGCTGAAGACGAAGAGGGCGCTGCCCGAGTTCGTTGGCGCCGTCGGCTTGTCTCCGAAGGACGGCATGGCGGCAACGCGCAGGTCGAACTTGCCGGCGGCCGATTTCTTCAGGCTGGCGTAGAGGGCGCTGGTATAGAGGAACATGCCGAGATTGCCGCTTGCCATGGTATCGGCGGGGCTCGCCACATCGATGCGCGCATGCGCTCCGCTATCGACCATGTCGCGCAGCATCTTGACGGCGTCGGCGGCATCGCCGTCAGCAAAGGTCAATGTATTGCCTTGGCGCACCTTGCCGCCGTTCGACATCACGATCGCCTGATAGACGAAGGTGCCGTCGGCGGGACCGTAGGCGCCGGGGAAGAAGCCGTTCTTGCCAGTCTTCTGCTTGATCGCGTCGCCGGCCTTCTTGACGTCGTCCCAGGTTTTCGGCGGGGAGTCGGGATCAAGGCCGGCCTGCCGGAAGAGATCGGCATTGTAATAAAGGATCGGCGTTGAAAACGTATAGGCAAGCCCGTAGGTCTTGCCATCGACCTTGCCGAGTTCGAGGCCCTGCGGGATCATGCCGGAGAGGTGGTCTTTCAATTCCTGCGGGCTCACCATGTCCTCAAGGGCGTTGGCGCCGAGATCGCTCGCTATATAGATCAGGTCACGGAAGACGAGCTGGGCGACATCCGGCTGCTGGCCGGCAACGATATCGGCCTGGACGCGGCTCATGATCTCGTTCGAGGGAACGGCAATCGTCTCCACCGTAATGTTGGGGAATTTCTGCTTAAAGGCGGCGAGCAGTTCCTTGGTCGCATCGGCTCCGGCGCTCGCGGAGGCGAGATTGTAATTATAGAAGCTGATCGTCACCGGCCCGTCAACGGTTGCCGGCATATCCGCAAAGGCCGCCGAAAACGGCACCAGAGCGCCGACCACAAGCGTCGACATCAGCTTCAGATAGGTTCTGCGCAACATTTGAATTCTCTCCAGTCGGATTATTCGGCGGCAACGGGCGTGGCCCGTTCCAGCAGCATTTTCAAAGAATAGATGTTGAGTTCGGCGCGGTCGGACGGGAGCGGCACGAAAGCCATCGTCAGGCCGGAGGGCCGGATCGTACCGATGCCGAAGGAGGCGCCACGAACCATGCGCAGCACGTCCGTGCGCAGAATATCGGTTGCGGCATGATGGCCCATGCCGTCGACGACCGGGATGCCGTGCCAGACGGATACACGGTCATGGTGGATATGGCCGCTCAGAATGCCGACGATGTTGCGGCCTTTCAAAAGCTCGGCAAGACGTTGCGATTGCGGGAAGTGGATCGTCCGCCAGTGGGTGACATCAGGCTCCTCGCCCAGGGCAGGCGGGTGATGGACAACAATGAGCTTCGGCAGATCCGGATGGCTGTCGAGCGTGCGTTCGAGCCATTCGAACTGAGCCGGATCGATCGTTCCGCCGATCAGCCCGGGTGTGCTGGAATCGATGGTGACGATATGGATGTTGCCGACCACGCGATCGTGGTCATAGGGCGCATCGGGATCGTCGGCTGCGATCTCCATCCCTTCATAGAAGCCGGTGCGCGTGTCGTGATTGCCGAGGGCGTAAATCACCGGAACGTCGATATCGGCCATGATGTCCCGCAACTTGCGAAAGCTCTCGGCATCGCCGCGATTGGTGAGGTCGCCGCTCGCGACGACGAATTCCGGCTTCGGCGTCACGGTCGCAACAAGCGCCAATATCTGGCGTAGCGTTTCCGTCGTGTCGCTGTAGAGATGATCGTCATCGGGCGTGCCGACGTGCAAGTCGGTCAGATGGATAAATGTCGTTTCGCGTGACACTGCGGATCTCCAATCAAAAGACGGTTCGGGAACTGAAGTGGCAGGCAGCGGAAAACGGCTGATATCTTCTGCTCACAAAAGGATCGGGATTGTTCCGACACCCTTGCGGCCAACGTTCCATCACCGGCGTTCAGACTATGAACATGACCGATAGAGGAGCTCGTTATCGTTGACGTGACGAATTTCGAACGCTGTTCGAGAGGGCTAGCTTTGGCGTCTGAACATCGGCGCGATGACCTCGACCATGCGGGCGATCACGACATCGGGATTGTCGAGGTCGATAGCGTGATTGGTCAGGATTTCGGTGCGGGAACGGCTGCGGGTGACCTGTGAGCGAATCCCTAGCGCACAATTCAGCCGCCAGCCGATATCGACGTCATCGAGCCATGGAGCGATGCGCTTCAAGGGCGGGATGAACGCCCGATGGTGTTCGACATTATCGATGATCCGTCGATAGTGTTCGACGTCGCGATGGCGCTGGGCAAGCGACGTGACATGCGAAAGCACCGGATAGCTGGATGTCGGATCGAGGCTCCAGCGGATCGAGGGACCGACATGCGCGGCGATGACCTCATCAAGATCAGCCGGGTCGGGCGCCTTGCGGGCGATCGCCTTGTGTAGAAGGCTCAGACGCTCGGCATTCAGGCGCCGGTACACCCGCTCGGCGACGGCGATGATCAATGCTTCCTGCGAGCCGAAATGATAGCTGATCGCCGAGGGTGTGGCGTGCGCGGCGATGGCGATACGCCGCGCCGTCAGTTCCTCGAGCGTCGCCACATCGCAAAGAAGATGTTCACAGGCATCCATCAGCCTGAATGCGGTGGGATTTGTCCGGCCATGCATCGCTAATACCAACTTTCGTCAGCCCGAGTTTGGTTAGCATGGAATGGATGTCGTCGCGATGACGGCTCCGGTTGAAAGTCAAAAGGGCGTTTGCTGCCTGTCCGTCCACTAAAGCGGCTTAGGGTCGCTCGCTCCAGGCGTGCGTGCATGTTTTGCAACTTATTTCCCCACTTAGCCGCCGGAAGAGAAAGCCGTTTCTTATAATCATCTTAATCTACGTATTTTATAGACTATAGAAGCGGCACCACAGTGCCGACACGATAATCGGATGACGCTATGTCTTATCTTCTGAGCCTTCTCGATAAAAGTCCTATCGAAGCCGGTAAAAACGCAACGGATGCGCTGCGGACGACCGCCAGGCTGGCGGTTCGGGCCGAGGAACTTGGCTATCACCGCTTCTGGGTGGCCGAGCATCATAATATGGCGAACCTGGCGAGTTCCGCGCCGGAGGTGCTGATCGGTTATCTGCTGGCCAAAACATCGAAAATCCGTATCGGCTCCGGCGGCGTGATGCTGCAGCATTACAGCGCCTACAAAGTGGCCGAGACGTTCAATCTGCTTTCGTCGCTGGCGCCCGGCCGCGTCGATCTCGGCGTCGGCAAGGCACCGGGCGGATTTCCGCTGTCGACGCGGGCGCTGCAGGCAGCGGTCGATCCGGAGCGCAAGCCGAGCTTTGCCGATCAACTTGCCGACATAAACGCGTATCTTTCAGGTGAATCTTCGGCGGATACCGCCATCGCCACGCCGCTTCCTGCGACCGCTCCGGAGCGTTACCTACTCGGCGCCTCCGTCGAGAGCGCCAAGCTGGCAGCTGAGAAGGGCTGGGAGCTGGTCTTCGCCGGCCATCTGAACGGCGATCCCGAAAATCTCGGCAACACCTTTGAAGCCTATGAGGCGGCAAGCGGCGGCAAGACGCCAATCCTGGCGCTAGCGGCCTTTGCCGCCGAGAGCGAAGAGCAGGCGCGTGCGCGTGTGGGGGATCTCCGCATCGTCAAGATTTTCCTTCCCAATGGTCAAACGATCAATGTCGGCAGCGAGGAACAGGCAGCCGAATTCGCGCGCCAGGCCGGTGTCACCGACTACCGGACCGAAGAGAAGGTGCCGAGTGTGCTGCACGGCACGGCTGCACAGATCCGGCATGAACTGGATGAACTGCATCGCCGCTACGGCGTCAAGGAATTCATTCTGGATACCCCGGCGCTGACGGCCGCCGAGCGTCTTTCCTCCATCGAGCTGCTCGCCAAGGAGCGGCTCTCTCTCGTCGCCTGATATTGCTGAAGAGGATTGGTCCCATGGCTCAGAAACACATCACGTTCGGCATCATGCTGCAGGGCCCCGGCGGCCACATGAACGCCTGGAAACATCCGAGCGGTCCGGCCGATGCCAGCGTCAATTTCGGCTTCTTCGTCGATACGGCGCGCAAGGCGGAAGAGGCCGGCATCGCCTTCGCCTTCGTGGCAGATGGTCTCTATATCAATGAGCAGTCGATCCCGCATTTCCTCAACCGTTTCGAACCAATTTCGATCCTCTCGGCGCTTGCCGCCTCGACCTCGAAGATCGGCCTCGTCGGCACGGTTTCGACCTCCTACAGCGATCCCTTCACCATTGCGCGGCAATTCGGCTCGATCGATCTGATCAGCGGCGGCCGGGCAGGGTGGAACGCGGTGACCTCGCCGCTCGAAGGGTCGGGCCGCAACTATAGTCGCGAACATCCCGAACACGAGCTGCGCTACGAGATCGCCGATGAATATCTCGACGTCATCAAGGGCCTTTGGGATTCCTGGGATGATGACGCCTTCACCCGCAATCGCGAAACCGGCGTCTTCGTCGACAAAACCAAGCTGCGGCGACTGAACCATAACGGACGCTTCTTCCGCGTCGAGGGGCCGTTGAATATCGGCCGTTCCAAGCAGGGCCAGCCGGTCGTCTTCCAGGCCGGCGCGTCGGATTCGGGTATCCGGCTCGCCGGCAAGCATGCCGATGCCGTCTTCACCAATGGCGGGCCGATCGAAGAGGCGCAGGCCTTTTACCGCCAGCTCAAGGACAGCGTGATCGCGCACGGGCGACCGGCTGCGGAGGTCGGCATCTATCCCGGCATCGGCCCGATTGTCGGCGCGACCAAGGAGGAGGCGGAGGCGAAATATCAGGCGATCCGCAATCTCGTCACCATCGAAGAGGCGCTGCTCTATCTCGGCCGCTTCTTCGATCATCATGATTTCAGCGTCTACCCCCTGGACGAGCCTTTCCCCGACCTCGGCGATATCGGCCGCAACAATTTCCGCGCCACCACGGATCGTATCAAGAGGACGGCGCGCGAAAAGGGGCTGACGCTGCGCGAAGTTGCGCTCGATTCCGCAACGCCGCGCACCGCCTTCATCGGCACGGCGGACCATATCGCCGACGAGATCATCCGCTGGGTGGACCAGGGTGCTGCCGATGGCTTCATCCTCGGCTTCCCGGTGATCGCCGAAGGCTTCGTCGACTTCGCCAGATACGTCCTGCCGATCCTCACCGAGCGCGGCTATTTCGACCCCGTGCTGAAGGGCTCGACGCTGCGCGATCATCTGGGGCTGCCCTATCGCGAGAGCCGCTATGCGCCGGCCAAGGACGAAGCCGAACAAGGAAGGGCGATCCGTGCCTGAGGCACGATCGACGCTGCCATGAACGTCATCACCCAGCATCATCGACCGGCAGATGACATCGAGAAGGGAATAGCCTCCTTTATCGATGAGATCATTGCTCTCCGTCGTGATCTGCATCGCTATCCGGAGCTCGCTTTCCAGGAGCGGCGGACCAGCAAGATCGTCGCCTCGCTGCTTTCCTCCTGGGGCTATGAGGTGACGACCGGTGTTGGGGGCACCGGCGTCGTCGCTACCCTTCGGGGCGCTGACAGCGGCAAGCGTATCGGCATTAGGGCGGATATGGATGCGCTGCCGATTGAGGAGGCGACGGATCTTCCCTATGCCAGCGACAATCCAGGCGTCATGCATGCTTGCGGCCATGACGGGCACACGTCGATCCTGCTCGCCGCCGCGCGTTATCTCGCTGAATCCAGACGTTTTTCCGGTGTGCTGACGCTGATCTTCCAGCCGGCCGAAGAGATCGGTGCCGGCGCTCGTAAGATGATCTCCGACGGGCTTTTTGAACGGTTTCCGGTCGACGCCGTCTTTGGCCTGCACAATTGGCCGGGCGTACCATCAGGTCAGTTCGGTTTCGTTGCCGATGCAGCCATGGCCTCGGTCGATCAGGCCGTGATCCGCATTATCGGCAAGGGTGGACACGGGGCTGAGCCTCACAAGGCGGTCGATCCGGTCTTGGCATCCGCAGCCCTCATCACGGCTCTGCAGAGCGTCGTGGCGCGCAATGTCGATCCCCAGGACATGGCGGTCGTCACCGTCGGCTCGATCCATGGCGGCTCGGCCTCGAATGTGATCCCGGAAAGCGTGGAGCTGAAGCTGACCATGCGGGCCTTCAGCGAGGCAATCCGCCAGCAATTGCAGGAGCGCATTCCCGCACTTGCCCGCGCCCAGGCCGAGAGTTTCGGCGCGCAGGCGGATGTGAATTACCGCCTCGGCTTTCCGGCATTGATCAACCATCGCGAAGAGACGGCCTTCGCCCGGGCGGTAGCGCTGGAAACCTTCGGCGAAGGGCGGATCGTGCGGGATTTCCGGCCGCGCACCGCAAGCGAGGATTTTGCCTTCATGCTGCAGGCGCAGCCGGGCAGCTACCTCTTTGTCGGTAATGGCGACAGCGCGCCTCTCCACAGCGCCCATTACGATTTCAATGATGCGATCATTGCGCCCGCCGCCCACTACTGGGTGCGGCTGGTCGAGACCTTCCTTTCACAGTGACGATAACAGGACGGCTGATGAGATGAGTGACGGCTTTCTCTATACGACCCCTCTCGACCCACGCGCAAAGCCGCTGATCGATGAGCTGATCCATGAATATGACAGCCGCTACGGCACCTATTTTAATGCCGAGGGCGCGGCCGCCGAACTCAACCGCTATCCGCCAGAAGCTTTTGCGCCGCCAGATGGCAATTTCGTGCTTTTGATCCGTGATGGCGAAACCATCGGCGGCGGTGCCTTCAAGCGCTATGACGAGCGCACCGCCGAATTCAAGCGCATCTGGACGCGCCATGACCTGCGCCGGCAGGGGCTGGCGCGCAAGGTCCTGATCGAGCTGGAATCGCAGGCGGCCCGCCA
Organism: Rhizobium jaguaris; assembly: GCF_003627755.1. Taxonomy (NCBI): domain Bacteria; kingdom Pseudomonadati; phylum Pseudomonadota; class Alphaproteobacteria; order Hyphomicrobiales; family Rhizobiaceae; genus Martinezella; species Martinezella jaguaris. Next base: position 2,425,011 of record NZ_CP032695.1, on the reverse strand, counting down.
GGGCTATTCCCGCATCTATCTGACGACGGGCTTCCGCCAGCCGGAAGCAGTCGGTCTCTATCTCAACTACGGCTACACCGCCCTGTTCGACCAAACCGTCGATCCAGAGATCCACCGGACGCTGCCGTTCGAGAAGGATGTCAGCCATCTGGCCGAACCGGAGCTGCGTGTGGCCGGCGGCAACAGGTGAAAACGGCGCGCAACAGATAATCCATAAAAGGGAAACGTCATGGCACTGACGACAGATTATGCGGGCATCGCTCCCGTCAACAGGATCGCCGATCAAAAGCAGGATTATTCTCGCTACCGCATCGTCCCGGCCCGTCACCCCGGCCGGTTGGTGGGGACCATTTTCGCCGCCTTCGTCATCGCTGCTGTGCTCTATTCCACCTTTACCAATCCGCGCTGGGGCTGGGGCGTCTTTGCGCAATGGTTCTTTGCCGAGCCCGTTCTCGTCGGTCTCGGCAGGACGTTGCTTCTGACGGCACTTGCCGCCATTTCCGGCTCTATCCTCGGCACGGCGCTGGCGCTTGCCCGCGTTTCCAAATCGCCGCTGCTATCAGGCCTTTCTTGGGGCTATATCTGGCTGCTGCGCTCGATCCCGATGATCGTGCTGCTGCTGGTGTTGAACAATCTCGGCTATCTCTATGAGACAATCAAAATCGGCATTCCCTTCACCGACACGGTCTTCGTCGACTATCCGACGGTGCAACTTCTGACGCCCTTTGCTGCCGCCTTCCTGGGGCTAACGCTCAACCAATCGGCCTTTTTCGCGGAGATCGTACGCGGGGGCATCTTCTCCGTAGATCAGGGACAACTTGAAGCGGCCTCGGCTCTGGGCCTGTCCCGTCGCCGGCAAGCCTTCCGCATCATCTTGCCTCAGGCCATGCGTTCCATCCTGCCGACCGGCTTCAACGAGATCATCGGATTGGCGAAAAGCACCTCTGTGGTCTATGTGCTCGCCCTGCCGGAACTCTTCTATACGGTCCAGGTCATCTACCGCCGCAACCTCGAAGTCATTCCGCTGCTGATGGTTGCGACCGTCTGGTATCTGGTCATCATGACGGTGCTGTCGGTCGCGCAGCATTATATCGAGCGTTATTTCTCGAAGGGTGCGGTGCGCAATCCGACGCCGCTTCCCTTTCAGACCTTCTTCGAACGTTTCCGCCGTCCGCTGCCCGCGCTCGACGTCCCGACGGACGCCGCGCTTAAGTCCGGCTTCACCGACGTGGCAAGCTTCAGGGCGGCCGGCGGTGCGGTGCGCATTCACGGTATTTCGAAGAGCTTCGGTGCGCTGAAAGTGCTCGACAATATCGAACTCAACCTTCCTCCCGGCAGCGTGACCGCCATCCTCGGCCCGTCCGGCTCCGGCAAGTCGACGCTCCTGCGCGCCATCAACCATCTGGAGCGGGTCGATAGCGGCTTCATCTCCATTGATGGCAATCTGATCGGCTATAGCCAGAAGGGCGACACACTCTACGAGCTCAAGGAGAAGGATATTCTCAAGAGCCGCGCCGATATCGGCATGGTGTTTCAGAGCTTCAATCTCTTTCCACATCTGACCGTGCTCGAAAATCTCGTCGAGGCACCGATCCAGGTGCGCGGCATCGGCCGTGAGGGCGCCGCGCAACTGGCGCAGGAGCTGCTTGCCCGCGTCGGCCTTAGCGACAAGATCAACGCCTATCCGCGCCAGCTTTCCGGCGGCCAGCAGCAGCGCGTTGCGATCGCTCGCGCGCTGGCGCTCCGCCCCAAGGTACTGCTCTTCGACGAGCCGACTTCCGCGCTCGATCCGGAACTGGTTGGCGAGGTGCTCGACGTCATCAAGGAGCTTGCCCGCACCGGCACGACGCTCGTCATCGTCACCCATGAAATCGGCTTTGCCCGCGAAGTCGCCGATACGGTGGTCTTCATGGAAGGTGGTCACATTCTTGAGGCCGGTCCGCCGGCCCGCGTTTTCAATGAAGCGGAACATCCGCGCACCCGCGAGTTCCTGGCAAAAGTTCTCTAGCGAAAACCCGGCCCCCTTCGCGAGAGGAAGAGAGTAAGCGCAACTACAACCCTAGAGTGAATAAGAGGTAAGTTACATGACTGTCTTCAGGAAAACGAAATCTCTGGTGGCCGGCATTGTCGCCGTGGCTGCCATCGGCGTCGGCTCAGCGCACGCGGCCGAAAAGTTCAACCTTAGCCCGGATACGTCGAACCGTGTCCGCGCGGAAAAGGACGATGCGGCGATCAAGGCCATCGCGTCCAGTTTCAAATTCGTCAATTCCGGCAAGTTCACCGTGGCAATCAACCCCTGGGATCCGCCGGTCGCGACCTATGCCACGGACGCCAAGACGGTGGTCGGCACCGATCCCGAGATCGCGCAGTTGCTTGCGGATTCGCTCGGCCTTGAGCTCGACCTCGTGCCGGTTGCCTGGGAGGACTGGCCGCTTGGCGTCTCCTCCGGCAAGTACGATGCCGTCATCAGCAACGTAACGGTCACCGAGGAACGCAAGGAGAAGTTCGATTTCTCCACCTATCGCAGGGATGTTCTCGGCTTCTACGTCAAGTCCGACAGCAAGATCACCGCGATCAAGGAGCCGAAGGATGTCGCCGGCCTGAAGGTCATCACCGGCGCCGGCACGAACCAGGAAAAAATCATCCTGGAATGGGATCGGGAGAACGTCGCCGCCGGGCTGAAGCCGATCGAGGTGCAATATTACGACGACCGCGCCGCAGCCGATCTGGCGATCCAGTCGGGCCGCGCCGATGTCGAGTTCAACCCGAACGCCACGCTGGCCTACAGCGCATCCATCAAGGGCACGACCAAACTGGTCGGCACCGTCAGCGGCGGCTGGCCCGTGTCGGCCGAAATCGCAGTGACGACACGCAAGGGCGCCGGTCTCGCCGATGCGGTCACTATAGCGCTCAACGACCTGATCAAGGACGGCAAATATGGCGAGGTGCTGAAGCGTTGGAGCCTTAACTCGGAGGCGGTCGACAAGTCGCAGACCAACCCGCCCGGCCTGCCGAAGAGCGGCTCGTAATCAGCCCTAACGCGATTGACGGCCGGCCCGCGCTTGCACGGAGCCGGCCATTGATGAAGATAGGAGATGGAGAAGACTCCCATGACAGGCATACCGGCCATCCGGGCATGTTCATTCGTTTTGATGATGACGGCGCTGACGTCTTTCAGCGCGGCCCGCGCCGATGATCTAACCTTCGACTTGAGCCCCGAACAGCCGGGCCGCATTCATGTCGGGCGGGATGAGACGGCAGTTGCCGCCATTCCCAAGGATTTCAAGTTCGTCACGCCGGGTACGTTCACGGTCGCCGTCGCACCCGGTGGGCCGCCGCTCGCCACCTATGCGACGGATGCCAAGACGGTAGTGGGTGCCGATCCGGATATCGCTTATGCCATCGCCGATAGCCTCGGGCTCAAACTGGAACTCGTGCCGGTCGCCTGGATCGATTGGCCGCTGGGCCTCACGTCGGGCAAATACGATGCCGTCATCTCCAATGTCGGCGTCACTGAGCAGCGCAAGGAGAAGTTCGATTTCTCCACCTATCGCCAGGGTCTGCACGGCATCTATGTCAAGTCGGACAGCAAGATCGGCTCGATCAAGGAGCCGAAGGACGCCGCCGGTCTCAGGTTCATCGTTGGCGCCGGCACCAATCAGGAGCGCATCCTGCTCGAATGGAGCAAGGAGAATGTGGCAGCCGGGCTGAAACCGCTGGAGCTGCAATATTATGACGACGATGCCGCAAGCTTGCTGGCCCTGGCGTCGGGTCGTGCCGATGTGATCGTGCAACCGCATGCGCAGCTCGTCTACATCGCCGCCCGCGACAAGAACATCAAGAGTGTCGGCACGCTGAGCGCCGGCTGGCCGGATCGCTCCGACGTGGCGGTGACGACGCGTAAGGGAAGTGGCCTGGCCAATGCACTGACCGTCGCTGCCAATGACCTGATCGCCAATGGCACCTACGGGAAGATTCTCGATCACTGGCATCTGGCGGAAGAAGCCCTGCCGAAGTCGGAAACCAATCCGCCCGGCCTGCCGAAATATTGAGCGGCTGACGGTATCGACAGGGGTAATGACATGAGCGATCGCAAGATATCCATTAACCATATCGGTTTCCTGACTCCCGGCAATTATCCCGACGACGATCCACTGTCGGGGCTGGAGCAGACCCTCCAGCAATTGCGATACGGGGAAGAGCTGGGCTTCGACAGCGCCTGGGTCCGCCAGCGGCACCTTGAGCCCGGCATTTCGTCGGGCAGCGCCTTCCTGGCCGCTGCAACCCAGCGCACCAGCCGGATTCAATTGGGAACGGCAGTGATTCCGATTGGCTATGAGAGCCCCTACCGGTTGGCGGAGGATCTTGCGACCGTCGACGTTCTGTCGCGGGGGCGGTTGAATATCGGCGTCAGCGCCGGGCGTCCGCTGCATGCCGATCTGATCGCGCCGCTGGTCTTCGACGGCGACTGGACGAGCAACGATTTCTCCCATGATCGCGTCCTGCGCTTTGCTGACAATCTGCGCGGTACGCATCTCGGCGACGAGCAGACCTTCATCAACACGCCCTTCGGCCCGATCCGGCCGCGTCTGCAGCCCCATGCCAAGGGGCTGATCGACCGGATCTGGTATGGCGGCGGGTCGCAACGGTCGGCCGAATGGGCCGGCCGCAACGGCTTCAACCTGCTGACCGGCAATGTGATCACGGGCGAGGGAACCGATGATTTCTTTGTCGCCCAATCGCGGTTGGTCGAAACCTATCGCGCTGCCGCCGGTCCTCAACGCCGCGTCGCGCTTGGGCGTGTCATCGTGCCTTTCGATAGCGCCGATGCATCAACCCGTCGCCGGTATCAGGACTATGCCGCCGGCCGCCACGAACGGACGTTGTCGCCACAGGGCGAGCGGCGTACCCTGTTTGCTCGCGATATCGTCGGCACCTCAGACGAAATATTGGAGCGGCTTTTCGCCGATCCGCTGCTGCCGAAGGTCAGCGAGTTGCGGCTGGAACTGCCTTACGAGTTCGAGCATGAGGAATACCGTCAGATCCTCCACGACTTCGTCACGCGGATCGCGCCGGAGCTGGGCTGGTCGGGCGCAAACCCGCCAGACGAAGAAGAAAGACGCTACGCCTGAGTTGCTGACACGCATGCGGTGGGAGTTCGTTGCGCTCATTTCACCCAACCAGGCGAGATCACAGTTCCACATCAAGGCAGACCCATGGCAGACAATGAAGACACGCCGACCACGTTCGGTCCCAACACGCAGCTAATCCGCGCCGGATACGATCCCTTCGATTATCACGGCTTCATCAATCCACCGGCAGTTCACGCCTCGACGGTTCTATTTCCAGATGCCGAGACGATGGAAAAGCATGAGCAGAAGTACACCTACGCGACGCGGGGTACGCCGACGACCGATGCGCTCTGCAACGCGATCAATGAACTGGAAGGTGCCGCCGGAACGATCCTTGTTCCATCCGGCCTTGCCGCCGTCACCCTCGCATTCCTGGCCTATCTTTCGCCTGGCGACCATGCGCTGATCGTCGATTCCGTCTACGGCAATGTCCGGCATTTCTGCGATACGATGCTGACCCGCTTTGGCGTTGAGGTCGAATATTACGACCCTTCGATTGGTGCTGCGATCGAGTCGCATTTCACGCCGAACACGAAACTTGTACATCTCGAAGCGCCCGGTTCGAACACGTTCGAGATACAGGACATTCCGGCGATCGTCGCGGCCGCCCACCGGTACGAGGCCATTGTGACCATGGACAATACCTGGGCAACGCCTTTGTATTTCCGGCCGCTGGATTTCGGCGTCGATGTCTCCATCCAGGCGTCAACCAAATACCCGGCCGGCCATGCCGATATCCTGATGGGAACCGTTTCGGCAAATGCCAAATATTGGAAGCGTCTCAAGCATGCCAACGGCGCACTCGGCATATGCGGTACACCGGATGACGCCTATCAGGTTCTTCGCGGACTGCGCACCATGGGTGTGCGGCTCGAACGTCATCAGGCGAATGCGCTTGCGATCGCCGAATGGCTAGAGGCGCGTGATGACGTGGCGCGTGTTCTCTATCCGGCTTTGCCAAGTTTTCCCGGCCACCACGTCTGGAAACGGGACTTCAAGGGCGCGAGCGGCGTCTTCTCCTTCGTTCTCTCCGTCGCCCGGCGGGAAGATTTCAAAATCAAAGCACAGGCTTTCCTTAACGGTCTTTCTCTATTCGGATTGGGCTATTCCTGGGGCGGTTTTCCGAGCCTGGCGCTCGAGGTCGATCTGGATGACCGCCGCATCCTGAAGGCGCCGGAGGAAGGGCCGGTGCTGCGCCTTCAGATCGGTCTTGAGGACATTGCCGATCTCAAGGCCGATCTTGAGAGGGGACTGGCGGCGGCTAGGGCGGCGTGAGCCGGCAGGTCCCGCCGCCTTACGGTCAGAACCAGGCCGCCGGCTACGCCCTTGCGTTCAGGGGTGAAAATCGCCATCCGGAATTGGCAAGCGCCCCCGTTATAGAGATTCTCGGATACGCTCCTGCTTTTCCGGGGAAGGCTTGCTTGTGTCGGTGCTGACGTAGGCGCCGACGGCAAGGCCGCGTGCCAGGTGGGTCCAATTTCATCCACCAGCGCTTGAATGCTTCAACATCTTTGATGTCTTGCCCATGGACTTCCAGAGGACTGCTGACGATGCCGACTATGGTCCGGAAGCGCAAATTCGCCCCTTGAATTAAAGGGGCTTACTTGTCAAACTAGACTCATCATACAAGTTGGCATTTTTCATTTACAAGTTCGCCTATTCGCATGTCTTGACATCAACTTGACATACGACTTCGCGCAGTGCTTTGCTCCCAACCCAAGCCTATCAAGAGAGGTATCTACGTGGCCGTTCAGCCAAAGTCGCAGACGGAAGCAAGGTCGCAGACGCTGGTTGTGCGTCTCAGCAATACGCTGCGCCGGGCCATCGCGAGCGGACAGTTTCCGCCGGGGAGCAAGTTGCCGAGCGAATCGCAGCTCACTGAGGCTCATGGCGTCAGCCGAACGGTCGTGCGCGAGGCGATCGCGGCGCTGAGAGCCGACCGCCTGGTCGAGGCTCAGCAGGGCGCCGGGGTCTTTGTGCTGGAGCAGCCGGCATCGCCCGTCCTATCTTTCGGAAATCTCGATCAGGCCCGAGTTTCGTCCGTTATCGAGCTTTTGGAGCTCAGAACTGCCGTGGAAGTCGAAGCGGCCGGGCTTGCCGCCTTGCGCCGGTCGCCGGCGCAGGAAGAGACGATCTTCGAACGGCATCATGCGCTGCGCGACTGTTTCAATGCGAGTGCTCCGACAAGCGAAGCCGATTTCGCCCTTCATCTCGCCATCGCCGAAGCGACGAACAATTCGCGTTTCAGGGAGTTTCTTGAGATGATCGGGCCGCGGATAATTCCGCGCGCAGCCATGCGCGAGGGAGAGCTCGAGGCCGATCAGGATGCCTACATCCTGTTGATCGACGAGGAGCATCGCCAGATCGTCGTTGCAATATCGAACGGCGATGAGGAAGGCGCCCGTGAGGCGATGCGCAGGCATCTGCGGGGCAGCCAGGAGCGCTATCGCGCGCTTTTGCGTGAACAGCGCAAACCTGTATGATGAATTGTTGACACGAGTACGTCATACATATATGACAACTTCTGCCTGAGGAGGCAGAAGAGGAATTCCTGATGACGCCGCAAGAAATCAAGGCTGCGCTGGGCGCTGGCCTGTTGTCCTTTCCTGTCACGCATTTCGATGCGGAGGAGAAATTCCGCTCCGATAGCTATCAGCGTCATATTCAGTGGCTCTCCGGCTATGATGCGCCGGTGCTGTTTGCTGCCGGGGGCACGGGTGAATTCTTCTCGCTGTCGCCGAATGAGATCCCGACCATTGTCAGGGCAGCCAAGGAGGCCGCGGGCAAGACAGCGATCGTTTCCGGCTGCGGCTTCGGCTCGCATGTGGGTGTCGAGCTGGCGCGGGCGGTCGAAAAAGCCGGTGCCGACGGCATCCTGCTTCTGCCGCACTATCTGATCGATGCGCCGCAAGAGGGGCTCTACAACCACGTCAAGCGTATCTGCCAGTCGGTCGATATCGGTGTCATGGTCTATAACCGTGACAACTCGGTGCTTTCGGTCGATACGCTGAAACGCCTCTGCGACGAATGCCCGAACCTGGTCGGTTTCAAGGACGGCACCGGCGACATCGGCGGGGTGCGTCAGATCACGGCCACTTTCGGCGATCGGCTGACCTATCTTGGCGGCATGCCGACGGCGGAACTCTTCGCTGAAGCCTATCTTGGAGCCGGTTTCACCACCTATTCCTCGGCCGTCTTCAATTTCGTGCCGGCACTTGCCGTCGAGTTCTACAAGGCGCTTCGCGCCGGCGAACGTGCGCGCTGTGAGACGATCCTGAAAGATTTCTTCTATCCCTTCATGGCCATCCGCAACCGCCGCAAGGGCTATGCGGTCGCTGCCATCAAGGCCGGGGTCAGGCTTCAGGGCTTTGAAGCCGGCGGGGTGCGGCCACCTCTGGACGATTTGACCGCCGAGGAGGAGGCCATGCTCGACAAGCTCATTTCGCCGTGGAAGCGGTGAGACAATGACGCTGGTGCGCGCGCTCTCTGGAACTCCGCCTCACATCGTTCTTCCCGAAGGGACAGTGGACACGCAGATGCACATGTATCTGCCCGGTTTCCCGGCGCAGCCCGGCGGTCCCGATCTGCCGGCTGGTAGTCTGCCGACACCTGACCAATATCGCCAGGTGATGAGCTGGCTGGGCATCGACCGCGTGGTCATCACGCAGGGCAATGCCCATCAGCGCGACAACGGCAATCTTTTGGCCTGCCTCTCTGAAATGGGCGACATCGCCCGCGGTGTTGCCGTCATCGATGCTGAAACGCCGGAGACGGAACTCGACAGGCTCGCAGAGGCCCGCGTCGTCGGCGCGCGCATCATGGACCTGCCGGGCGGCGCCGTCGGTCTCGACGCGCTCGAAGCTGTCGATGCCAGGGCAAGCGTACGTGGCTGGATGCTAGCCGTGCAGTTCGACGGCAGCCACATTCTCGAGCACGAAGCTCGGCTGGCGCGGCTGAAATCCCGCTGGGTGCTCGATCATCACGGCAAGTTCTTTTCCGGGGTGACACCTGAGAGCCCGCAGGTCGCCGCCGTGAAGCGGCTGATCGACAGGGGCAATTGCTGGTTCAAGTTCGCTGGCTGCTACGAATCCTCGAAAAGCGGCGGCCCCGCCTACGAGGATATTGCTGCCGTTGCGCGCGACGTGGCTGCTCATGCGCCGGAGCGGATCGTCTGGGGCACGAACTGGCCCCACAATCTGGCGCGACAAAACGCCGACTATCCCGACGATGCAGCCCTGACCGACACCGTGCTCGGCTGGCTGCCGGACGCGGCCGCGCGAAGGCTGGCCCTCGTCGACAATCCCGAGGCGCTGTTTGGTTTTGCGCCCGTCCGGGGCGCAATGCGGTGAGATTTCGGCCGGGACGAGGAGGTTCCGGCCTTCGTAGAGGAGGGGGAGATGATGAATATTGCCGGCATCTTGGGAGTCCAAGGACCAAACTCGGCGCAGACCGGAACGGTCGGGCCGTCGTTGCCATTCCGAAAATAACCAGTGTTTTCAGCCCCTGTCGTGACTTGGATCCCCAGGCACGAAGCGGGCAGCCGTTCTTGTTTTGTGATTAGGAAAGAGGGAAACAATGAAGCGCAGCACCAGAATTATCACGACCGCATTTGCCGGCCTTCTCGCGCTCGGCACGTTCACGACGGGACAGGCCCGTCAGTTCCGTTCGGCAGACGTGCAGCCGCCGGATTACCCGACCGTCAAAGCCGTGCAGTATATGAGCGATGAGCTCAGCAAGGCGACCGATGGCAAATATACGATCAAGGTGTTTCCGAACTCGCAGCTCGGCAGCGAGAAGGATACCATCGAGCAGGTCAAGCTTGGCGCTCTCGATTTCATCCGCGTCAATGCGGGAACGCTGAACACCATCTGCCCGGCGATGATGGTGCCCGTCCTGCCGTTCCTTTTCCATGACAAGGCCCAGATGCGCACGGTTCTCGACGGACCGATCGGCGATCAGATCCTGGCGGATTGCGATGCTCATGGTCTCGTCGGCCTCGCCTTCTACGATTCAGGTTCGCGGTCCTTCTACACCACCAAGCCGGTGCGGAAGATGGAAGACCTCAAGGGCATGAAAATCCGCGTACAACAGTCCGACATCTGGGTGGCGATGATGAAGGCGCTCGGCGCCAACGCCACGCCAATGCCGACAGGTGAGGTCTTCACCGGCCTGAAGACGGGGCTGATCGACGGCGCGGAGAACAACTGGCCGAGCTACTACAACTTCCATCACTACGAGCTCGCCAAGTATTATTCGCTGAGCGAACATTCGATGGCTCCCGATGTCCTGCTGATGTCGAAGCGCGTCTATGACAGCTTCACTCCGGAAGAGCAGGCGCTGGTGCGCAAGCTCGCCAAGCAGTCCGTCGGCTACATGCGTCAGCTTTGGGATGCGATGGAAACGACGTCGCAGGATAAGGTGAAGCAGTCCGGCGTCGAGGTCATCACGTTGGACAAGGCGCCGTTCGAAGCCGCCATGCAGCCGATCTACGACCAGTTCGTCACCGATCCGGCGCTCAAGGATATGATCACCAAGATCAAGGCAACGAAATAACGAGTTCTGCAGGGGGCGCCTGGTGCGCCCCCGGTACCGCCTGCGATCACCTTCACCCGACGTCCTTGAGACGCCGAAACGGCGGCGATCGATACATCAGCAGCAAACTATCCACCCGAGGAGACAAGCAATGGGCGCGCATTTGCATGCACTGCCGGCAGATCCTGCCGCGCGTTCGCAAGTGGTCCGTACCACCACCAATACCCCAGGCTTGCTCGGCGCCTATTTCGCCTTTCACGCGTGGCTCTCGCGCATCTGCCTCATGATTGCGGTCGTCGGGACAATTCTGATAGTTGCAGCCGTCCTCTATCAGATCTTCGGGCGCTACGTGCTCAACGACTCCCCGGCTTGGACCGAGATATTCGCGCTCGTCGTCATTCTTTACGTCACCTGCCTGGCTGCAGCGGTCGGTGTTCGCGACGGTCGCCACATCGGGATGGACTCGCTCCTGAATTTTGCGCCCGAGGGTGTTCGTCTGGCGGCCGAGGTCATCGTCTATCTCGGCATGATCGTCTTCGGCCTGTCGATGGCCTGGAGCGGCGGCGAACTTAGCATCGAGATGGCGCCTTACATCAACCCCGGCCTGCCGATTTCGCAGGCCTGGAGCTACGTGCCGCTTGCAGCCGGCGGCGTGCTCATCGCTCTCTTTGCCATCGAACGAATCGTCGCCGCCGTCCTGAAAATCAAGGTTATCCCCTCATGGCATTGATCATTCTCTGCGCAGTCTTCGTGGGCGGGCTGGTGCTCGGCATGCCGGTCATCTTCGCCATCGGCCTGTCGTCGATCGCCACGGTGCTCTACGAAGGGCTGCCGCTGGCTGTCGTCTTCCAGCGCATGGCGTCTGGCATGGGCACCTTCTCCTTCCTCACCATTCCGTTTTTCATCTTCACCGGCGAGCTGATGATGTATGGCGGCATAGCCGACCGGATCATCCGCAGCTCCAAGGCGATGGTCGGCCATGTGCGTGGCGGCCTCGGCATGACCAACGTCGTCGCCTGCACCATGTTCGGCGGCGTTTCCGGTTCGCCGGTCGCAGACGTTTCCGCGATGGGCTCGGCATTGATCCCCCTGATGAAAAGGGAAGGGATCGATGCGGATTATGCGGTCAACGTCACCACCTATTCCTCGCTTGTCGGCGCACTCATGCCGACCAGCCACAATATGATCATCTATTCGCTTGCCGCCGGCGGCCTCGTATCCATGAACGCCTTGATCATGGCCGGCGCTATTCCTGCGCTGCTCCTGACGATCGCCAACGTATTGACCGCCTATTTCGTGGCGCGGTCGCGCGGCTACAGCCGAGGGGAGTTTCCGGGCTGGACCGAGGTCTGGCGCAGTCTCGCCGCCGCGGTTCCCGGCCTCTTCATCATCGTCATCATCGTCGGCGGAATTCTGTCCGGCGTCTTCACTGCGGCCGAAGCCGGCGCTGTTGCCGTCCTCTACGCGCTGCTGCTGACGATCTTCGTCTATCGCAGCCTGTCCTTCGAAAACTTTCTGAAGGCGGTGGCGAAGGCGACCAAGACGACGGGCGTGGTGTTGCTGCTGATCGGCATCTCGACAATGTTCGGCTATCTGATGAGCATCTACGGCGTCGCCGACATAGTGGGCGAGGCGCTCAGCCATGTCAGCACGCAGCCATGGGTGATTTTCATCCTGGTCAACATCGCGCTGTTTATCTTCGGCATTTTCCTGGACATGGCCGCGCATATCCTTGTGTGCACGCCGATCTTCCTGCCGATCGTCACGCAATACGGCATGGATCCGGTGCAGTTCGGCATCATCGTGCTCTTGAATTCCACCATCGGCCTCAACACCCCGCCGGTCGGTGCCGCCTTCTATCTCGGCTGCGCTATCGGCGAGGTGCCGGTCAGCAAGGTGATCCGCTCGATCTGGCCGTTCATGGTCGCACTCTGGACCACGCTCATGATCGTTACCCTCATCCCGGAAACCTCCATGTTCATTCAGGATCTTTTCCGGTAACTCGATTAGACGCCTCAGGCGCCGATCATCAGGCCAGGGTCAAGTCGCCCTGGCCTGCACTTTTTTCTGTCTGGCTTCCCGCAAATGCTTGTAGACGGTCGCGCGCGAGATTCCGAGCAGCCGCGCCAGATAGGGAACGAGATTCCGGATCGCGAAATAGCCCTCCTGTTCCAACGCCTCCACCAGACCGGCGTGGTCCTCCTTCGCAAGAGCCGAGGCCGCCAGTCCGCGTTCGCCGAGAAAGCCCGCAATCGCGGCGTTTACGGTTTCCTGCCAGTCCGTTTGAAAAAGGGCGGACGGTTGTTTGCCGCTCCCCTGAAATGCGGTCAGCATGTTGAGCGCGTCGCGCGCCAACTCCATTGGCTCGATATCGAAATTGATGCACAGCAATCCGTAGGGCGGGCCGTTCCGTTCGCGCAGGACCGAGGTCACGGACTTGAGTTGTCGTCCGTCGAAATTGGTCTTTCGGTAGGGTCCGATCACATCAGTGTCGAGCGAGCCGATATCCTTGAGGTCGGTCAACGAGGAGTCACCGACCTGACGCCGGGAGATGTTGTTTGCGATGTAAGCGATCTTCGACGTCTTCAAATCATGGATGACGACCTCCACATGCGGCTTGAGCAGCATCGCGATCGCCTCCGCAACGGAGGCAAAACGCAGCACATCCTCTTCAGATGTCGGCTCCTTGGCGCTGACGGCTAGCTTCTTTGACATTGGCGGCATTCCTATCTCTTCAAGAGTTACAAAATCTCTGTATTTGACAAAATGTCAACGTACTCCTACCCTGATATCCAGACCGTCGCGCTGAGGCGCTCCTGTCACGATCCAGTCTGGAGAAACCCGTCATGCCGGCACTGCCCGATTTCAAGCTCGAGACCTATTTCTCGAAATGGGAGTTCACGGCGCGCTATCACATGACGGCGTCCGATGCGCAGAGCATGACGATGGACGAGCTTTTGGCGATGGGGACGCCGGAGCAGCGGGCGGCGTTCAAGAGCCAATGGCTGGGCTATACGGAAACCTTTGGCGATCTGGAGCTACGGGAGATCATTGCCGGCCTCTATGAGCAGATGGACAGCGCGGATATTCTCTGTTTCGCGGGCGCAGGCGAGGGGATCTACATCGCCATGCACGTGCTCCTCGAAAAGGGTGACCATGCGATCGTGGTGACGCCGAACTATCAGTCGGCCGAAACGGTGCCGCTGAGCATCTGTGAGGTTTCGGGGGTGGCGCTCGATCCGGCCGATGGCTGGTCGCTCGATATCGATGCTGTGCGGGCGGCGATCCGGCCGAATACGAAGCTGATTTCCATCAATTTTCCGCACAACCCCACGGGCAAGATTCTTGAAAGGGACAGGTTCGATGCTTTGGTGGATCTCTGCCGCCAACACGGCATCTGGCTTTTCAGCGACGAGGTCTATCGCTGCCTCAGCATCGACGGCAAACCGCAACTTCCGGCGGCAGCCGATGTTTACGAACGCAGTCTTTCGCTTGCGGTGATGTCCAAGGCCTACGGACTTCCCGGCCTGCGTATCGGATGGATCGCCTGCCGCGATCGTGCCGTGATCTCGCGGATGGAGCGGATGAAGCATTATATTTCGATCTGCAACGCCGCTCCGAGCGAAAGTCTGGCGAAGATCGCCTTGCAGAATGCCGGCGGCATCCTTGACCGCAACAATCGCCTGATCGCCGGCAACCTCGGCAAGCTGAAGGCTTTGTTTGCCGAATTCGAGGGCCTGTTCGAATGGTACACCCCGGACGGGGGCTGCGTCGGTTATCCACGCTACAAAGGCGCCGATGGCGTGGAAAATTTTGCACGCAACCTCGTGGAAAACGCGGGTGTGCTTCTGCTGCCGGCCAGCATCTATCGCTCAGAACTCAATCCGACGCCCGACAACCGATTCCGCATCGGCTTCGGGCGCGCCAATATCGAAGAAGGCATCGCGGCGATGCGCTCCTATCTGCTGCGAAACGGTCAATAGGATACGCGATCGACCGAGATGCCATGAATCTCTCTCGCGAGCCGCAGGCGGCGCGGATGAGACCTTTGCCGCCTTGCAAAGAGCGTTACGATCGGCGCCGAATTGAGCGGCGAGCTCCGCTTCCGGCGGAAGCTGCATTGCAGTCCGCCAATTGCCTTCAAGATCGATCGTTCGCTCGATCGGACGGTACCGCGATGCCGTTCTTCGATGGCAAAGGCTCCGCCTTAAGCCAACAAGGGACTTCAAAAATCCATCTAGCGATAAGTGTCAGCGAGGAGTCTGGCGCCGCAGCTCCGTCGCCTGAGTTCGGCAGATACGCCAGCCTGCAGTACCACCCAAAACGACCGGGAGACACATAAAGCGGACCATGCCCTCTTGAGAAAAGACATGTTGTATGACAATCATACCAAATGACGGTGTAGCAAAAAGCTATTGCATGCTTCGCCGTGGACGGTATTGACCTGCTGGGGGATGCGGTAGGGCGCGGCGGGCCGGGGAATGGTTATGGAGGAAAGAATTTTGTCTGATCAGCCTGCAGCGCAAGGCGTATTCGATATCGGTATCAATGGGCGGTTGACACCATCGCAATTCGTGCTTCTTGGCATGCAGAACGTGTTCGGCATGACTGGCATGTTCGTTTTCCCCGGCATCATGGGTCGGGCTTTCAATCTACCGGCGGACCAGATCGCCTATCTCTACGGCATGACTTTCATCGTCTGCGGCATCATCACCATCCTGCAATCGGTCATCCTGTTGCGGCTGCCGATCGCGCAGGGGCCGTATGCCGGCAGCTTCGCGGCACTTTTGACCGTGGGGCATCTGCAGAGCGGCGGACTGGGTGTCGCCTATGGCTCGTTCTTCGTGGCATCGTTGATCTGGTGCGTACTGAGCCTGCCGATCCGCGGATGGAGCGTCATCGGCATTTTCGCGCGCTTCCTGCGGGTGCCGATCATCTCGGGCATGATGGTCATGCTGATTATGATCCAGATCGCCAGCGTGGCGCTGCCGAACTGGATCGGCCAGCCGACAAGCCCCGGATTTCCGACGATCAACCTGCTTTCGGGCGCCGTCGCCGTGGTCGGTATCGTCGTCGCCATGCTGTGGGGCGGCCGGCGGTTTCGCCGCATCGCCATTCTCATCGGTCTGGCGCTTGGCACGCTGTGTTATGCTCTGTTCAGCCCCATTTCGCTTGCACCCGTCGTCTCGGCGCCTCTGGTCGTGGAGCCGAAACTATTCCCCTTTGGCTATGGCGTGCGTCCGGACCTGGTCATCGTCTTCCTGCTGGTGCTCATTCCCGCCGGCATGGGCTCCATGGCGCTCTATCAGACGGTGGCGGACTGGGGTGGAGAGAAGCTTACGCCGGGGCGCATGTCGGAAGGCATTTTCGGCGTCGGCATTGGCTCGGTGGTAGCGGGCCTATTTGGCGGCTTCAGCACTATCGTCTATCCCGACAATATCGGCATGCTGCGGACCACGCGGGTTGGATCGCGCTATGCGACGCTGGCGGCCGGATTGCTGCTGATCGTCTTCGGTGGTTGCATCAAGTTCGACATGCTGCTGGTCGTCGTTCCCCTGCCGGTCATTTCGGCCGCGGCGACGCTGTTGTTCGGCATCGTCTTCATGCACGGCGTCCATATCCTGGCGCAGGTCGAGTGGGACGACCGCCGGCTAATCGCAGCCGGCCTTGCCTTCCTGGTGGGACTGGGTGGCTTGTTCCTGACGCCCGATGCGCTGCATGCCATGCCGCTGGTGCTGCAGATGATCCTGCAACAGCCGGTGATTTCCGGCGGGTTGACGCTGGTCGTCCTGCATTCACTGCTCTGTTCGGCCGCTCCGGCGCGGGAAACCGCTGTCGCTGGAGCGGAGGCCAAGGCTGTCATCAGCGGTGGTAGGGCCAGACGTTGACGTCATGCTGCCGCTGAAACGAATCGAGGCCGGCACATAAGTGGCCGGCCTCAATCGTCAGGACGCGAGGGAAACGCATCCCGCCCTTGATCGATAATTCTATGCGGCGGTAGCGTGCCTCGACATGCCGGCGCTTGGCTTGAAAGCACCCTGGGTTTGGGCGAGTTGCATGATTTCGGCCAGGATCGAGAGCGCGATGTCGGCGGCGCTCTTGCTGCCGGCAAAGAGGCCGGCGGGTCCGTGGATCCGGTTGATCTGCGCTTCGGAAATTCCCCGTTCCGCCAGTTGTCGGACCCGCAGGCGATGCGTCGCGCGGCTGCCCATCGCGCCGATATAGAAGGCGCTGGTGCCGAGCGCGGACGGCATCATCTCCAGTTCCCATTCATGGTCATGGAACATGAAAACGATGGCCGTCCGCGCATCGGCTTCCATCCTGGGAGGATGTTTCGATCCGGTGAGCGCAACTGTTTTTATTATGTGGGATGCCAGGCGCTGCAACGTCGCTTCGTCATAGGACCAGACCGCAACATCGAAGCCGTCGATCGTCGCCATGCGAGCCAGTTGCACCGTCGCCGGGCCGACACCCGCTATGATCAATTTCTTCCTCGGCTGGTATTGCCGTAGCGTCCATTCGTTCCCGACATCATCCGGCGTGGGGACTTTCATGACCGCCGGCAATCGCTTCTTCAGCCGTCCGTCGATGGCGGCGAGATCCGACTCTTTCGTCTCGACATCGAAGACCAATTCGATGGCACTGCCGCAGGGGAGCTGGATGTCGATATATTTCGAGCCGCGCCCATAGCGGACGGTCCTGTTCTTGCCTTCCGCAATTGCCTCGATCGCTTCGGCAACGACGGCGCGTTCGATGCAGCCGCCTGAGAGGTAGCCGACCCACGCGCCGGTTTCGGACACGGCCATTTGTGCGCCGATGGGCCGGGGCGAAGAGCCCTCGATTTTCACGAGTGTGACGAGCGCGACTCTTTCACCGATCTGCATCCGCTCCAGCGCAAAATCGAGCACGTAGTCGTCGAAGGCTTCCCAGCTGCCGTCAGCATTTTTCATGGGATCAGACCCTTGTCCTATCGAACGATCCATGTCTGCTGCATCGTTTCCTCCCGATCGCGCCTTTTGTTGTCAGGCAGCTTTTGCAAGCGTCTTGAGTGCGTCGGCGATCACGGCGGGTACCTCCAGAGGCGAGAAGTGCCGTACGCCTTCCATGATTTCCATCTTCGCGCCGGGAATGTGGTCAGCGAGATATTTTGCCATCTCCGGCGGTGTGGCGTAGTCCTCGGAACCGACCCTGATCTCGCAGGGGAAATCGAATTTCGGCAGAAAAGCACGCAGATCGGCTGCGCCGAGCATGGCGCATGTGGCGGCATAGGCCGGCAGTTCATTCGCCAGGAAAACCTGGATGGCGGCGTCGAGAATCTCTGGGTTCGCGTCGCGGAAGGCATCGCCGAACCAGCGGGTTTTCTGGAAGCCGACGAGGGAGGAAAGGCCTTCGTTCAGCGCCTTGTTGCCGCGCTCGGCCCAGGCGTCCGGCGCATTTTCGCCGTACCAGGCGGTTGTGTCGAACAGGCCGAGCCCATCGACACGTTTCGGATGCCGCCCGGCAAAGGCCAGGGTGACGCAGCCGCCCATGGATGCGCCTGCGACCACGGCCGAGGTCCAGCCGACATGATCCATGACGTCGGCGATGTCATCGGCAAATTGTTCGACGCTATAGGGACCCTGGGGCTTGTCGGACTTGCCGTGGCCACGGCAATCCAGGATCAGGACGTCATATGCGCCGGCAAGGGCGGCCACGGTCGAGTTCCAGAAGCTCTTGTCCATCGCAAGCGAATGCACCAGCACGCAGCGGTTTCGACCATTGCCGGGTACGAGCCGATAGGAAATGCGGGTGCCGTCACGGGTTGTGGCGAAGTCGGATTGTGTCGCTTGGGAGGTCATGTCGGTCTATTCCTGTATGAACATGGGAGGTGCTGGTGCCGTGGCAGCGGATTTTTCGGGATCCGCCCGCGACGGAAATCCTAATCGGCCGCCTTCCGCGCCGGCCCCTTTGGCAGGTTGAACATGCCGCGCGGCAGGCCCTCCATGTAGGCGAGGACTTCTTCACTGTCGATCACATCGGCATATTTGGCGTTGAGATCGCAAAGCGCGATCGCGTGGCTGGCTTCCGAGCGCTCGAAACAGGCGTTCTCGACCATCGTCACCCGATAATTGTAGCTGAAGGCGTCGACGACGGTGGCGCGGACGCAGCCGCTGGTCGCCGTCCCGGCAACGATCAGGCTGTCGCAACCGAGCAGCGTCAGGTAGCTGACCAGATTGGTGCCGTGAAAGGCGCTCGGCTTCTGTTTATAGATGACGAGATCCTGCGGGCTGGGGGCGATCTGCGGCATGATCTCGTTGCCATCCTGGTTGGTACCGGCCGGCTTCTCGCCGCTGCGGCCGTTTTTCCAGGCCCAGCCGCCGGCATCCCAATTGTCGGCCCGGCGGACACCGGTGGTGTAGATGACCGGCAATTCACGGTCATGGGCGACGTCGAGCAATTTGCGGATGATCGGCAGCGCGTCCCAGGCGGCTTCACCGCCGGACTGGCGCCAGCGCTTGACGGATTCCAATAGAGGCTCGCGGCGGTCGCCGCAAAAGGCATAGTTGACGTCGATGATCAAAAGGGCCGGCCTTTTGCCAAAGCCTTGTCGCACGCCATAGCCCGCCAGCTCGAACACGGCCTTGTCCCGCTCGGTCAGAAACTTGTCCCATATTCTTTCGCCCATGTTGTCTCTCCCTTGAAAAGACGGACCGGAGCTCCTCGTGAGCCGCACATTGCGCGATCCTGTCCGGAAACATTCGGCCCGCGGACTTGACTTATGACATGGTTCTGTTTGTATGGCAAACATACACTATGACAAGATGACATCGAATTGAAGCGGGTGGTGAACGGGCTGAGAGTTCGTAGTTGGGTCGGGTGCTCGGCGCGTTTGGAGCCTGTGAGAGGAGAATGCTGATGCTGGCGAAAACGATTATCCGCGGTGGCTGTTTTGCCGTTGCAGGTGCTCTGATGGCAGCGACTGGGTTTGCTTCAGCCGCGCAAGCCGCAGATATGTGGAAACACGGCATCGTCGAGGCGAAGGGCGATTCCGGATTTCTGTTCCAGGCCGCCGAAGGCGGCTTTGCCGCCAAGCGCAATCTCGACATCAACATGGTGGAATTCACTGGCGGCCCGACGGCGCTGAAGGCTCTGATCGCCGGTGAGCTGGATAGTTTTGAAGCAAGCCCTGTCGTTGCTTTCGCCGCCATGCATCAGCACGCGGACATCAAGATCATCGGCTGCAACTGGCCGGGCATGACCTATACGATCTTCGCCGCCAAGAATATTGCAACGCCCGCCGACCTCAAGGGCAAGGCGGTCGGTGTTTCCGCCCCTGGCTCGCTCCCAGCGCTGTTCGGCCAGCTTGCACTCGAGGCGGTCGGTATTTCCGGCAGCGATGTGCGATACGCCAATGCCGGCGGCAGCGCTGACCGTGTGCGCGCGATAAGCTCGGGCGTTGTCGCGGCTGCTGCCAGCTCCAGCGAGTTTGCCGTCAGCGCGGACATGCTCAACATCAAGCCGCTGCTGGCCGGTGCGCAAGTGACGCCGAAATTCGTCAAGGTCTGCATCATGACGACGGGCGCCAAGATCAAGGCACGCCGGCAGGACATGGTGAACTTCCTCGCATCCGAGATGGAAGGATTGACTTACGCAGTCAACAACAAGGACGCGATGATCACGCTCGCCCGAAAAGTCGCCCATCTGCCCGATAGCGACAAGACGGCTGAATTCATCTATGACGAGGCCATCAAATACAAGGCGATTGCGACGGACCTGGCGATCCCGCTCGACAATCTGCAATGGACCGACGATCAGATGGTGCGCCTCGGCGCCCTGCGGCAGAAGGCCGATATCCACAACTTCGTCGACGACAGCGTTCGTACGGAAGCCTTGGCGACCGTCAAGAAATAAGCCGATCCACCCAAGGAGGACTCTGCATGGCTCATCTGGAGGTGCAGAACATCGTCAAATCATTTCGCTCACGCTCAGGCATTGAATTCGCACGCGCCCTCGACGGTGTCTCATTCGACGTCGAGAAGGGCGAGATCATCGCGTTGATCGGCCCGAGCGGCTGTGGAAAGACCACCTTGCTGCGGATCATTATGGGTCTCGAAACGGCGACGTCGGGTCAGGTGCGCGTTGCCGGCCGGCCGATCTCGGGCTGCGGCTATGATCGCGGCATGGTATTCCAGCATGCGGAACTGCTGCCTTGGCGCAGCACGCTGAGCAATATCGGCTACGGTTTGGAGATGAAGGGCGTCAAGGAGCCGGAATTGTCCCGCGCCGCCGGCCATTATCTTGAGCTCGTCGGCCTCAATCATGCCCGCACGCTGAGGCCGCATCAGCTGTCCGGCGGCATGAAGCAGCGCGCCGGCATTGCGCGGGCGCTCGCGATTGACCCCGAGGTGCTGCTGATGGACGAACCCTTCGGCGCCCTGGACTCGCAGACGCGCGAGACGCTGCATGGCGAGCTTCTGTCCATTCATGCCAAGACCGGCAAAACCATCATCATCGTTACGCATGATCTCGACGAGGCGGTTATGCTGGCCGACCGCGTCGTCGTCATGCGCAAAGGCTCGGCCGGACAGATCGTCCCGGTCGAACTCGGCCGCGATCGGGCCGACATGCGCGCCATTCGCACGTCCGAGGAATATTCGCGGAAGCGGACGATGATTTGGGAAGCCTTGCACGACAGTGAACGGCAGGCCGCCTAAGGAGTAGGAACTATGACGACAACGGAAGCAGGAAGAACTGTTTGGAAAAAGTCTGCCGGTGACAACGCACGCTGGTCAATGCCGAGCTGGATGATCACGACCATATCGGTCATCATCGCGGTTGCGCTTTGGGAATATTTCGGCCGCAGCGCCAACCCGTTGCTAGGCACCTATCCGAGCGCCATTTTCGTCGCTTTTCTTGACATGATGCAGGATGGGAGGCTGCTTCAGGCCCTCATCGAAAGCAGCCAGCCTTTTGCGGCCGGCTATGTCGCCGCTGCCATCATCGGCATTCCTGTCGGGCTGCTGCTCGGGCGTTACCGCTTTCTGGAATCGGCTTTCGGCATCTATGTCACAGCCGGTTATGCGACGCCGCTGATCGCTCTCGTGCCGCTGATGATCCTGTGGTTCGGTCTTGGCTTCGCGGTCAAGGCCGTCATCGTTTTTCTGCTGTCCTTCTTTCCGATCTGTCTCAATACCTGGTTCGGTGTGAAGGCCGTTCCGAAGACATTGATCGAGGTCGGCACGGCTTTTTGCGCGCCGCAGACGCAGATCATGCGTGGCATCGTTCTGCCCGCGACAATCCCCTACATCATGGCCGGTCTGCGCCTCGGCATCGGCAAGGCCGTCATCGGCATCGTCATCGCCGAGTTCCAGACGGCGATTTCCGGGCTTGGCGGGATCATCATCACCTCGGCGAATGCTTTTCAGACTGCGGAGATGTTCGTGCCGATCGTGCTGATCATGGTTATCGCCGTGGCGCTGACGGCGCTGGTCGGGTGGCTCGAAAAGATCGTTGCGCCGTGGCAGAGCGAAATCGCCGGCCATGACGCGGCCTGATGCGGATCGCCTATTCCTGCCTTTTCGGAACAATAGAAAAGCCGCCGCGGGGGATTTTCGGCGGCTTTTTGCTGTGGGACAGATTTAGCCACCACCATGCTCTTCCGGTCGAAGGCATGGGGGACGTGCGTGGGGGTGAATGCCGATGCCTGGACCGGATCTATGGAATTTTTCCGTTTCCCTCTATGAGGCGACGGGCGTTTCGGATGCCTGCCTTTCCCTTCAGGACGAAAGCGACCTCGATGTCCCCGTGCTGCTGTTCGCGGCCTGGCTCGGGACCCGCTCCGTTCCGCTACCTGCCGACGATCTGGAGCGTATCGCCAAAAGCGTCGACGCGTGGCGTGAGGAAGTGGTGGTCCCGTTGCGAACGCTGCGCAAGCGGCTGAAAACCGGACCGGCGCCGGCGCCCTGCAAGCGGACCGAAGCTTTGCGCAACACAATCAAAGGCGCCGAGCTTTCGGCGGAGCGTATCGAGCTCTATGTGCTGGAGGCGGAGGGACTTGCGCTTGTGAAGGCCGATGGAGCCAATCCGCTCGAAAACATGGCCGTCGCCGTCCGCCATTATCGGGGTGGAGACATCAGCGAGCGTGCTTCTTCGCTCATCGAGACGATCGCCAAGGCTTTGCCGCTGCAGGGGCGGCCGCCTCAGATATCCTGATCTTCCTTCCAGCGCTTGACGATCGGCAGATGGATGTCGAAGAGATCAAGGGCGCGGCCGACGGTCTGGTTGACAATGTCGTCTATCGTTTGCGGCCTGCTGTAGAAGGCCGGCACTGGCGGCATGATGATGGCGCCGTTGCGCGTCGCCTGATCCATCAGGGCAATGTGACCGGCATGCAACGGTGTTTCACGCAGCAGCAGCACCACGCGCCGGCGCTCCTTGAGGCAGACATCCGCCGCGCGGACGATCAGTTCGTCATTGTAGGAATTGGCAATGCCGCTCAGCGTCTTGATCGAACAGGGAGCGACGAGCATGCCGGCTGTGCGGAAAGAGCCGGAAGAAACGGCGGCGCCGATGTCCCGATAATTATGGAGCTTGTCGGCAAGACCACGAATCTCGTCCGCGCTCATGTCCACTTCTTCCGCTGCCGTTT
The DNA here is from genome assembly GCF_003627755.1 of Rhizobium jaguaris. NCBI lineage: Bacteria > Pseudomonadati > Pseudomonadota > Alphaproteobacteria > Hyphomicrobiales > Rhizobiaceae > Martinezella > Martinezella jaguaris. Next base: position 2,401,719 of record NZ_CP032695.1, on the reverse strand, counting down.
TCAGCGCGGAAGGCGAGATGATCGCGTGTGTTTCGACGTCGGAGATGTCCTGCAGCAGTTGAAGCGCACGCACGCCGTAGATGACGCCGGAAGCTCCGGTGATGGCTATGATGATGCGTCGCATGCGCTTCCAACCTTCTGTACCTGCATTAAAATCTAGCTGTCGCTTGCGTGCAGTGCGGAGCGAGCGGAATTGGCGACATGGGTTTCCGCGGCCGCATGCGCCGCACTTTTGTCGCGTGCGCTGATGGCGCTGACGATGCGCTGGATCTCCGTGATGCTTTGCTTTCGCCGTTCCGGCCGCACGACCGAGCGCCGGCGGAGCGGCGAGGTGAGAAGCGTCAGCTTCTTCAAGAGATCGAAGGCGATCGGATTGCGGGCGCCGGTGCATATGAGGTCGTAGAAATCCCGCTTGGTGGCGACGATTTCCTCGGCGCTGCCAGTCCGGTAGGCCGCCGTGAGTTTTTCGCTCTGTGCCTTCAGCGCGGTCACTTCCGCATCGGGTGCGTTCTCGATGAACTGCTCGATGATCAGCGGTTCCAGCACACCGCGGATGCGGTAGATGTTTTCCGCATCCGCAGGCGTCACTGTGACGACGGCGAGCCCGCGACCGTTGAGGTCGGTCAGGATGCCTTCGGCCTGCAACTGGCGCAGTGCCTCGCGCAGCGACGTGCGGGAAACGTTCAATTGCTGGCACAGATCCTTTTCGACCAGCCGCGTCCCTGGCTCGAGAAAGCCGGTCTCGATCGCCCGCCGCAGCGATTGGATGATTTTGTTCCGCAGCGGAGCGGATTCTTGTTTCAATGGCTCAAAAGGCTCGCGTTCTGTTGTGTTCATTCTATTCCCCGCTGACACCATGTCCGCAATCTTGCGCCAAACCCATTCGCGAAGGACGAGCTGACAATCCTACTGTATTGCGCGAAATAGCGATTCACCGTCAAGCGATTGTATCGAACGGGCAGGTGTTGCGCCCCTCCGTTGTTCCTCCAGCGCGCTCGTTGCGAGCGGATCATTGGCGGACACGCGCCTCTTCCTGTGTCCGCCAATGGGAATCAGCGCTTCTTTTCGATGTCGCGCACCGGCGTTTCCGGCTTCATGCCGCCCTGGCGGCGGGCATAGGTGTTTTCGCCCGTGGCGCGCCAATCACCCGTGACGGCGGCATCGGCAAAACCGCTCCAGAGATCGCTCCAGTCGCCGAGTGAATAGCCGTGCCATGGCGGCTGCGGCGAAAGGCGCGGCAATTGCAGATCCTCCCAGATCTTACGGGCACGGGTCATGTAGGGCTCGGCCGGCAGGGCGAGCGGCGGCATCGGCGCCTTCAAGGTGGCGTCGATCAGGAGAGTTCCCTCGGCGGTCTTGGCGGCGGATTTCGGGCCCAAGGACGAAGCCGCTCGCGCGGCATTGGCGCCCGTGGTGACGGTGCAGCAACGATCTGAACGCCGTGCATTTTGTGGGTTTGCCGTCCTGGCTGAGGATTGGGGTCTTCTCAATCACCAGACAGGAGGTTCCCATGACGGAGGAGAAGACGACCCCGCTGCGCGAACGGATGATCGAAGACATGCGCATCCGCGGGATGGGCGACAAAGTCCGGCAAGCCCATATTCGGGCGATCAAGGATTTCGCCGGGTTTCTGAAGCGATCTCCGGATACCGCGACACCCGACGACCTGCGCGCCTACCAATTGCACATGACCAATGCGGGCGTCACGCCGCCGACCTTCAACGCCCGCATCGTCGCGCTGAGGTTCTTTTTCGGCATCACCTGCGACCGCGAAGAGATGAAGCGGCATATGCAGTTCCGTCGGCAACCGCAGAAGTTGCCCGTTGTCTTGAGCGTTGAGGAGGTTTCCGACCTGCTTGTGGCGGCCCAGGGGCCGGGCCTGAAGTATCGAGCGGCGCTCAGCATCTCCTATGGCGCCGGACTGCGGGCCTCCGAAGTCTGCAACCTCAAGATCAGCGACATCGACAGCGATCGGATGCTGATCCATGTCGAACAGGGCAAGGGACAGAAGGACCGCAAGGTGATGCTGTCGCCCCTGCTGCTGGAACTCTTGCGCGACTATTGGCGCGAGTCACGGCCGCAGGGCTGGCTTTTTCCTGGCAAACCGAAGATCAACCCGATCTCGCCGCGGCAGCTCAACCGCGCCTTCACCGCCGCCAAAAAACTGGCCGGGATCGCCAAGCCAGCGACGCTGCACACCCTGCGGCACAGTTTTGCCACCCACCTGCTGGAAGCGAACACGGATGTGCGGGTGATCCAGGTCCTTCTGGGACACGCCAAGCTGACGACCACCGCCCGTTATATGCATGTCGCCACGAAGACGATCCGCGACACGATCAGCCCGTTCGAGACCCTGAAGAAGCTGCAGGACCAAACGCTCCGACGCGAACTGGAGTAGCGCCCGTCCGGTGATCCGGCCAAAACTGGAGATCGCCGACATCTTCCGTGCCTATGGCCCGGCGTGGCGGCGGGCCAATGCCGGGCATGTTAGCCTGACCCAGCTCAAGGTCATGGCGGCGATCGAGGCCTGCCGAACCGAGGCGCTCGGCGGGCATGTGGCAGCCTGTGCCAAATGCGGCCACCATCACATCGCCTACAATTCCTGCAAGAATCGGCACTGCCCGAAGTGCCAGGGACCCGCGGCGCGGGACTGGATGGCCGCCCGTGCCGAAGACCTGCTGCCGGTCGAGTATTTCCATGTTGTCTTCACCATCCCCGCCGAGATCGCGCAGATCGCCTATTGGAATAAGAAGACGGTCTATGATCTTCTATTCCGGGCATCGGCGGAGACGTTGACCACCATCGCCGCCGATCCCCGGCACCTTGGCGCAAACATCGGCATGACCAGCGTGCTGCACACCTGGGGGTCGGCGCTGACCCATCACCCGCATGTGCACATCGTCGTGCCCGGCGGTGGACTGTCGCCGGATGGCACGCGCTGGATTGGCTGTCGCCCGGGGTTCCTTCTGCCCATAAAGGTTCTGTCTCGTCTGTTTCGGCGGCTGTTTCTCGAAGGACTGATGGCACTCAGTCAATCCGGGGTGCTCTGCTTCTTCGGCGATCTAGCCCGGCTTGCAGAGGCGGATGCCTTCGCTGCCTGGCTTGCCCCCTTCCGCAAATCCGACTGGGTCGTCTACACCAAGCCCCCATTCGGCGGCCCCGAGGCCGTGCTGGCCTATCTCAGCCGCTACACGCACCGCGTGGCGATCTCGAACAGCCGCCTGATCAGCGCGAATGCCGAGGCGGTCACCTTCCGCTGGAAGGACTACCGCATCAAGACCGGTGACCGTCACAAGGTCATGCGGCTGGCCACCGACGAGTTCATCCGCCGCTTCCTAATCCACGTGCTGCCCGACGGATTCCACCGCATCCGCCACTACGGCCTGCTGGCCGGAGCAGGCCGCAAGGCCAATGTCGCAAAGATAAGGAAACTGCTCGGGACGGAAGCGCCATCACAGGACGACACGCCAAGCGCCGAGAGCATCCCGCTCACCCTGAGGCAGCCATGCCCAGATTGCGGCGGCCCGATGCGCATCGTCGAGATATTCCGCCGTGGCCAGCGACCCAAATCCCGTGCGCCACCCCGAAAGGACGCCGCATGACGAAACGCCTGTCACATCAGCCAAGGCCGGCCCGGATCTGCGATGCATTCCGGGGTGGCGCCGATTTGCGCCAGGCAACGCCGCACACTGCAAAACCGCCGATGCGAGGCCTACGAAAGAGGAGCACCCCAACCCCGATCGCGTCATTGCAAGCCTTCGGGGCAACCCGCTTGCACCCGACGCTCCCACCGATAGCCACCTCAGAAAACCGCAGCCGCACGCTTTCCCCATAGGCGCTCCACCCAGCCCCCGCAGGCCTCCTCCTTGGAAGGTTTTTCAACGCGGGCCGACACACGCCCAGCCGCCACCGTCACACCGCGGCCCGCATCGAAAAACCTTCACCATGGCCGCCGGAGCGGTAGGGCGTGATGTGCACGTCGTCGATCATGTTGGCACGATAAGCCAGCGACCAGAACACGGCGTCGGCATTGCGCGAATCAATGTCGTCTGAAACCGCGACGACGATCTTGCCGCACTGGGCCTGCAGCGTGGCAGCGCCCTGAAGGCCTCGCCAGATCTCCGATTGCGGTGCCCTGCGGTCGAATTCGAGGAAGATGACCTTGCGGATATTGGTCAGCGGCTCATGCATGACGACGCGCTTGATGCCTTTGACGTTCAGCACCTTCTTCAAATGGTTGAGGAAGAGGGGCTCATAGGCAACGCGCTTCAGCACGCTCGATTCGCTGGGGGTTACCTGGCTGACGATCGACACCAGCACGGGCTTACGCTTGCGCGTGATCGCCGTCACCTGCATCGACATGTTGAAGTCCTCGAGCGCGACATGGCCGTGGCTTTCGCCGAATGGCCCTTCCGGCTCCAGGAGCTCGGTGTCGATCAGGCCTTCGATGACGATCTCGGCGTCGGCCGGAACTTCGAGGTCGATCGTCTTGCAGCGTACGATGCGGATCGGCTTGCCGGTCAGGCCGCCGGCGACGCCGAGCTCATCCTGATCGATCGGCAGTTTTTGTGGGCCGGTGAAGAGAACGGCCGGCGCACAGCCGATGACGATGGCGCAGGGCATGGGCTCGCCGCGCTTCTGGTATTTCAGCCAGTGCTGGTAGCCGCCGGCGCCGCTGAGACGGCTGGCCATACGCACACCTAGGCGGTCTTCCGCCTTCAGCGCCGCTCGATATGTTCCCATGTTGCGGATGCCGTTGTCGGGGTCGCGGGTAACACAAAGCGTTGCGGTGAAATAAGGTGCACTGTCGAAGCCGGGTGTCGAGATCGGAACCGGCAGGCTGCCAAGGCCACCGCCCTCCGTCTTCAAGGCGTCGCCGGTGATGACGACTTCCTGGCAAGGGGCGTCGTCAACCATGACCGGATCGATCGGGTTTTCCATGGCGCGAACCCAGACATCGCCGATCTCGTCTTCCTCGACCCCGAGGCCGGCAGCATAGATCGCCGGCGAGGCTGCGAGAACACCGACGGCGACCGGGATGTCGTATTTTTCGCCATTGGCGCCGTGAACGTCGGTGAAAAGAAAGCCGCGCCGCTGCTCGTCGGGAAGGCCGCCCTGAAATTGCCAGCGGGCAAGCGGATGCAACTCGCTGTCCTTGTCGATCGGAACCTGGACTTTCGTCAGGAGCCCGCGGGCTTCCAGCCGTGCAATGTGCTCCTGGAGATCCAACGGAGCATTTTGCTCTTTTGTCGTCATGGAATTTACGCTCCCAAAAATGCGTCGCCGCGGCCTGAATTGGCCGCCGCCTCCCGCAGAAATCTGTCTGTGAAAACGCTCCCGAAAAGGCTCAATCGAGAAGCACCCGTGAAAACGCTCGTCTTTTCGATTGCATTACACCGCCATACTGTCATACATTATGACGAAGAGCAACAGCTTGCCGATGGCGATGAAGGTCGAAGCCGACCGGAGCATCCCGAGGTACAGCGTCAATGGGATCGAAGAGGTTTTATGGCGAGCCTACTCCAGCAAACTGCGTCGACTGATCGCGAAAGCCCACAGGAAAAAATCAGCTATCCCGCGGTGACCCCGGAGATGAAGTTGGTGCAGGAGGCGCTATTCCGCCATGTCGGCAAGCCGCTCCCGCGCAAGGAGGATAGGCGCCTCATCACCGGCAAAGGCCGCTTCTCGGATGATTTCAGCCTGCCCGGGCAGACCTATGCGGCCATGGTGCGTTCGCCTTACCCGCACGCCCGCATTCTCGGCATCGATACGTCGGAAGCGTTGGAAAGCCCGGGCGTTCTGGCGGTGCTGACAGGTCAGGACGTATTGGACGACGGGATTGCGCCGCTACCGCATAGCCCCGTTCCCTCGACGAAGTTCGATATGAAGCTCACCGCGCCGGATGGCGGCAAGCCGTTCATCGGCCCACATTATCTTCTGCCGAACGACAAGGCCCGCCATGTCGGCGAGGCCGTGGCCATGGTGATCGCCGAGACGGCGGCGCAGGCCATCGACGCGGCCGAGAAGGTCGCCGTCGACTATGAAGAACTGCCGCATGTCACAGGCACTGCGGCGGCAGCCGAACCGGGCGCACCAGCTGTTTGGGACGAGGTGCCCGACAATATCTTCATCGAGACGAAGTTCGGTGACTGGGACGCGACCGATGCCGCCTTCGCCAAGGCTGATCACATCGTCCGTGCTGATTTCCACATCGACCGCGTCACGGCTGTTACTATCGAGCCGCGCTCTTCGCTTGGCCATTTCGACGTCGAGACCGGCCGCTATACGCTGTATGCCGGCAGCGGCGGCGCGGTGCGGCAGAAGGGCGAACTGTCCAAAGTATTGGGCATCGAGCCGAAAAACCTGCGCGTCCTTTCCTTCGATGTCGGCGGCAATTTCGGCGCGCGCAATCGCGCCTATGTCGAATTCGGCCTCGTGCTCTGGGGCTCGCGCAAGGTCGGCCGTCCCGTCAAGTTCACCGCGACGCGTTCGGAAGCGTTTCTGACGGATTACCAGGGCCGAGATCTCGTGACCAAGGTCGAACTGGCCTTGACCAAGGACGGCAGGTTCCTGGCCATGCGCGCCGACAATCTCAGCAATGTCGGCATGCGCTGCGTGTCGCTTTCGCCGCTGAGTAAGGGGGCGGGCCTCATCACCGGTTGCTATGATATTCCGCATGCCGCGCTGCGCGCCCGCGCCGTGTTCACCAACACCATGTGCACGCAGGCTTATCGTAGCTCCGGCCGCCCGGAAGTCACTTATGCCATCGAGCGGCTGGTAGAGATCGCCGCCCGCGAACTCGGTTTCGATCCGCTGGAACTGCGCCGCAAGAACCTGATCCCACCGTCGGCGATGCCTTATACCAATGCCGTCGGCTCGATCTACGACAGCGGCGAATACGAAAACAACATGGACCGCGCCATGGAGATATCCGACTGGAACGGCTTCGAGGCCCGGCGTGCGGAAGCGAAGCGGCGCGGCAAGCTGCTCGGCCGCGGTTTCGCCAATTACGTCGAATCCTCCATCGGCTCGCCGAAAGAACGCGCCGAGATCGAGATCAAAAACGACGGCACCGTTGAAGTCGTCATCGGCACACAGCCGAGCGGGCAGGGCCATGAGACGAGCTTCGCCCAGGTGGTCGCCGACATGATCCAGGTGCCGGTTGAGAAAGTTTGGATCGTCTTCGGTGATACCGATATCGTCAGCGTCGGCGGCGGCTCGCATTCCGGCCGCTCGATGCGCCATGCCGGCACGGTCATGGCTATCGCGTCTGCCGATCTGCTTGCCGAAGGCCGTCGCCGCGCTGCGGAACTGTTCGAGACGGCGGTCGAATCGATCGATTTCGAGGGCGGTTATTTCAAGGTCAGCGGTACCAATGAGGCGATCGACATCTTCGCCCTCGCCCGTCAGACGCGCGAGACCGCCGGACCGCTTCGCGTCGGCCGCGACAATGAGATGCATACGCCGGTTTTCCCGAATGGCGCCGCCATCTGCGAAGTGGAGGTCGATCCCGAAACCGGTCACGTGCAGATATCAGCCTATTCCACCATCGATGATGTCGGCCGATGCATCAATCCGCTGATCGTCCATGGCCAGACCCATGGCGGTATCGCGCAGGGTGTGGGCCAGGCGATGTGGGAGCTCTGCGCCATCGATCCGACAACCGGCCAGCCGCTGGCCGGCTCGCTGATGGACTATGGCATGCCCCGTTTCGACAATCTGCCGTCTTTCAACTGCGAGATTGCCGAAGTGATCTCGCCGACCAATCCGCTCGGCATCAAGGCCGGCGGCGAGGGCGGCACTACGCCGGCGCTGGTGACCGTGACCAACGCGGTCATCGACGCCTTGAAGGATTATGGTGTCACCCAGGTTCCCATGCCGCTGACACCCTTCACCGTCTGGACAGCGATCCAGCAAGCCAGCCGCGCGGATCACGCAGTGGCGGCCGCTGAGTAATTCAGGAGCATTTTCGATTATGACCGATCTTCAAACCATCCGCATCATCGCCTTTCCCGGCGCTCCGAACCTGCCGACCTTCGCGGCTGTCGAAAAAGGCTTCTTCGCCGAAGAGGGACTTGCGATCGAGCTTACGCTGACGCCGAACTCCGTTGCGCAAGCGGAGCGCACGGCTGCCGGCGAGTTCGACGTCATCTTCACCGCATTCGACAATGTCGTCGCCTATGGCGAGGGCCAGGGGCCGGCCGGTGCCGCCGTCAATCCGGACTACGTCGTCATCATGGGTGCAACGCAGTTGGAACTTGCGATCGTCGCAGCACCTGATGTCAAAACCTATGCCGATCTCAAGGGCCGCACGATCGCGCTCGACGCGCTCTCCACCGGCTTCGCCTTCGTTCTCTACGAGATGTTTGCGCGCGCCGGTCTCAAGCCGGAAGACACCACCTTCGTGCCCGTAGGTGCGACGCCGCAGCGCTGGCAGTCGGTCAAGGGCGGCGAGCATGCCGCGACGCTCACCATCGAGCCCTTCACCAGCATCGCGCGCAAAGCGGGTTTCAACGTGCTTGGTCTTTCGACCGAAATCTTCGATAGCTACCAGGGTGGTTCCGTCGCAGCGCGGCGGTCATGGGCGAGCGCCAATCCGGAAACGGCGAAGGCCTTCATTCGCGCTTATCTCAAGGGGCTTGTCTGGACGCTCGATCCGCAGAACCGCGCCGAGGCCGAACAGATCCTGCAGGCAAAGATGCCGGAGATCCAGCCGGCCGCCCTGCAGTCGGTCATGGCAAGCCTGCTGTCGCCGCGCTCCGGCCTGACGCCGGACGCCAGGATCCTGCCCGAAGGCATGATGCGTGTCCTCGATCTGCGCTCGCGTTTCGGCAAAGGCGGCAAGGTGCTGACCGACGCGGCAAAATATCTGGACCTTTCCTATTACGAGGCCGCCACCGGCAATCGATGACAAGAACGATAGCGAAGGAGGGGATCCATGAACCTCAAGGGTGAATACCGCATCAAGGCGTCACGCAGTGATGTCTGGGCGATGATCAACGACCCGCAGGTGTTGAAGGACTGCATTCCGGGCTGTGACAGCCTTGATGGCAGCCTCGAAGACGGCTTTACCGCACGCGTCACCACAAAAATCGGACCCATCAAAGCAACCTTCGACGGTTCGGTGAAGCTCAGCAATATCCAGGCGCCGGAGAGCTACACGATTTCGGGCGAGGGCAAGGGCGGCGTGGCGGGTTTCGCCAAAGGCGGCGTGGATGTGCATCTTGCCGAGGCCGAGTGTGAAACGATCCTCTCCTATACAGCCAAGGCACAGGTCGGCGGCAAGCTGGCGCAGCTTGGCGCCCGCCTGATTGACTCGACTGCAAAGAAGCTGGCTGACGAGTTCTTCGCGAGTCTCGCTGCCCGTGCTTCGGCGCCTGCCGCCGCGGAACAAAGGTCGGCGGCACACGAAACGGTCATCGTCGATGGCAATCCGGAGCCCGTGACAGCAGTTACCGCGCCTGCTGCTGCCGCTCCGTCCTCCACTGCACAGCCGAGCGCGTCCAACAAGTCCACGCTCTTGCTCATCGGGCTTGCCGTCGTCGTGATCGCCGCCGTCGTCGTCGCCGTGGCTATCCATTGAAATAATCGAGGTTACCCATGTCCACCGTCACACTTGCCATCAACAACACGCCGCAGACTAGGGAGATCGAGGATCGCACACTGCTGGTCCATTTCCTGCGCGATCATCTGGGGCTGACCGGCACTCATGTCGGCTGTGACACGACGCAATGCGGTGCCTGCACCGTCATACTCGACGGCCGCGCCGTCAAATCCTGCACCATCCTGGCAGTCGCCGCCGACGGTAGCTCGGTGACGACCATCGAGGGGCTTGCGACAGGCGATCGGCTGCACGATGTCCAGACTGCTTTCCATGAATGCCACGGCTTGCAGTGCGGCTTCTGCACACCGGGCATGATCATGGCATCGGTCGACATGATCCGTCGCCATGATGGCGTGCTCGACGAGCAGACGATCCGTCACGAGCTCGAAGGCAATCTCTGCCGCTGCACGGGCTATCACAACATCGTTGAGGCAGTCCTGATGGCGGCGGAAAAATACCGCGGCGAGCATCACGTCGCAGCCGAGTAAGCCAGGGGAGCCGAGGCAACGCCATGTATATGTACGAGACCAAATACCATCGGCCGAAGACGCTTGCAGAGGCGGTCGAGACCTTTTCCGGTGCCAACGAGCCCGCCTATCTGTCCGGCGGCCACACGCTGATCCCGGCCATGAAGGGGCGGCTTGCCGCACCCGCCAACCTGATCGATGTGCGGCGGATACCGGAGCTTTGCGGCGTCCGCATCGAAGCCGACCGCGTCATTGTCGGCTCCGCGACTACGCACGCGGCCGTTGCGGCCTCGAAGGAGATCGCAGCGGTCATTCCGGCGCTAAGCGGTCTTGCCGGCTCGATCGCCGATGTCCAGGTCCGCCATGTCGGCACGATCGGCGGGTCGGTTGCCAATAACGATCCGGCTGCCGACTATCCGTCGGCCGTGCTCGGTCTCGATGCGACCATCCACACCGACAGGCGCGCCATCGTTTCCGACGGCTATTTTGCCGGCCTCTATACGACGGCGCTGGAAGAGGGCGAGATTCTCACCCGGCTGGAATTCAAGATTCCGGAAATTGCCGGCTACGCCAAGTTCCGCAATCCCGCCTCGCGTTATGCCCTGGCAGCAGCGTTCGTCGCCAAGCATCGCGATGGCCATGTCCGGGTTGCCATCACCGGCGCCGGCAATTCCGGCGTATTCCGCTGGACGGCAGCGGAGGACGCGTTGACGGCTCACCTCGCTCCGGAAGCCCTGAAAGGACTCCTGCCGGATCCCGCCGATATGATGGGCGATATGCACGCCTCGGCCGAATATCGCGCCCATCTCGTCGCGGTCATGACACGGCGGGCCGTTGCCAGCCTCGGTGGCGTCGAGATCAACTGACAAATAGACAGTTCGTGGCGGATGTTCCCGTTACTCTGCTGCGGCCGGCGCTGCCTGTCGCACGGAGCGTATGTTGCTGTTCGCGCTGCGGGCTTCGATGGCCGACATGAGTGCGCCCAGCTCAGTGTGCCGTTTGTCTACGGCCAGCCCGTCGACAACCGACAGACGGCGCAGGACAGTGATCCGGTTGTTCAACTGTGAAAGAATATCGGCGGCAACCCTGTTGCCGCTGCCTTCAAGCAGCCTGGCGGTGAATTCGTCCTCGACCGCCAGGATGTCTTCAGGATCCACCTGCGAGTCGAACCGATCGAGTTTTTCCCGAAGCTGCCTGACCTGCAGCTCCGTTGCGTTGCGGCTGAAACCGTCGACGACCAGCCATTCGATCGCCTGACGTACCGCGTAGATTTGCTGCGCTTCTTCAGCACTGATATTCACGACGACGCGGCCTTTGGGCGGGGTATTGACGATCATGCCCTCGGCCTCGAGATGCTGCAAAGCTTCGCGCAGCACTGTGCGGCTGATCCGCATCTCCTCGCAGATCTCGCGCTCGATCAGTTTCTGGCCTGGACGCAGCTTGCCGGAGAGGATGGATCCTCGCAGGCCGTCTGTCACCTGCTGACGTAACGAGACGGCGCGGGGTACGTTCAATCCGAGATTGGCCATCGACCGATTCCTTTCGAATATTCCCCAGGGCAACCACCCTGCTGAACATGATCTCTCGTTATATTCCATCATATATAACGTTAAGTCCAGCGCCGGGAGCGCCGCTTCGGTGTCAATCTGGATGGTGATGACGACAACTGTGGCTGGCGTGGGATAACCCCGGCCCTATCGTCTCCGTCTCGGTTCAGAAGGCGAGTTTCGTCCGGTGGCAGCATGGTGCGGCCTGCTCTCAGCTCTCGGGGATGTTTTCCCGAAAAATGACCTGCAGCCGTGGCGGATGATAGTCCATCGGCAGGCCGCGGATCGTGCGGCTCAGCATGGCGAGAGCTTCACGGGCTTCGACGCGCGGATTTTGGTCGATGACCGCGTCCAGGGTGCCGTCCAGCAAGAATGCCTTGTTGTGGTCCGTCAATTCGTGGCCGATGAAAATGATCTGGCCCGCACGGTTGGATTCGATCAGTGCCTGCCCGATGCCTTGATTGCCGGCGCCGATATTGTAGATGCCGGAAAGATCCGGATGGCGCTTCAGCAGTGAAACGGCTTCCTCATAGGCCCTCTCACGGTCGTCGCGAATTTCTCGCAGTTCGACGATTTCCAGATTTGGAAAATCCTCGCCCAGGATGTGGCGAAAGCCCATCTCCCGTTCTTCGTGGCCACGGTAGGACAGCGATCCGGCAAAAAGCGCGACTTTGTGTCTAACGCCGCCGCCGAGGAAACGGCCGAGGAGATAGCCGGCAAGGCGGCCCGCGGCGCGATTGTCGATGCCGATATAGCCGATGCGGGGTACATGCAGGATATCGGACGCAAGCGTGACGATCGAAACGCCGGAAGCAGCAAGGCTGCGCATGGCTTCGCGCACCGTCGGATGGTCAAGCGCGATGACACCGACCCCCAGTGTCTTTCCCTGCAAATCGTGAAGGGTCCGGGCCAGCGTATCGGGATTGAAGCCCTCGATCGAATGGATATGGACATCGAGATCATGCTGCCGGGCCGCCTGCCGCTCGATCTGTGCCAGAAGATTGGCGATGAATGTATTGGTGCCGGCTGGTAGGACGAAATCCAGCCGGATGCGGTTTTGCGGCGACACCGGGGTCAGGTCGGAGCCGGCGAGATAGCCGAGCCGCTTCGCCGTCTCGATCACCACCTCACGGGTTCGCTCCTTGACGCCGCTGCGATTGTTCAGCACCCGGTCCACCGTGGCGCTGGAGACACCAGCCTCGCGAGCAATGTCGGTCAATGTCGATCGCAAATCGATTCCCTTCTACGGCAATGATGGGAAATGATGTATTTCTATTCGCGGGAGATGCAAGGGGAAGATGGCTGCAGGCCTCGAATTTCGCAAACTATCCCCTTGTTCTACACTGGTTTTTTCGCGCAATTATTCCATTGTTGCTTCATTGAACCATGATACCTGCGCGCTATTCGATGAGAAATGATGTAATATGATTTGTTATGATGTTGACATCGATCATTTGTGGCGTCAATAATCCTCAGCGATCGGCAGAGGAGGAAGCTGCCGACGGGAGGGATCACCACAATGTCAAATCTGTTTCGCATGTCGCGCCGCGACTTGTTGGCGACTGGCGGCCGGGCGCTTGCCTTGACTGCCGCCGCGGGCATCGCCCCGCAATTCATCCGCCCTGGCCGCGCCTATGCTGCCGATGCTCTGGCGCCCGGCATGATTGGCGGCCCGACCGGCTTCGATGGTGCCGAGCGCTATCAGTACGGGCCGGACACGCCGGAAGGCCGCGCGATCGAGGCCATCAAGGCGATGAAGGGTGCCGGCAAGGCTCCGACCAAGATCGTTCTCGGCCTTTCCGATGGCTCGATCGGCCAGCTGACCAAGCCCTTCCCGGCAGGCGCGCCGTCGATCAAGGAGCTGTGGGAGAAGGAAACCGGCATCACGCTCGACATCGTCGGCGTGCCCAACGGCCAGGAATTCACCAAGACGATGCAGGACATCTCCACCAAGGGCGGCTCCTTCGACATCTACGCCGTCGAGTGGAACCGGCTCGGCGATCTGGCGGAAACCGGCGGCATCATCAAGATGGACGATTATGTCGCCGCTCACAAACCGGAATGGGACGATCCGCAGCGCGGCTACGTCAACGGCAAGAAGGGCGTGTCGCTGCTCAATCAATATCGCGGCTCGACCTATGGCGTATCGCTCGACGGCGACTTTCAGGTCTGGAACTACCGCACCGATCTGTTCAATGACGAGGCCGAGAAGAAGGCTTTTGCAGACAAGCACGGTTACCCGCTGGTGCCGCCGACGACCTTCAAGCAGCTCGACGAAATCGCCGCCTTCTTCCATCGCCCGGACAAGGGGCTGTTCGGCTGCACCGACCTGCGCAATCAGGGCTGGGGTTATACCAATTGGTATCAGCGCTTCACATCGATGGCCTCGCCCAATCAATATCTCTTCGGCGATGACGGCAAGGCACTGATCAATTCGGACGCCGGGCACAAGGCGACGCAGGAATATATCGACGCGCTGTCCTACCATTCCCCGGATGCGATCTCCTGGGGCTGGCCGGAACAATACGGCAATTTCGCCGGCGGCGGTGCGGCCATGACCTGTGCCTTTTCCAACCTGCCGAAATTCCTCGACAACAAATCGAACGAGGGATCGAAGATCACCGGCAAGGTCGGCTCGATGTTGCCGCCCGGCCGCGAGATCGACGGCCAACTGGTGCGCCGCTCGGTGCTCTGGCTCAATCTTTCCGCGTCAATATCGTCGCAAAGCAAAAATCCGGAAGCCTGCTATCTGCTGCTGCAATGGCTCGGCTCCAGCCGCATCTATTCATGGATGACGGCCAATCCGAGCGGCTATTTCGATCCGTTCCAGCTCGCCAACTTCGCCGACCCGCTCGTGCGCGAGACCTATCACGCCTATCACATGGATGTGGTGCGCGAGACGGTCAGCCGCACGGTACCGTCGATCAACTATCCCGGCGCCACCGCCTTCCACAATGCGCTCGATGAAAATCTGGTCGCCGCGCTGACGAAGACGAAGACCGCGGAACAGGCGATGGCCGATACCGAAAAGCAATGGACGCGGATCGCCCGCCGTATCGGCGAAGACAAGCTGATTGAGGCGATCAAGACCAACAAGCAGGCATGGCCGACCGTCGTCGACCCGTTGCAGGGCTAGGCCAGCCAGTCGCTTCGATATCCGGGCGGCTTCAGCCCGCCCGGATATTTCGGATTACTCTCAGCAGACATTGCCATGAACCGCTCTTTACCCTTCGAAATCTTCCGCTACTGCGCCATCCTGGCGGCGCTCGCGGTCACCCTCGTGCCGACCTTGTGGATGGCGTCGATGGCATTCAAGCCTATTGCCGAATGGTCGGCGAGCGGCGGCGATCTCACCTGGTGGCCGAAGCATCCGACGCTTGATAATTTCCGCTTCATTTTCGGTACGTCGACCAGCGATCTGATCGTGGCGCTCGACCGCACCGCCGGAAAGCCGATCCTGTCTTCGCTGCTGTCCGCCGTATTCGGCACGCTGATTGCCATGGTCTGCGGCACCGCGGCCGCTTATGGCCTGTCGCGTTTCGGCTCCGGACAGAACCTGCCGCTGGCGCTGATCCAGCTCAGGCTTTTTCCGCCGATGGCGGTAATGATCCCCGTCATGATCATGTGGGCCTTTCTCGGCATCATGGATAGCTGGTGGGGGCTGGCGCTGATCTACGGCATCGTCACCTTGCCCTTCGCCTTCTGGCTGATGAAGACCTTCTTCGACGATATGCCGCGCGAAATCGAAGATGCGGCATTGGTCGAGGGCTGCTCGCGCTTCCGCGTCTTCATGAAGATCACCCTACCGATGATGCGGCCTGCGCTGGCAAGCGCCGCTCTCTTTGTCTTCATCCTGAACTGGTCGGACTATCTGATCGCGCTGCTTTTGACGACGAAGGAATGGGTGACCATCCCGGTCTACATGGCCTCGCTCTCCTCGTCGATGACCGGTCAGCTCTACGGCGCCAAGGCGGCACTTGGCCTCATCGCCGCCGTGCCGCCCGTCATCATGGGCATCGCCATCCAGCGCCATCTGGTACGCGGCCTGACCTTTGGAGCGCTGAAACAATGAGCGCGCTTGCAACCGAGGAGAAAGTGCCCGTGGCAGGCAGACGCGTAGAATCGGCAGTGCACGCGGAAGATGGACGCCGCCTCGGCTTTGTGCTGACGCTGCCGGCGCAGATCCTGGTGCTGTTCATCGCGCTGTTTCCGCTGCTGATGCAGCTCTATATCAGCCTGACCGACTGGTCGCCGCTTGAAGGCACCGGCTGGTGGCGCGCCTATGAGCTCTGGAATGGCTTTGCTAACTACACCGATCTCGCCGTCGATGGTCGCTTCTGGAGTGCGCTTGGGCGCACCGCGCTGATCATGATCGTCTGCGTACCAGCCGAGTTCCTGCTCGGTCTCGGCCTTGCCATCCTGTTCATGGATGATTTTGCCGGCAAGCGGTTCTTCTATTCCGTCATGCTGATCCCGATGATGGTGGTCCCTGCCGTCGCCGGATATATGTTTTTCATGCTGTTCCAGTCGGGCGGTCCGGTCAACGACATCCTGTCTACGCTGACGGGGACACAGATCACGCTTGCCTGGCTCTCCAGCCCGGGCACGGCGCTGATCGCGGTGATGATTGCCGACATCTGGCAGTGGACGCCGCTGATGTTTCTGATCCTGCTCGCTGGTCTCGTCGGCGTGCCGGAGGACCAGATGCGGGCGGCGACCTTGCTCGGCGCTTCTTGGTGGCAACGTTTTCGCACCATCGTCCTACCGAAGATGAAGACGATCATCATCATCGCGCTCGCCATCCGCGTCATCGAGAATTTCAAGATTTTCGACACGCTCTACATCATGACCGGCGGCGGCCCCGGCGTCGCGACCGAAACGATCTCGGTCTATATCTACAAGGTCACGCAGCAGGATCTGATTTGGGGCTATGTCGCGGCCATCGCGCTCGTCATCCTGATCGTGCTCTCCATTCTCGTGTCGCTGGCGATCAGCCGGATGAACGCCGCCAAAAAGGAGGCGACGGCATGACCGCGATCCATCTTCACAATCTGGTCAAGCGTTTCGGCAGCTTCACCGCCTTGAAAACCATGGACCTCGACATTCGCGACGGCGAGTTCATGGCGCTGCTCGGACCGTCCGGCTGCGGCAAGTCGACGACCATGAACATGATTGCCGGCATGGAAAGCCCCTCGGAAGGACGCATCCTTTTCGACGGCAAGGACATGAACGGCGTTGCCATGGGCAAGCGCGGCGTCGGCTTCGTCTTTCAAAACTACGCGATCTTCACGCATATGAATGTCTACGACAATCTCGCCTACGGCCTAAAGATGCGGGGTTTGGCGCATGCGGAAATCGACCGGCGGGTGAAGGCTATCGCCGATTTCCTGCAACTGACGCCGCTTCTCAAACAGCCCTCCGCCAAACTGTCGGTGAATATCCTGCAGCGGCTGGCAATCGGGCGCTCGGCGATCATGGAACCGGCGATCTTTCTGCTGGATGAGCCGCTGTCCAATGTCGATGCCGCTTTCCGCGCGGTCATGCGCACGGAGCTGAAACATCTGCAGCGGCAGTTCAAGCAGACTATGGTCTATGTCACCCACGATCAGCTCGAGGCAATGACCATGGCTGATCGCATTGCGGTCATGGATCACGGCGTGCTGCAGCAAGTCGGCACGCCGCTCGAGGTCTACAACAATCCGGTCAATCTTTTCGTCGCCGATTTCATCGGTTCGCCGGGAATGAACCGGCTGAAGGGTACTCTGGCAGAGTCCGACCGCGGCCTCGTCGTCGATCTCGACCCTCTTGGGCACAGCGCGCCTCTATCGCCGGCCCTTGCCGCCGCAGCGCGAAAGAATGGGGTGCAGGCGGTCGTTTATGGCTTCCGGCCGGAACGGGTCTCGCTTGTCGGTCCGGGCAATGGACTGGCGCTGAAGGTCACTTTTGTCGAGCGTATCGGCGCGCGTACGGTCGTCCATCTCGGAGACGGCGAGCAGCGGGTGAAAACCGTTTTCGACAATGATGTCGGCCTGCAGGCAGGCGAAACGGCTGATATCGTCGTCGACCCGGGATCGGTGCGTCTTTTCGATGCCGAAAGCGGCATGGCGATCCGGGAGGTGTGAACGATGTCCGGCATATCCTTCCGCAATGTTACCAAGCGCTACGGCAAGACCGTCGCCGTCGCCAATGCGTCCTTCGACATCCAGGCTGGCGAATTCTTCTGCTTCTTCGGGCCGCCGCTCTCTGGCAAGTCGACGATCCTGAAATTGATCCTTGGGCTGGAGACACCCGATGAGGGCGAGGTGCTGATCGACGGTCAGCCTGTCAACCATGTTTCGCCGGCGGCGCGTAATGTCGCCATGGTGTTCCAGAACCTGGCGCTGTTTCCGCATATGACAGCGGGCGACAATGTCCGCTTTCCGCTGGTCGAGCGCAGGGTGGCGGAGCCCAAAATCCGGGAGCGTGTTGATGCCGTCGCCGCCAAGCTGCATATCGGCCACCTTCTGCACAAGCCGCCGTCACAGCTTTCTGGCGGCGAGCGCCAGCGCGTTGCCATTGCCCGCGCACTGGTCCGTGATCCCATCGCCTATCTGATGGACGACCCGATTTCAGCGCTCGATGCGCGGTTGCGCGAGGAGACGCGTGTCGAGCTGAAACGCATCCAGCGCGATCTTGGGCAGACGCTGATCTATGTCACCCACGATCAGGAGGAGGCGATGTCGGTCGCCGACCGCATGGCGATCCTGGAGCATGGCGAAATCCGCCAGATCGGAACGCCGGTCGAGATATACGATGCGCCGGTCAGCCGCTATGTGGCGCAGCTTCTCGGCGCGCCGATGATCAACATCATGGCAGCAACGACCGGCGAGCGGGTGGAAGCCGCGCAGGGCACCATTCTGTTGCCACGCGACCGGACGCCCACCGGCACCGCACGCATCGGTATTCGGCCCGAAGACCTGAAGGTCGAGCCCTGGCGGGCAGACCATGAAGGCAAGCCGGCCACGGTTTTCGAGGTCGAACCGCTTGGCGGCTATACTGTCGTGACGCTGGATACGGGCAGCGAAAAGCTACGCGCGCTGATGCGTGGCCAGCCGCAGGTGCAATTGGACAGCGCCGTCGCGCTGAGCTGCAATCCGGCAAAAATACATTTTTTCGACCAGGCGGGCGGAGCGCTTGGCCGATGAACGAAGATCGAGCATTGGGAGGAATAAATGACTGACAGCAAAGGGTTCATCCCCGATCCGCCGGTTAGGGTTCGGGACTACAGGATCGGCTGCATCGGCGCCGGGATGATCATGGCGGAATGCCATCTGGCAGCCTATAAGCAGGCCGGTTTTCCCGTCGTTGCGATTGCTTCGCGGACGCAATCCAAGGCCAAGGCGGTTGCCGAGCGCTGGAACATTCCGACCACGCATGCGACTCCGGAAGAGCTGATCGCCGACAAACTGGTCGAGATCATCGATATCGCCTTCCCGCCGGACCAGCAGCCGGACCTGATCCGCAAGGCGCTGGCAGCACCGCATATCAAGGCGATCCTGGCACAGAAGCCGCTGGCGCTGTCCCTCGATGAAGCAAAGAAATTGCGGGATGAAGCCGCCCGGGCCGGAAAGGTCCTCTCGGTCAATCAGAACATGCGCTACGACCAGTCGATGCGCGTGCTGAAGCAGATCCTCGACAAGGGCGAGCTCGGCGATGTGGTGATCGCCACGATCGAGATGCGGGCCATTCCGCACTGGCAGAGTTTCCTAGAAGACTATGACCGGCTGACGCTCGCCAATATGAGCGTACACCATCTCGACGTGCTGCGTTTCCTGTTCGGCGACCCCGAGGAAATCTTCACCGTCGGCCGCACCGACCCGCGCACGGCGTTCGAGCACAAGGACGGCATTACCGTTTCGACGCTGAAGTTTCCCGGCAATGTGCTGGCGGTGTCGATGGAGGACGTCTGGTCAGGTCCGCGCGAAGAGGGCTTCGACAGCGACATCTATATCAAATGGCGTGTCGAGGGCATGGCGGGCGTGGCGCAAGGCACGATCGGCTGGCCGGACGGTTCGCCCTCGACGCTGACCTATGCCTCGAAGAAAACCACGGGCGGCAAATGGGTCACGCCGACATGGGAGACCATGTGGTTTCCGCATGCCTTCATCGGCGTGATGGAACAACTGCAATATGCGGTCAAGACCGGCGAGGTGCCGGCGCTTTCCGTCGCCGACAACGTCAAGACCATGGCGCTGGTGGAAGCCGGCTATCGCTCGATGGACAGCGGCCGGGCGGTCAAGCTCAGCGAAATCTCGATCAACTCATGAAATCCAAGGGAGGAACCATACCATGATGCAGACAGGTATTTTCACCGGCTATTTTCCATATGGCCTGGAAGAGACCGCCCGGAAAATCCGGGCACTCGATTTCAATACCGTGCAGCTCGACATGCATTTCAAGGATGTCGACGTCTCGGCCGGCCAGATCACCAAGGACAAATGTGTTCGCATCCGCGAGACGTTTCGCGACCATAATCTGCCGATCTCCTGCATTTCCGGCTATACCAATATCATCCACCCGGACAAGGCTGAGCGCGAGCGCCGCGTCGGCTATCTCAAGGAGATCATCCGCCACTCCCAATATCTTGGCACGCCCTATGTGATCTCGGAGACCGGCACCTACAATACCGAGTCCGACTGGGTGCATCATCCGAAGAACAAGACCGAGGAAGGCTTTGAGGAATGCCGCAAGGTCATCGCCGACCTCGCCCAGCATGCCTATGACCATGGCGCGGTCTTCCTGCTCGAAACCTATGTCAACAATGTCGTCGGTTCGGTCGAGGAAACCGTCCGGATGTTCGCCCAGGTCGATCATCCCGGCCTCGGTCTGCTGATGGACCCGACCAACTATTTCGAGACCCATAATATCGACCGGATGGACGCAATTCTCAATCAGGTCTTCGACACGCTGTCGGACAAGATCAAGATCGGCCATGCCAAGGACGTCAAGCGTTCCGGCGCCGACAAGAGCGAAAAGCACGCCGATATCGGCGACGACGACGCGCTGGAAAGCCACACCTTTCGCGGCGTCGGCGAAATCGAACTGCCCGCACCCGGCCTCGGTGCGCTAAACTACGACCTCTATCTGAAGCGCCTGGCGCAGAAGCATCCGAACATCTCGATCATCATCGAGCATCTCGATGAATCGGATGTGCCGCGCGCCAAGAAGTTTCTTGACGGTAAACTGCGTGCTCTAGGTTTCTGATTATATCGCGGCCGGGTTTGATGGCCCGGCCGTCTCTTACAATACCGATAGACGGGATGACATAATGGTCGACTTATACGGAGAGACGAAATCGCGCCGCGACATCACGGCCAGCGCGGGGGCCTTGTCACAATTTGCCGGCGTGCGGCTGATGACGCTCGGCGATGGCGTCGAGCGTGGCATTCGCATGCTGGAGTTCCGCAGCGGCAGCGGCCTGCGCTTCACGGTGCTGATCGACCGTGCTTTCGATATCGCCGATTGCGACTATCGCGGCATGGCGATCGGCTGGCATTCTCCAGCCGGCTTCAAGCATCCAAGCCTTGCCGAATATGAGGGGGAGGGCGGTTTGGCTTGGCTGCGCTCCTTCTCCGGCCTGATGATAACCTGCGGCCTCGACCACATTCTCTTCATGTATGACGAGCCGGCCGATCATTATATCTACGGTCCGAGGAGGACCGTCAGCCACTCGATCCACGGCCGCATCGGCACGATCCCCGGCAAGCTCTCCGGCTACGGCGAGCGCTGGGAGGGCGACGACTGCTTTTTATGGTGCGAAGGAACGGTGTCGCAAGGCACTGTCTTTGGCGAACATCTGGAACTCGTGCGCCGCATCGAGATCAAAGTGGGCAGCAACGATATCAAGCTCACCGACCGGGTGGTCAATCGCGGCTTCTACCGGACGCCGCATATGTATTGCTACCATATCAACGCCGGCCATCCGGTGCTGGCCGAGGGCTCGCGCTATCTCGCGCCGATCAGGGACGTCGTCTGGGCGGCGCATGCCGGTGAAAACTATCGCAAGCAGGGCGTCGGTTACCACAGCATGCCCGCGCCGCAGATGAATTTCCACGAGCAGGTCTGGCAACATGAAGTGGCGGCCGATCAAAATGGCGAGGTGCCGGTTGCCCTGGTCAACGATCGGCTGGGCATCGGCTTCGAAGTGGTGACGTGCAAGGACCAGTTTCCCTGCATGTACGAGTGGCAGAACCTGCAGGCCGGACAATATGCCCTCGGAATCGAACCCTCGACCAACCATGTGCTCGGCCATGGTGCTGCGCGCGAACGCGGCGAGTTGATCTGGCTGGAGCATGGCGAGGAACGCCGCTACGATAGCACCTTCCGTATCCTGCCTGACGCGGCAGCGATTGCGGCGAGCGAAAAGCGGATCGCGGGTCTGGCAAAACAGCCGGTCGAGGAGTTTCCAGAACTGTCCGGCAACCATCTGCCGATCGGCGGGCGTTCGTGAGGAGGCGCCGGCGATGATGTCTGTCGCGAACAAGACCATTCTCTATACCGGAGCCGCCGGCGGGCTCGGCACGGAAACGACGCTGAATTTCCTGCGAGCGGGTGCCCGCGTGGTGGCGATCGACAACAATCCCGACAAGATCGCCAATCTGAAGGCGTTGGCCGAGAAGGAAGGTTTGAAGGGGCTGGCCGTGAAGGCGCTCGACCTTTCCGATCTTGCGCATCTGAGGCATCAGTTGGAGACGATCTCGGCAGAGGTCGGCGGTTTCGATGTCGTCATCAACAATGCGGCGATCTACCCCTCCAAGCCCTTCGAGGACTATACGCTCGAGGAGCATCAAGCGGTGCAGCGCGTCAATGTCGATGCCGGCATCGTCTGCGTGCAGGTCGCGCTGCCGCATATGCGCGCCAAGGGCTGGGGCCGCATCATCAATATCGCCAGCGTCACCGCCTATGGCGGTTGGGCCAACCTTTCGCCCTATGTGCAATCGAA
The DNA here is from genome assembly GCF_003627755.1 of Rhizobium jaguaris. Classification (NCBI taxonomy): domain Bacteria; kingdom Pseudomonadati; phylum Pseudomonadota; class Alphaproteobacteria; order Hyphomicrobiales; family Rhizobiaceae; genus Martinezella; species Martinezella jaguaris. Next base: position 2,379,120 of record NZ_CP032695.1, on the reverse strand, counting down.
GGGCGCGCTGATCGGGCTGACCCGCGCCTGGGCGCGGGAATTCGGCGCCTACGGCATTACCGTCAATGCCGTAGCACCCGGTGCATTCCCGACCGATGCCGAGAAAATTCATCCGGATCCCGGCGGCTATACGCGCTTTGTCTTGGATCATCAGGCAATCAAGCGGCGTGGCAGCCCCGAAGACATCGCCAATGCGTTGATGTATTTCGCCTCGGACGCTGCCTCCTTCGTGACCGGCCAGACGCTGAACGTCGATGGCGGCTGGGTGATGCATTGATGGCTGCGGATCCAGCTCAACCCATCAGATAAAGCCGAGATTGCGTTGCATGGCGGCCTGAAAATGGGCGTCAAGCGCCGCCTTGGCGGCTTTCGCATCTCGTGCCTTGCAGGCAAGGAGGATGTCGAGATGCTCGCGGAGCGTGCGCAACACTACCGGCGCGGTGAGCCTGCGGTCGAGCCGCAGCAGGCGGAGGTAGTTGTGCATGCGCCGGTAGCTTGTCTCGATCAGCGGATTGCGCAGGCTGGCGATGACCGCATTGTGCAGCATCCTTTCCAACGCCTCCACGTCTTTCATCTGGTCCGGCCCCAGCCCGTCTTTTTCGATGGTGACGATCAGGGTGATATGGCGGTCATGGATCGCGTCGATCTCTGCCTCGTCAGCCTGCTCGGCGAAAATCTCGATGGCGGCGCGCTCAAGGATGGAGCGGAACTGATATGTTGAGCGTGTCAGTTCCAGGCCGGGCCGGACGAACTGGATACCCGAACGTGGATGGATTTTCAGGATGCCTTCGGCTTCCAGCATGCGCAGCGCGTCGCGCAGGGGCGCAACAGGAACATCAACGATCTCGGAGAGTTCGCTTTGCGACACGAAGGCGCCGGCCTGCACCCTGCGCTCGAACAGCGCCTCCAATATCCGGTCGTAGGCCTCGTCGCTCAGGCGCCTGGCCGGTGACACATCCTCGGATCGATTGCTTTTTTTGTTCTCTTCGCCACTTGCACTGTTCTCGCGCTTGCCATATTACATTGCACATCTGATAGATCAGATAAACATTTTAATCGATCAAAGTCCAATCCCCATGAGCATTGCAGCTTTTCGCATCACCCGATTCCAGTTCGCCCGCGATCGCATCATCGGCGACAGCCAAGTGCGCGCCGATGATGCGAATGTAGCAGCGCTGGAACTGGTTTCCGATAGCGGCCAGGTCGGGCTCGGTTTTATCCAGACGCTTTTTTCGCCATTGCCGGACCAGGCAGAGATCGAACGCGTTTTCGCGACGGAGGTCTGGCCGGGCCTGGAAAGGCAGAGAGCGATTGCACTGGTGCACCGGGTCAATCGCCCGCGCGGCGGCAATCAGCGGGCGACATCGCTGCCCTTCCATGAGGCGCTGCAGGTAGCGCTCTGGGATCTGGCGGCGAAGGAAGTGGGGCTGCCGCTACATACCCTCCTGGGAAGCCGCCGCAACCGCGTCAAGGCCTATGCCAGCGGCCTCGATTTCCATCTGTCCGATGACGATTATCAGGCGCTCTTCGCTCATGCCGCCGCGATCGGCTATCGCGCCTTCAAGATCAAGGTCGGTCATGCCGACTTCGAGCGCGACCTGCATCGTCTGGCGCTGTTGAAGCAGGTGGTGCCTGCCAGCTCCGAGGTGATGATCGACGCCAATGAGGGGTGGTCATCCAAGGAAGCGCTGATGAAGCTGGAGGTGATCCGCCGTGCCGGCCATGATCTACTCTGGGTCGAAGACCCGATCCTGCGCCACGACTATGAGGGCCTGCGCATGCTCAGGCATGCAGTGTCCTGGACGCAGATCAACTCCGGCGAATATCTCGACCTGCAAGGCAAGCGCTTGCTGCTCGAAGCGCATGGCACCGATATTCTCAACGTCCATGGCCAGGTATCGGATGTGATGCGCATCGGCTGGCTGGCGGCAGACATGGGCATTCCGGTCAGCCTCGGCAACACCTTCCTGGAGATCGGCGTGCACATGGCCGTGGCTCTGCCGGAGGTCGAATGGCTGGAATATTCCTTCCAGAATTTCGATTATCTGGTCGATGAACCCATCGAGATTCGCGATGGTTACGCCTATGCGCCTGAGCGGCCGGGGCATGGCCTTGTTTTGAGTGAAGCCGCACGGCGCGATTGGGCGCGGCCACAGCTTTTGCCGCGCGATCAACTGGGTGAAGCACCCGCCAATCCGCGTTTAAGTCTGACGAAATAAATTTCCGGGCCGCAAGGCTCGCCATCGGTCTGTGGGAGGAACTGAGATGTTTATCAAGTTTTCGGCTATGCTTCTGGTAGGGACGGTCCTGGCGGCTGCGCCTGCAATGGCTCAGGAAATCACTGTCTGGGATTGGAAGTCCGGTGACCCTGCCGCCGCTGCCTATTACGAGAAGGCCAAGACTGATTTCGAGGCGGACCATGCCGGCGTCACCATCAAATATGTGATGCAGCCGCTCGATCAGTATTACACGCTCCTCGGCACGGCGTTGTCCTCCAATGCCGGCCCCGATCTTTTTCTGATGAATGGCGGCGCGCAAGCCAAGGCTCGCATTCCGGCGCTGTTGAAGCTCAACAACAAGGTCGCCGATCTGAAGAAAACAGTGGTCGGCTGGCCGGAATTCACCGACACCGACGGCAGCATCTATGCCGTTCCGCTGTCGATCCAGGGCTTCGTCATCTACTACAACAAGAAGCTCTATAAGGATGCAGGTCTCGATCCCGAAAACCCTCCGAAGACCTGGGCCGACCTGTCGAAAGTCTGCGCAGCGATCAAGGCGAAGGGCGCAGTTCCGTGTTTCTCCATGGGCAACAAGGAAGGTTACGGCGCCGAATTCTGGTTCTCGGAAATGGCCGCCAACGAATGGACGGCTCAGGAGCAGCAGGATTTCGCCGATGGCAAGCTGAAATGGTCGAGCCCGCAGGTGAAAGCCATCCTGAAGAGCTGGGTCGAGGCCAATAAGGCCGGCTGGTTCCAGGATGGGCCGAACTCGACCACCAAATTCATGGACGAATATGAAAGCTTCATGCGCGGCGAGGCGGCCAATACCATCGGCCTGATTTCGGATGTGGCGCATTGGAAGCAGTTCGACGATTTTCTCGGCGCTGACAATGATGGAGTCTTCCGCTTGCCGTCGCCGACGGTTGCCGCCGACAAGAAGGAAGGCGATCCGATGTTGCCCGTTTCCGGCGGTATCGGTTACGGCGTCAACAAGGCCTCGGCCAATGCCGATCTCGCCATCGAATTCGCCAGGGAATTGGCGTCGCCCGCGCCGATGCAGATTTTCTTCAGCGATACCGGCGCAATTGCCTCCAACACCGGCGTCGATACGACAAAGGTGGAAAGCCCGACCGCCAAGGCCATTCTCGGCTGGCTGAAGACTTATGGCGTGCCGACGGCCCATGCCAACGCCACCGCCAAAGAGCTGGAGGAATGGCACCGACAGAGCCAGCTGCTGTTGAACGGCGACGTAACCGTCGAGGCTGCTGCGGCGCGCATGGACTCCGTGCAGGCGGATGCTCGCAAATAGCCACAGAATGGAATGACTGGCCGGCCGGGACTGACGTTTCGGTTCGGCTGTCTTGAGAAGGAATTATTCGAGTGGGAAGCAAGGCGGAAAGACGGATCGGACTGTTGTTCGTATTGCCGGCGATTGTACTTGTCGGCCTCTTCCGCATATTTCCGCTCGCCTGGGGCTTCGTCCTTTCCTTCACCAATTCTAACGGCTTCGGCAAATCCGCCTTTGTCGGCATCGACAACTATGTCGCTGTCGCCAACGATCCTGCTTTTCGCGACAGCATTGAAAATACGCTGATCCTGATCGCCACGCTGCCGATCTGGGTGATGTTGCCGCTGCTGCTCGCAATCCTCATCCATCAGGGTGTACCGGGTGGGAAGATTTTCCGCGCCGTCTACTTCTTCCCTGCCGTTCTCTCGACGGTGATCATCGGATCGATCTTCAATGTCGTGCTGCGCTTCGATGGCAGCCTCAATGCTTTCCTCAAGGCATTCGGTCTCATCCCCGTCGATTGGCTCGGCAACGGTGCCACCGCGCTCGGCAGCCTGATCGCGGTGCAGCTCTGGGCAACCTTCGGCATGAGCCTGCTGATCTTCATGGCCGGCCTTTCCACCGTCTCCAAGGAGCTCATCGAGGCAGCGAGACTCGACGGCGCCAAACCGGTGCAGATCTGGGTTCATGTCATCATCCCGGCGCTGCGTCCGATCATCGAATTCGTCGCCGTGGTGACGACGATCGGTGTCCTGACGTCGATGTTCGGGCTGATCTATGTGCTGACCGCCGGCGGGCCGGGCACGGCAACGACGCTGCCGGAATTCTTGATCTGGCTCGAGCAGGGCAAGATGAACCAACCGGGCTATGCAGCGGCGATTTCCATGGTGTTGTTCGTGGTGATGGCGGGTCTCGCCTATCTCCAGATCCGCATCATGTCCCGCAACGCGAATTTGTGAGGGGGCGATCATGTCCATCTTGGCGAAACGGGAGAAGAGGCTGCTCTGGATTGCCTGCGTGCCGATGACGCTGCTGGCGCTCTCCTGCGTCTATCCGGTGTTCTTTTCCTTGAATAACGCGCTGAAGACCAACAAGGGCTACATCCTCGACCGTTTCGGCCTCGTGACCCAACCGACCTTCGACAATTTCGTGACCGCCTGGCAACGGGCGCATCTGAGCGACTATTTCGTCAACTCGGTCATCACCACCGGCGGTGCAGTCCTGCTTTTGCTGGTCGTCTCCTCGCTCGCCGGCTTTGCGCTTGCGATGCTGCGTTTTCCCTTCCGGCGGTTCCTGTTCATGGTGATCCTCGCTTCGCTGATGATCCCCGTGCAGGTGGTGTTGGTGCCGTTTTATCGCACGATCATCGCGCTCGATCTGGTCAATACGCGCATCGGGCTGATCATCTCCTATACCGCGTTCTTTCTGCCCTTCAGCGTCTACATGATGACTGCCTTCTATTCCCGCCTGCCGCGGGAGCTGGTCGAGGCCGCCCGAATGGACGGGGCGACCATTTTGCAGATCTGGTGGAATGTGATGCTGCCGATGGGCAAGCCGGCGTTGATTACGCTTGGCATCCTGAACACGCTTTATTGCTGGAACGACGTGCTGATCTCGCTGCTGGTCCTGCAGAAGGAGCGCACGGTCATGGTCGGCATTGCGGCGCTGCGCGGAGAATACACCACAAATGTCCCGCTGCTCACCGCGGGTATCGTGCTCGCCGCCGCCCCCATCGTCATCATCTACGTGGTTTTCCAGAGGCAGATCGTCAACGGCATCGCCGTCGGCGCCGTCAAAGGCTGAAACGGATACTTTGAATAATGTCGCAAATCGTATTGGACCATGTCCGCAAGAAATTCGGCGCCATCGACGTTCTTCATGACGTATCGCTGACCATCGAACGCGGCGAGTTCACCGTCTTCGTCGGCCCATCCGGTTGCGGAAAATCGACGTTGCTGCGAAGCATTGCCGGACTGGAGGAGATTTCCTCCGGTGACCTTTTCATCGGCGGGAAACGCATGAACGATACCGAGCCTTCGCAGCGAGGCGTCGCCATGGTTTTCCAGTCCTACGCGCTCTACCCGCACATGACCGTCGCTGATAACATGAGCTTCGGTCTGCGCATGGCCCATCGCCCGAAGGCGGAAATTGACGAAAAGGTTAAGCGTGCTGCCGCCATACTGCAACTTGAAGCGCTGCTCGACCGCAAGCCGGCAGCGCTCTCCGGCGGCCAGCGCCAACGCGTCGCTATCGGCCGCGCCATCGTGCGCAATCCGGATGTCTTTCTGTTCGACGAGCCGCTTTCCAATCTCGATGCTGAACTGCGCGTTCAGACGCGCGTCGAGATCGCCAAGCTGCACCAATCGCTCGGAAATACCATCATCTACGTCACCCACGACCAGACGGAAGCAATGACCTTGGCGCAGAAGATCGTGGTGTTGCGAGCAGGGCGCGTCGAGCAGGTCGGTCCGCCGATGGAGCTTTATGAGGACCCGGACAACGCCTTCGTCGCCGGCTTTATCGGCTCTCCCAGGATGAATTTCCTGAAGGCAAAGGTCGGCCCTGATGGCTGCGCGCTGCATTTCGGCGAAATCGAGGCTGCAGCCCCGCGTCTGACTTCGACATTGAAGCCGGGCGACATGCTGCAGCTCGGCATTCGCCCCGAACATCTGGATGAGGCTGACGGTATCGAGCTGCCGGCCATAGTCGAAGTGGTCGAGAAGCTAGGGGGCACCGCCTTCGTTCACGGCAAGCTTGCAACGGGCGAGACGATCGTCGCAGAGAAGCGCGATGTAACGGCCCGCATGGGAGACGCTCTCACGTTGCGTTTCGACATGGAAAAGACGCGGCTGTTCACCATGGACGGAATGAGAATTCGCTGATGGTTCGGCGCATGGGAATGGTGATCGGCCTCAAGCCGGAAAAGATAGCCGAATACAAGGCCTTGCATGCGGCTCCGTGGCCGGAGATGAATGCTGCGCTGACGGCGGCAAATATCCGCAATTACAGCATCTTCCTGAAGGAGCCGGAGAACCTACTTTTCGGCTATTGGGAATATCTGGGCGAAGACTTCGAGGCTGATATGGCAGTGCTTGGCGCAAAGGATGTGACGAAGCGCTGGCTTTCGTTGACCGATCCGTGTCAGCAGCCGATGGCGACGGCGCGGCGAGGAGAATGGTGGAGCTTCCTCCAGAGCGTCTTCCATCTGGATTGAGGGGATAGGCGCTATGCGTAAGCGGCGAATTACATCGGCGGGATTGGATCTGACGGAGGTCGGCTTCGGCGCGGCGGGGATCGCCGGCCTCTATGTCGAGTGCAGCGAAGAGACGGCGCAGGCGACGCTCGACCTCGCCTGGCATTCGGGCATTCGCTATTTCGATACGGCACCCTTCTACGGCGCGGGTCTGTCGGAAGAGCGTGTGGGCCGCTTCCTGGCCGGCAAGCGGCGTGACGACTATGTGATCTCCACTAAAGTCGGGCGCCTGTTGCAGCCGGCACCGGCTTCCGCCGCTTCCTCCCATGGTTTCGTCGGCGCCCATCCATGCGCGATCGAATTCGACTATTCCGGAGACGGCATCCTGCGCAGCCTCGAGGCCAGCATCAAGCGCACCGGGCTAGATCGCTTCGATATCCTCTATGTGCACGATATCGGCACCTACGCCCACGGCGAGGACGATAATGCCCGCCACATGCAGGCGTTCACACGCTCCGGCATCGCCGTTCTCGATGACCTGAAGGCAAGCAGCGTGATCAAGGGATGGGGGCTGGGTGTCAACGAAGTCGCCGTCTGTCTCGACGTGCTGGAACGGACCCATTTGGACTGCATTCTGATCGCCGGACGCTACACCTTGCTCGACAGGCGGGCGGAGGAAAGGCTCATTCCGCTCTGCGCAGAGCGCGGCACATCGCTTGTCGTCGGTGGCGTATTCAATTCTGGCATCTTGGCAACCGGGGCGGTTCCCGGCGCGCGCTTCGATTACGCGGAGGCCGATGCCGATATTCTCGAACGCGTCGGCAGAATAGAGGCGCTGGCGGCGGAGGCCGGAACCGATATCGCCACTGCCGCCCTGCAGTTCCCGCTGCAGAATCCGGCTGTGGCCTCCGTACTGATCGGTTCGGCCGATACATCGACGCTGAGACGCAATCTGACCTCGCTTTCGCGCTCCGTCGAGCCTTCGCTCTACGAAGCCTCAAGGGCATTCAGTTTGCGATGAGGCGGCCGCGCCTGGGCGGCGACATATTTGCTTTGACGAAAATCGGAGATAGCGACTAAGTAGCAGGATCGGGCGTTGAGAGGGAATCGCATGGCAGCGACCATGTTTGTCATGCGAATAGCCGGCGATGGCGTTGCTAGGAGACGGTTGGGATTGCACGGCGGTGCAGAGGCGGCTTCATGATCGAGGCTTCCCCCTCCCGACGTAAGGCGCGCCGAAAAGGAAGCGGCGTCACCATGGCCGAGGTGGCGGCTGCCGCCGGTGTCTCCATGCAGACGGTCTCGCGCTATCTGCGCTTTCCCGACACGGTGAGCGCCGAGACCCGCAGGCAGATTCAGGACGCGATCGAAAAGACGCATTATGTGCAGAATCTCGCCGCCAGCCATCTTGCGTCCATGCGCAGCAATACGGTCGCGGCTATCATACCGACGCTTTCCGCATCGGTTTTCGCCGAAACGATCCAGCATTTTTCCGAGGTGCTGCACCGCGAAGGCTATCAGATCTTTCTCGGCAACACGGATTATCGGTCCGATCGCGAAGAGGAAGTGATCCGCAGCCTGCTTGGCCGCCGACCGGACGGATTGTTTATCATCGGCACGCACCACACCCGTAACAGCATCGCACTTCTGAAGCGCGCCGGCATCCCGGTCGTCGAAGGCTGGGACATGACGTCCCGTCCGATCGACCGGCTCGTCGGTTTCTCCAACATAGCGGCGATCTCCGAAATGGCCCGTCATCTGACCAAAAGCGGCCGCAAACGTATCGTCTTCGCCGGCGTCCTGCGGAGAGGTGACAGTCGCGCTGCCGAACGCCGTGACGGTTTTGTCGCGGCGGTGAAGGCGATCTTCCGGAATGAAGAGCCGAGACTTTGCATCGTAAACGACCTGCCTCTCGAAATGGCGTCCGGAGCGGAGTTGCTCAGACGATCACGCGCCACGTTTCCGGATGCCGATGCGGTGATGTTTTCGAGCGACGTGCTGGCATCCGGCGCGCTGCTCGAAAGCGTCCGGCTCGGCATCGCAGTTCCCGACAGCCTTGCCATCACCGGCTTCGGCGACTTCGAACTGTCTCGTCATCTGAATCCGTCTCTGACGACGGTTTCCGTACCCTCCGATGAAATTGGCCAGCAGGCGGGCCGTCTCTTGCTCGAAGGCATGCGCGGCCTGCCTTCTTCCGCGAAACGCATCGACGTCGGTTTCACCCTGAAGATCCGCGGGAGCGGCTGAAACGCTGCCATGCTTTCCTTGCCGGAAAATGGGCCTGAAAAATGTTAGCGCTCACTATGGACAATTCAGAAAGAAGGCGTAGTTTGCGGGCAACGGGAAGCATGCCGAGGGAGGAATGCATTTATGGGAGTTCTGTCAGGGATACGCGTGCTCGATTGCTCGATTGCGATGGCGGGTCCCTTCGCTGCGCAGAGATTGGGCGATCTGGGCGCCGACGTGGTGAAGGTCGAGCCGGTCACCGGCGAATGGCAGCGGCATGTCTCCGCCGGCGGCGCGGGCGGCAACAAGGTCAACGTCTCCTTCCTGTCGCTCAATCGCAACAAGCGTTCGCTGGCGATCGACCTGAAATCGGCCGATGGCAAACAGGTGCTGTTGGAACTGGTGAAGACCGCCGATGTCTTCCTCCAGAACTATCGGCCGGGCGTGGCGAAGCGTCTTGGTGTGGATTACGAGTCGCTTGCGGCGATCAATCCGCGGCTCGTCTACGTCTCGATCTCGGGTTATGGCGAAGACGGCCCCTATATGAATCGTCCGGGCCAGGATTTAGTGCTGCAGGGCATGTCAGGCGCCATGCTTTCCGCCGGACGCGAGGGCGAGGCGCCCACGGCCGCCGGCCAGTATCTCGTGGACGCGATCACCGCCTACACCGCCTTTGAGGGCGCGCTTGCGGCGCTGTTCCATCGCGAACGCACCGGGGAGGGCCAGCTCGTGCAGGTCAATATGCTGGACTCGATCACGACAATCCAGATGCAGGAACTCTCGGTCTTCACCGTCGGCCACAAGCCGCAGAAGCGGTCCGCCGAACCGCATGCGCATGTCTATATCCGCGCACCCTACGGGGCATTCGCCACCAGCGATGGCTTCATCATCGTCGCCTTCCCCAAGCTCAAGACGCTTGGCGAAGTGATCGGCGAAGAGAGCTTCCTGACGATGGTCGACGAGACCGATACCTGGTCCCGTCGCGACGAAATTTTCGCCAAGACGCGTGAGAAATTGAAGGCAAAGACGACGGCCGAATGGCTGGAAGCGATGCGGGCGGCCGATATCTGGTGCGGTCCGGTCTATGGCTATGCCGATCTGGTGGAGGACGAGCAGATCAAGCACAACGGCACCTTCGTGGAATATGAACATCCGACCGAGGGGCTGGTGAAGACGCCGGGCTTCCCCATCCGCTTTTCCAAGACGCCCTCCACCGTCGAGCGTGGTGCGCCGCTTACCGGCCAGCATACTCGTGAAATCCTGAGGGAGGCGGGCTACGATGCGGCCGAGATTGCGGCGTTGGAGCGCGCCGGAGCGGTCGCTGCGGGAGAGCTGTGACATGCAGCGCCTGGAGGCTCTGACCTGGGATCATCCGCGCGGCTACAGTGCTCTTGCCGCCGCCGCGCGTTTGCAGGCCTTTGCGGAGAGCGGCCTGTCGATCGCCTGGGACAAACAACCCCTGGAAGGCTTCGAGTCCCATCCGATCGCCGATCTCTGCGCGCGCTACGATCTCGTCGTTCTCGACCATCCGCATGTCGGTGAGGCGGTTGCCGGCGAATGTTTGCGGCCGCTGGAAGAGGTTTTCGGCGCGCAAGTGATTGCGCGGATCGAGGCGGACTGCATCGGGCCGTCGCTGGCAAGCTATCGTTTTGCAGGTTCGCATTGGGCGCTGCCGCTCGATGCTGCCACACAGGTGATGGCCTGCCGGACGGATCTGACGGATGGTTTCACGCCGATCACATGGGATGAGGTGACGGCACTTTCGGCCTTGACCGGTAAGGTGGCGCTGTCGCTTGCCGGCCCGCATGCCATCCTCTCTTTCCTGTCGATTGCCGCGGCCTATGGCGAGCCGCCGGCCGCAGCCGATCCGGATATCCTGGTATCGCGCGAGACGGGGAAGGCGGTCTATGACCTGATGCTTGATCTCGCCAGCCGCAGCCCACTATCGGTGCGCGAAAAGAACCCAATCGGCATCCTTCAGCATATGGCCTTGCATGACGACGTCATTCTTTGCCCACTCGTCTATGGATACGTGAACTATGCCGCCCCCGAACAAGGCCGCCCCATCGCGTTTCATAACGCCCCGCGTCAAATGACAGGTGGCCGGCCGGGTTCGACGCTTGGCGGCACCGGTATCGGCATCTCCCGCCGATGCCCGGTAACACCAGAACTAAAGCGCCACCTTCTTTGGCTGATGAGCCCCGAGGTCCAGATCGGCTTCATTCCAAGTCATCAGGGGCAGCCTTCGCTCCGGGCGGCGTGGCAGGATGCTGGTGTCAACGCACGCTGGGGTCGGTTTTACGAAAATACCGCCGAGACGCTGGAGGCAGCCTATGTCCGCCCGCGGCACAATGGCTACATCGCATTTCAGACCCGCGCCTCCGCTTTGCTGCGGGACGCGATCGATACGTGCGCGTCGGCGCCAGGCATCATCGACCAGTTGCAAACCATGTACCGCGAACACCGCGTTGCCGGTGGCGAAAGATAGGAACCGCCATGACCGAAGACATACGATTTTCCATCGATGGGGCCATTGCCACCATCACCCTCAATCGCCCGCAGAAGCTGAATGCGGTCACGCCCGAGATGGCGAATGCCATCGTCGAAGCAGTCAAGACCTGCAATGACAGCGATACGATCCGCTGTGTCATCCTAACCGGCGCAGGGGAACGCGCCTTCTGTGCCGGGTCGGACATTCGCGAGCTCGATACCTATGAGACGCCCTGGCAGTTCCGCAACCGGCCGGACTATTGCGACGCCTTCCGCGCGCTGCTGAAACCGACCATCTGCGCCGTCAACGGCTATGCGTTCGGCGGGGGGCTTGAAACGGCCATGTCCTGCGATATCCGCATCGCTTCGGACAACGCGCAGTTTGCTGCTCCCGAGATCAAGCTCGGCTGGATCGGCGGCGGCGGGATGGCAGCGCATCTTCTCCATTCCATCGGCGCTTCCAACGCCGCATTGATGCTGATGACCGGCGATCCCATCCCAGCCGACAAGGCATTGCAATGGGGGCTTGTCAGCGAGGTTCTGCCGCCGGAACAACTTCTTTCGCGAGCCCGCGCCATTGCCGAGATCATCGCCTCTCGCGCGCCGATCGCGGCTGAAACCGCCAAGCTCAATCTTAAGGCCGCCGTCTCGATGCCTCTTGAAAAGGCGATCGAATACGAACGCGACCTGCAGACGATCTGCTTTGCAACGGCAGACGCCGCAGAAGGGCGCGCTGCTTTCAAGGAGAAGCGGCCGCCGGTCTTCACCCGAAGGTAATTTTCCGGATTACGATCATCGCATGGAGGCAGCAGATAATCGCCTGATAGTGATATCCCGCCTCACTGTGTGTTGCACGATACTCCGGGTATCTGGGTCGCAAGGGGAGGGCAGCTACGCAGATCATATCCGATTCTGTAGTAGAAGCTGCCGACCGGCGCGCCGTGTTTTGTAACCTTTTGCTCTTTGATCTCGCTCAACCGGGAAAAGAGCCCGTCAAGAGACGTCTGCTCCAGGTCCCCCTTTTTCAGCCCAAACAGAATAACATTGCGCCCCTGCACGTCGGCAGGTTTGAACCAGTATCCATACATGAGACTATCTTGACCCAACGCGCCACGACCCATGGAGGTCCGAACGGCGTCATCGTCCACGCGATCATAGAAGGCGATTTCGCTAGCGACGAAGTACTTGTCCATCCCGGCCAGCAGGACCTGCTTGCCCGTTTCCTGCTCGACGTTGCGTTCGATCAGGCCCGCTTGATGACCGAACTCCTGCCACGCGACAGGCAGCGTCCGGATGTTACCGAAGTGACCGACCAACGGGAAACCGAGGACGAGATAATGCAGCCCAAGCCCGTAGATCACCAGCATGGTCATCACGGTTGGAACCCATAGGCGACGCAGCAGGCCGTCAAATCTTGATAGGCTGCCGCCGGCTGCGACGATGGTTGCCGAGATTGCCGGCAAAAGAGCCAGCCAGAGCGGTCCCGTCCAGTTCAGCTTGACCTCATGAAAGAGGCTGAATGCGACGAAGACCGAGAGGGGAACGAGTGTATAGATCTTGATGAAGAGGGATCGGCGGCGGGCCTCGGTGTCCGTCTTCCTCTCATACGTCACGCGGTTTCTGGTCACCAGCGCTGACATCGCGGCCACCAATCCCAATGGCGTCAGCAGGATCGCGGCACTGCTGATCAGGTCAGGAAGCGAGAAGGTCTTGGCGCTTTGCAGACGCCCCGAGCTTTGGAATGCGAACGATGCCCAAGCATGTGTCGCATTCCAATAGATCACCGGTGAGAAGAGTGCAGCAGCCACCGCGGCGGCGAGATAAGGCTCTGGCCGCAGCAGCCAACGTCGCGCCCTGGCGTCAAGAAGAAGGAAGATCAGCGTGGCGGGACCGAGGAGCGCGATCGTGTATTTGGAGAGCATCCCGAGGCCCACGCACAGGCCGACACCCCACCAGGCCCGGCGCTTATCTGCTATCAGCGCACGCTCGAGAAAATAGAGCGTTCCGGCCCATGCAGCCGTCAGCGGGACGTCCGGCATCATCATGAAGCCGGTGGAAAAGAAGAACGGCAAGATGGCGACGAGCAGAACGCTGACGAACGCCGCCGACTTGCCGGACAGATTGCGCGATAACCGGAAAGCGAAAAAGCAGGTCACGATCCAGGCGAGATAAGCGCCGATACGGACACCGAACCCTGTGTTGCCAAACAGGCTTGTTCCCAGCCATATCAGCCAGGCGACCATTGGGGGGTGGTCGAGATATCCGATGTCGAGATGTTGGGAGTAATTCCAATAATAGGTTTCCTCCGGCACGAGATCGACAAGCCCGAGGAAAACCAATCGCAATGCGAGGATGTAGCCCAGTACGCCGATCGCCGCCACGCGCCATCGAACATCGGATGGCGCGCGGGTACTGGCGGATGGAAATACGAAGAAGGCATTGCCGAGATAGTTGACGATGGCGGCGGCCCCGACGCCGAGAATGATGGCGACTTGAGGGGGCCATCCGAGAAGCTCGACAGCGCCGGCAAGCATGCCGCCGCGCAGAGCGAAAGCTAGCAGGCAGACAGTCATGAAGCGGATGTAGCGTCGCCAATCCCGCTCGGGGAGGCGTGGCCCATCGCTCGCAAATGCCCATCTGGAATTCAAGATATAGTTGGAAATCGTGGCGACGGCGAAGCTGGTGACATGCGCTGCTACCAACCCGAATCCCATCCCGAACAGGATCTGGAAGAGCAGCAGGTCGAGAGCCAGGCCAATGAGGCCGACACCCGCAAAACGGGTCGCGTTTCCAAAGGAAACCGCACCTCCGGCAAGGACCATGAGACGGCGGGCATAATCTATCATGTGCCCCCATCCGATCTTCGTTTGCCCGTGTACCCGATCACGAAAGATGATCGGGACCTCCGTCAGCCGAAGGGCGTCGCCGCCTTCCGCGATGATCTCCAGACCGATCTTGAAACCGATTGCGGTTGGATCGATCGCCAGAAGCCGCTCCTTGCGCACGGCAAAGAACCCGGACATCGGATCCCGCATATCGGTCAAGGGCCAAGCCAGGGCGCCGCCGAGGCGGGACAGCAGCCGTCGGGACCGTGGCCAATCCGGTGTGGCGCCGCCCGGCACATAGCGGCTTCCGACCACCATGTCGCTCGTCCCGTCGATGATGGGTCGAACGAGATTGCGAATCTCCTCCGGCGGATGGCTCAAATCGGCATCCATGACCACGACGATGTCGCTGCTGGCATGTCTCGCCGCTGCCAGGACATCCCCAGCCAAGCCTCCCTTGCCGCCTGGGGAAATAAGCCTGATGGGCGCCTTATTCTCCCATGCCTGGACGCGCTCGATCGTGCCGTCGGTCGATCCGCCGTCGGCGATCAGGACCTCGAGCGCGATGTCGTCACCGGACTGCGAAAACAGGGAAGACAGGAGAATGTCGATATTGTCGGTCTCGTTGAGGGTCGGAACGACAACTGAAATCAATTGGTGATGTTTCATGGCATTATCAGGGGAAGCGTCTGGCTCGGATGCAAGAGCTTTGCCGGCCGGCTTCCGTGACCGATCTGAAATATTGCGGGAATGGTTCACAGGCTTACAGACGACAACAATGCGCCGGAGCGCGGGGACGCTAGAACAGTTCTAAACCAACACAGTAGGATCAGAGCGGCCGAATAATAATTTTTAGTTTGCACTTGCTTCATGAGGAATCGCTTTCTTTCCCGGCGGGCGCGACTATCGACAATGACGCTGACAGCCACCTGAAGACTATTTTTAAGTCTTTGCTAAGGCGACAGGGCCCAAACCGCGGCGATCAACCGACCGGCGCTTGGCCGGGGTGATAGGACATTATGGCCATTCAAAAGCCATAAAGCTGCGGAGGCTCGTGGCGGTACAGACGTACCAAGCGTATCTTCGCCACCCTTCGGCCAGCATGTCTGTGACAGCAGCTTTCAGCTTTGGAAAGTTGTGCTCGCCGGAATGGGTTTTAATCCACAGGACCTGAATGAGTAGGTTCGCCGCGACCAAAGCAGATTTGCGAGGTTCAATGCGATGCACCCCATCACAGACCGTGTTCCAGTTTCCATCATCATCTCGAACTACAATTATGCACGATTTCTGAGGCGCTCTATCGACAGTGCCTTGGAGCAAAGCCACGACGATACGGAGGTGATCGTCGTCGACGATGCGTCGACCGACGAAACAGCTGATGTCGTTGCTTCCTATGGATCTCGAATTAAGACGTGCCTGAGAAAGGCCAATGGCGGGCACGCTGCGGCGTTCAACACCGGTTTTGCCTCGAGCCGGGGCGAGATCGTCCTTTTCCTGGATGCCGACGATTATCTCTACCCGAACGCGGTATCCGAAATTGTCGATGCCTGGGAGGAGGATACCGTCCAGGCGCAGTTCAGATTGCACCTCGTCGATGAGGATATGCAGGTGAGAGATGTCTTCCCGCCTCAGGAACTGCCGTTCGACTCCGGCGATGTCACCCCGAAACTGCTGCAAAGGGGGCGCTATCGGACCACCGTCACCAGCGGCTTGGCTTTCAAGCGTTCGGCGCTGGATGCGGTCATGCCGGTTCCGGAGAAAGATTTCCGCCAAGGCGCCGATGGCTATCTGGTGACAGTCGCGCCTCTTCATGGAAAGGTGACGTCGATCGAATCCTGCCTAGGCGCTTACCGTATCCATGGTGCCAATCACTCCGTCTTTGCGGAGAAACTCGGCCAGCGCGCGCGCTGGCGAATGGAGCATGACTTCCATCGAATCGACGCCTTGTTGGATCAGGCAGCCGAAATCGGCCTGACGGTGCCAGAGGACGTCAATCTCCACGATCCCGTTCATTTGGAAGAACGTTTGGCATCGCTCTGTATGGACAAATCCCGGCATCCCATGGTCAGCGATTCCAGATTTGCGCTCGGCGCTGCCGGTGCCGTCGCCAGCGTGAAAATGAATGCCTCTTTCCGACGCCGTGCGATGCAGGCGGCATGGTTTTTTTCCGTCGGCGTCCTTCCCGGCCGCATGGCGAAAGCGGTTCTGTCATGGAAGCTTGTTGCCTCATCGAGGCCCGCCTTCCTCTTGCGACTTTCGAAGACCATTCGCCATGCTGTCGGATAGGGTTGGGGGCAAACACCTCGTGGCGGATGCTTTCTCTTGGAGCCGACACCAGCAAAGGTGTGAGCTTCCGTGGGTGTAAACGTCGGCCTGATATCCAGGCCGGCGTTTGAACGAGCAAAGTGCTGTGGCTAACCTGCTGCAGCTTTAACGATCTCAGCCGCATTGAGATCGCGATAGGCGGCGCCCGGATGGGGTGCTTGCAGCCGGGGGCCTTTGCTACCGAGCTTTTCTCTCAGCGTTCCCTGGCGATAGTCGGTCTTGTAGACGCCGCGCTTCTGCAGCTCGGGCACAAGCAGATCGACCGCATCCTCGAAACTTTCCGGTGTCACCGCATAGGCAAGATTGAAACCGTCGACATCGGTATCCTCGGCCCATTCCTGCAGGAGGTCGGCAACAGTTTGCGGCGAGCCGACGAAGACTGGGCCAAAGCCGCCGATGCCGACCCAATCCGCCATCTCGCGCACCGTCCAGATCTTGTCCGGATCTATGGTGGTGAAGGTTTCGACAGCGGACTGAACGGCGTTGGTATAGCGGTGCCGGAGCGGTTCGTCCGGGGCGAACTGGCCGAAGTCGATGCCCGTCCAGCCGGAAATCAGCGTCAGCGCGCCCTCATAGGAAACATATTTGCGATATTCGTCGAACTTCCGTTTCGCATCCGCATCAGTCTCGCCGAGAATCACGGTCTGCAGGTTGAAGGCGAGAATCTCGCGCGGATTGCGCCCGACCCGCGCTGCCGCCTCGCGAACATTGGCGACGTAACGCTTCAGCACCGTCTTCGACGGTGCGGCGACGAAGATGCATTCGGCATGGGCTCCGGCGAAATCCTTGCCGCGGCTGGAGGCGCCGGCTTGATAGAGCACTGGCGTACGCTGCGGCGACGGCTCGCTCAAATGAATGCCTGGCACGGTGAACTGCTTGCCGGAATGATGGATCGGATGAACCTTGTCCGGATGGGTGAAGATGCCGGTCTCGCGGTCGCGCACCACGGCGCCGTCTTCCCAGCTTCCTTCCCAGAGCTTGTAGCAGATTTCCAGATATTCCTCGGCGAGATCGTAGCGATCGTCGTGCTTCGTCTGCGCCGCCTGGCCGATATTGCGCGCACCGCTGTTCAGATAGGAGGTGACGATGTTCCAGCCGACGCGGCCCTTGGTCAGGTGGTCGAGCGTCGAGATGCGGCGGGCGAAGGTATAGGGGTGTTCGAAGGAGAGCGATGCCGTCAGCCCGAAGCCGAGATGTTCGGTCACATAGGCCATGGTCGGAATGAGCTGCAGGGGATCGTTGACGGGGACTTGAGCTGAATGGCGCAGAGCGGCGTCGACATTGCCGTTCAATACGTCGTAGACACCGAGCACGTCGGCGATGAACAGGCCGTCAAACTTGCCGCGCTCCAGCGTCTTGGCGAGATGGACCCAATAATCGAGATCCTTGTACTTCCACGACTGATCGCGCGGATGCCGCCAGAGGCCCGGCGACTGGTGACCGACGCAGTTCATGTCGAAGGCGTTCAGCCTGATTTCGCGACTCATATCGTTATTCCTGTATGTATTCGACCAGCACCTTGTCAGGCGCCGACGGTTTTCCTGTTGATGAAGCTGAAGGCCAGGACGGCAAAGATGAGCGTGCCCGTGCCGACCTGTTGCCAATAGAAGTTCAGGCCGGTCAGCAAGAGGCCATTGGCAACGATGCTAAGAAGCAGAACGCCAAGTACGGTTCCTGCGACATTCGGGCGGCCCAGCGATGAGAGCGTGGTTCCGATAAAGGTCGCGCCGATGGCGTTCAGAAGAAACGCGTTTCCGGAGGAGGGAATGTAGACCGTAACGGTCGCGGTCAGAATGAGACCTGCGACGGCCGCGATTAGCCCGGCAAGAATGAAGGTTGCGGCAATATGGCCGCCGAGGCTGATGCCGGAATAACGCACGACGCTTGGCTGGATGCCGATCGAAAGAACCACGCGGCCGAAGCGCATGCGGGTGAAGAGCATGACGGCGGCTGCGATGATAAGGACGGAGATTGCGAGCGGAACCGGAAAGCCGGCGATATAGCCATGGCCGAGAAAGCGGAAGGCCTGCGGCACGCCTGAGGGCGGCAGATAGACCGGGTTCCCGCCATTCGTCAGCAATTGCTGCACGCTGCGGCCGATGAACAATGTGCCGAGCGTTGCAAGGAATGGCGAGACCCCAATCCATGAAATCAGGAGGGCGTTAAACGCGCCGACCGCAGCACCCACTGCTAAGCCGGCCAGTAGGCCGAGCGCCACCGGTTGCCCGGCAAGTACGAGAGACACGAATGCGAAACTCGCAAAATCGACCGAAGTCCCGACCGACAGGTCGATCCCGCCGGCAGACACGGCGAAGGTCATGGCAATGGAAACAATGGCCAGCAGAGTGAAATTGTTGACCAGAATGCTTTGCAGGTTGGCAGGGGTCAGAAAGGTCGGCGTTGTTGCGGAGAAAATCGCAAAGACGGCGACGAGCGCCAGGATCAAGCCATAGCGCGCCAGAATGGTGAGAGGACGATGCGAACGGGTCTGCGACGGAAAAGCTGAATTCGAAAGCGGCATCGTCAGATCTCCCGCTTGCGCAGCAATGTCGTCGCCGAAACGACGATGAGGATGAGGAGGCCCTGAATGCCGCTGACCAGCGTGCTCGGCAGATTGAGGAGCTGGAAGCCGTTGACGAGGAATCCGACCAGCAAGGCCGACAGCAGCGTTCCGGTAATCGTCGGCACGAGCCGACGGGAGAAAACCGAGCCGAGAAGAGCGGTGATGACGACAGGCAGCAGCATCTCGCCGGAGCCGGTCGTACTGCCGCTCAGATACGAGACAGAAAGGATGCCCGCAATGCCGCCGCACAATCCGCTGGCGACGAAGGCGCCGGCGAGCAAGCGCTTGAGCGGCAACCCGGCTGCGCGCGCCGCATCCGGAAACTCGCCCACCGCATAGAGCCTCAGGCCCAGCGGCGTATTTTGCACGATCACCGCCGCAACTGCGGCAAAGCCGAGGAGCACATAGGCAAGCACCGGAATGCCGAAGCCGTCGGAGGCGGACAGTGCCGTCAGGAAATCGCTCGAAGCCGGTAGGACCGTATTTTGCGTCAGCACCAGTTCCAGACCGGCAACGATGTTCATGACGGCGAGCGTGGCGAGCAGGGGTACGATGCCGGCCAGCACGACCGCGGCGGCGTTGACTGCACCGATCGCCAGTCCAACCAGCAAGGTCGCAACGATCACCACGGGATCGCCGTAGCCAAGCTGCAGGAGACTGGCATAGACGGCTGCGCTGAGGCCCATATTGGCCGCGAGCGACAGATCGATGCCGCCGGTGACCACGTTGGCGCCGCCGGCGATCAGAACGACGGTCAACCCGATGGCGAGCACGCCCGAGATGGCTGACTGGCCGAGTACATTTCCGATATTGCCGATGCTTAGGAAATAAGGGGCAGTCAGTGAGAAGACGGCAAGGATGACGGCAAAGGCAATAAGTGAGCCGAAGCGCAAGGCAGTTGCGGCGACATTGCCGGCTGAGCGGATCGGAGTTTCCTTTGTAGCTAGATCGGCTGCGGGAGCGAACTGAATGTCAACCGACATGGCGCAATCCTTCTGACGCACCGGTCGATTCCGCCAGCACTTCATCTGTTGTGGTTTCCGAAGAGATGAATTCGCGGGTCACCCGGCCGCGGAAGAGCACGAGAATGCGATCGGTTATGCCGATCAGCTCCGGCAGATCCGACGAGAGGACGATGATACCGGCCCCACGAGCCGCAAGCTCACCGATCAAGGTATAGATTTCCACCTTCGAACCGATGTCGACGCCGACGGTCGGCTCATCGAGGAGATAGATTTCCGAATGGCGGCTCAACCATTTTGCGATCGCAACCTTCTGCTGATTGCCACCTGAAAGCGTGCGCACCAGCGTGTCGCGTCCCTGAGCCTTGATCTGAAGCCGTTTGACCAGGTCATCGGTATCACGGCGCTCGCGCTTTCGATCTAGAAGGCCTAACCGCGTATAGCGGGAAAGGCTGGACAGCGTGACGTTTTCCGCAAGGCTGAGATCGAGTGCGACACCGTGGCCGCGACGGTCTTCCGGCACCAGAGCGATTTGCTTGCCAACTGCCTGCGCGGGGCTGAGCGGTTGCGCCGGTTTTCCTGCAACCTTGATGCGACCCGAAACAGCTTTCTCCAGCCCAAACAAGGCGCGCACCAGATCTTTTGCACCGGAACCCAGAAGGCCGGTTATGCCGAGTATCTCGCCGCGACGCAGCGTGAAGCTGATGTCGGCAAAACGGTTCGGCGCTGTCAGGCTCTCGACCTTGAGAATCTCTTCGCCGAGTTCGATGCGCCGTTTTGGGAACATCTCTGCGATCTCACGCTCGACCATCAATCGCGTGATGGCGGCAGCCGAGGTCTCCGCGATCGGCACCGAGGCGACGTCGAGGCCGTTGCGCAGCACCGTTACGTGGTCACACAATTCCTCGATCTCGCCGAGGTAGTGGGAAATGTAGATGATTGTCACGCCTTCGTCGCGCAGTCGGCGGATCAGACGAAAGAGGATGTCGGCCTCCCGCCGGATCAGCGCCGCCGTCGGTTCATCGAAGACAAGCACCTTTGGCTGGTTCAGGAGCGCGCGGGTGATCTGAACGATCTGCCGTTCCGCAGTGGAGAGTTCCCCGATCAGGACGTTATTGGGCAGATTCACCCCGAAATAATTGGCCAATATCTCACGCGCGCGGCGCTGCATGCGCCGGCGGTCCAAAAGCGGCGTGCCGGCAATACGAGCTTCGCGACCGAGAAACAGCGCCTCGCCGACGGTGAAGGTCGGCACCAGCAGCCGGTCCTGGTGGATGAACTGGATTCCGAGAGACTCTGCAAGATGCGGTGTCAGATGATCGAAAGCTCGGCCTTCGATCTCGATCCGCCCTTCATCCGGCCTGTGCAATCCGGCGAGCAGCTTGATGAGCGTCGATTTGCCGGCGCCGTTCTGGCCGACCAGGCCGTGAACCGTGCCGGGCCGTATCGTGACGGAAGCCCCGGCAAGCGCCTGTGCCCCGCCAAAGTGTTTCACGATACGATCAAAGTGAATGACGTGGTCATCGGTCTTTTCGAATTGTGGAGCCAAGGCTGTCATTTCATCGATCCAATGGAGGTGAGATGATGCGGCCCCAGCCGCATCATCTGCCAGACGTTCACCCGATACCGAGCTTCTTGGTTACCTCGGCGACGTTTGTCTTGTTGGCCAGCAGTGCGGGCACATAGGTTTCTCGCGGCAAGGTCTGGCCGGCCAAAAGCTTGGCGACGTTTCGGATCGCGGTGCGGCCGATCTCGGCTGGCTGCTGGGCGGCATCGGCGCCCGCGGGCGAATTTGGATCGGCGACAAGCTGCAGGACTTCCGGGCTTCCATCGACGCCGTACGTCCTGATTTCCGTGCGCCCGGCTGCCGCGAGAGCTTGGGTCGCGCCAAGCTGTGGAATATCCCAGGCGGACCATATCGCCTTGATCGATCCCTTCTCGGGATATTTGTTGAGGATCGCGGTGATCTGCGTGAAGGCATCCTGGACCGTGTTCGGGATAACGTCCCTAAGTTCCGGCTGGATGATCTTCACTTTCGGGAAATATTTGACGACATTGACGAGCTGATCGTAGCGGATCGCGCAGGGCGTGACCCCGTAGAAGCCGTTGAAGACCACGATATTGCCTTCGCCACCGATATCGGAGACGAGCTGTAAGGCGAGGTCCTTGCCAATGCCCCAATTATCCGAGGTCGTGTTGTTGATGGAATTCGTGGAGCCGACATCGACGGTCAGTACCGGAATGCCAGCGTCACGAGCCTTTTTCAGCCACGGGTCGATGACGCTGAGAGTGCCGAGAATCTGGACGATAGCATCCGGCTTCTGCGCAATCAGCGTCTGAAGCTGCGCGACGAGCTTGCCGTCGTTGCGGCCTGCATCGACTGCGATCGGTTCGCCGCCGAGTCTTTTCACCTCTGCGATCTGAGCATTATAGGCCTGCAGATCGAAATAATGGTCTGTGCCGGTGGCGCTGATGGCGATGCGCTTACCCTTCAGCGACAAGCTATCATCATCGGCCGCAGCCGATTGCCCGGCAAAAACGCCGGTGCCTGCAAAGGTCGCGCCGGCGACGGCTGCGAGTTTCAGGATTTCCCGGCGTCCAAAGCCGGATTTTTGGTCATGGTTCATGGGGTTCCCTCTCTGCGATAATCCATAAATTATATGTATTTAATGAAATAAGGAGGAACGCTATTCCAAAAGGCGTTTGTTCGAGAGAAAAGTTCCTCGGGCGATGCTTGTAATTCAGCGCTCGCCGTTTCGCCCGAGGCCGTAGGTCAGGGCAAGGGCGCCGACGAGGACGGCGCCCTTGACGAAGTCCTGCGTGTAATAGGGGGCGTTCAGCATGGTCAGTCCGTTGAGCAGCACACCGACGAAAACGGCACCGGCGATGGTGCCAAGCACGTTCGGACGGCGCAGGCCCAATACGGCAAAGCCGATCAACGAGGCGGCGACCGCGTCCATCAGCAGCGAACCGCCGGACGAGACATCGCCCCGGCCGACGCGAGCGGCGATGACAATGCCGCCGAGCGAGGCCAGCGTGCCGGAAATGACATAGGCCAGCGTCTTCAGCCGTGTCGTCGACGCTCCGGCGAGCCGCGTCGCCACCTCGTTGCCGCCGGTGGCGAAAAGCAGGCGGCCGATGCGGGTCCGCTCCGTCAATACAAACAGCACCAGGGCGACAAGGATCATCAGGACGACTGAGACCGGCACGGTACCGAACAGGTTGTAGCGGCCGATCAGCATGAAATGCGGATCGTAACTGCCGGCAGCCTTCGAGCCGTCAGGCAGGATCAGTCCGGAGGAGATCGAGCGCCCGGCGGTCGGGATGAGCTGCAAGCCGGAGAGCAGGAACATCATCGACAGGGTCGCCAGGAGATCGGGTACCCTCAGCCGGACGATGATGAAGGCGTTGATCAGGCCGATCGCCGCACCAAAGGCCAGCACCAGCGGCACGGTTGCATAGGCGTCGAGCCGCCAGACGATCATCGCATAGCTGGCCGCCATGACACTCGATGCGGCGACTGCGCCGATCGAGAGGTCGAACCCGCCGACGGCAAGTGTCACTGTGACGCCGGCGCCAAGGATCGCGACGACGGAGACCGCCTGCAGAATGCTCATGAGATTGTTGATGTTGATGAAGGCGGGCTGGGCGGCAGTGAAGCCGATGACGAGCAAGGCGAGCAAGATGAAGACCGCGCCGGAGCGCAGGATGCCGCTGAGGGCGGTGAACCAGCCGATTGCCGGATCTGCGGGCGCCGGCTCGGTCCGATCAGCCGGTTGCGGGAAGCTGTCATTGTCCACGGATGTCATGCGGAAATGTCCTCAATAGCATGTGGGTTCGCCGCATCGGCGACGGTGCTTAGGCTGTGCCGGTCGATTGTGAGAATGCGGTCGGCGACCTCGTAGGCTTCCTCAGGGTCGGAGGTGGCGATCAATGTGGCGCGATTACTCCGGCGGCGTATGGCCTGGATGATGTCATGCCGGGCGCCGACATCGACGCCCTGGAAGGGTTCGTCGAGCAGCAGAAGCCGGCTTTGCTCCGCTTCCCAGCGGGCAAGCACCACCTTCTGTTGATTGCCGCCGGAGAGCGTCCAAACGGAGGAAAAGGGGCCCGAGGCTTTGATCCGCAGCCGCTCGATCGCCTTCTCCGCTTCCCGGCGCTCGCGGCTGCCCCAGAGGAGACCGCTCGGATACCAGCGGCCGAGATGCGGCAGGCTGATCGTGCCGGCGACCGAATTGCCGGGCCAGGCGGCAGGCATCAGCGAAGAACGGTGCCGGTCCTCCGCCGCCATGGCAACGCCGGCGGCGATCGCCTCAGCAGGACTCTTCGGTCGATAGGGTTTGCCATCGAGGTGCATATCGCCCTCGATGAGTTGGTTTAGGCCGAAGAGCGCCGAGAGGAGCCGGCTTTTGCCCGCACCGAGCACGCCGGTAATGGCGACGACTTCACCCTCGTGCAGCGAAAGATCAAATGGCGTGGCGTTGGGCAGCAGGCGTGCATGGCGCATTTCGAAGATCGGCGTGCCGCCAACGTTGCGTGCACCCGGCCGTGCCGATTGCAGTTTGCGGCCGATCATGGTTTCGATAGCTGCCGGAAAATCGATCGGACGGACAAACGAGCCCACCACCTGCCCGCCGCGCATGACGAGCGCGCGATCCGCGACCGCATCCAGATCCGCTGTGCGATGAGAGATATAAAGGATCGCCAATCCCTGGCTCTTCAGCCGCAGGAGGATATCGAACAGGCGGCTGCTTTCCTGCCCGGAGAGGCTCGCTGTCGGTTCGTCGAGGATCAGCAGATCGGCCTGATTCGCCAATGCACGCGCCACGGCCACCAATTGCCGGTCCGCCGCCGCCAGATCGCCGAAATCCCGATCAAGCGGCAGGGAGAAGCCGGCGATGTCTAGTATGGCTTGCGCCTGGGCGCGGATGCCGGCGCGCGATACGAAAAACCGCACACGACGATCGGCGAAACGAGGCAATAGCAATGCGTCCGCAACCGTCAGGCCGGGAGGTCCAACGAGATCGGTCGACTGATGGACGGTGACGATCCCCGCTTTTGTCGCTTCAGCAGGGTTTGCCGGGGCAAAGCTCCGTCCCTTGAAGGTAATCCTGCCAGCATCGGCAGGCAGTGAGCCGGATAATATTTTCACTAGCGTCGACTTTCCCGCGCCATTCGCGCCCATCAGGGCAACGATCTCGCCGCGCTTGATGGAGAGCGTCGCATCGGCAAGCGCGCGGGTTGGGCCGAAGCTGCGCGTGAGGTTTTCGACTTGGAGCAGGGGCATACAGGATTTTCCGGTTTCCCGGATAATGCCCTAGGCTGCGATTGAACTTCCAGGCACGTCATTTCCGGCACAAAGCCACAGGCGGAACAAAGAATCTCCGGAAGCCGCAAAAATCGGATCATTTAGTCTACTAAAAATATAGAGTTTATTTCTAATAGATTGACGCGCCGCCGGGAACCAGCTGCCCGTCAGACGACGCTTTCGACCGACCATAAGGAAACACGACGATGAAATCTCTCGCACGGCTCGCCCTGTCTGCCGCCGTCATTCCATTCGTCTTCATGCAGCCGGCGAATGCCGATGGCATCGCCGGTGCGCCCGCACCATTCAACAAGGGGGGCGTCAAGCTCGCGCTGATCAGCTACATCTCCGCCGGCGATTTCTTCCAGGCCTATCAGGCGGGCGCCGAAGCGCAAGCCAAGGCACTCGGCATCGATCTCCGCGTCTTCCCAGGCCGCCAGGATGCCGCCGAGCAGCGCGAGCAGATCCTCCAGGCCGTCAATCTCGGCGTCAGCGGTATCGTCATCGATCACGGCCTGCCGGAATCGCTCGGCGATGTTGTGCAGCAGGCGCTCGACAAGGGCGTTAAGATCGTCGCCTTCGATGTCAACCTCAACAATCCGAAGATCCCCCAGGTCGAGCAGAGCGATCACGAACTCGCACAGCAAGCGCTCGACCAGGTGGTGAAGGACAACGGCAAGAGCTTTGCCGCCGGCTACGTCTATGTCGCGGGCTTTGCACCGCTCGACCGTCGCAACGAGGTCTGGGACAAGTTCAGGGCCGCCAATCCCGGCGTGGTCGAAAAGGCGCGCTTCGGCAATGTCAGCGACACGACTGCCACCACCACTGCCGACCAGGCCAAGGCGGCATTGACGGCCAATCCCGATATCAAGGTGGTCTTTGCGCCCTACGACGAATTTGCCCGTGGCGTGAAGCTCGCGGCCGGCGACCTTGGCATCGCCGACAAGATCAAAATCTATTCCGCCGATGTCTCGACCGCCGATATCCAGGAGATCACCGAGCCGGGAAGCCCGTGGGTCGCGACCGTCGCCACCAATCCGGCCGTGGTCGGTGCCGTTTCCGTTCGCGCGGCCGCTCTACAGATCGCCGGCCAGGAGATTCCGCACCAGATCACCATCAAACCGACACTTCTGACCCAGGACAGCCTGCGCGCTGCTGGCGTCAAGACCATCGAGGATCTGGCCGCCAAGATCCCGGCCTTCAGCACCAGTGATGCTGCGACCGCGAGCTGGATTCCGGACAAGTTGTTCTGAGCTTCGCAACAAGACTTGTGCGGTGGCACGTTTTCGGTGCCGCCGCATCTTCATTTCAAGAGATCGATGGATCGGGAGTTTGGATATGAGCCAATCCAATGTTGTTTTCGCCACCCCCCATAGTACCGGGCGGGAAGCCCTATTGTCCACCGCGGCCGAGATTTCCGCCGATTTCGCGAAGCGTGCGGCCGAACTCGACCGCGAAGGGCTGCCGCCGCTGAAGGAAATCATCCGGCTTAAGAATTCCGGTCTGCTCAACGCGCTGCATGCGTCGCAGATCGGCGGCGGCGGTCTCAATTGGGTCGATGCGCTGAAGCTGGTGCGCATCATCGCGCGCGGCGAGAGCTCGCTGGGCCAACTTATTGGCTATCACTTCGTCAATAGCCAATATATCTATTGGGCGATCGAGGATGACGCTCGCGCCCATGCGCTCGGCGTGGAAACGGTAGCGAAAAACTATTATTGGGGCGCTGCCGTCAATCCGCGTGATCCGGGTCTGGAGCTGACCCGGCGCGGCAACACCTATGCGCTCAACGGCCGCAAATCGTTTTCGACGGCGGCCCATATCTCCGATTATATCAATGCCAACGCCGCCCTTGACGGCAAGATCGCCAGTTTCGCCGTACCGACCAATCGGCCGGGTTATGTCACCAATGACGATTGGGACAATATCGGCCAGCGGCTCTCCGATAGCGGGAGCGTCGAGTTCCGCGATTTTCCGGTCTACGAGGAGGATTTCATTGCGCTACCCTCCGAACCGGATGCGCCGCCGCCGGTGCTTTCGACCTTCAACACCCCGCTGATCCAGCTCGTCTTCGTCAATTTCTACCTTGGCACCGCCGAGGGTGCGCTCGAGGCGGCGCTCGACTATGTTCGTTCGACAACCCGGCCATGGATCACATCCGGCGTCGGGAAGGCGGCGGACGATCCCTATATCCTTGAGCGGGTCGGGGAGTTCGCTGCTGCGCTGAAAGCCTCGGTCGCGCTCGCCGATAGCGCCGCGCAGGCCGTTGAGGCGGCGCTGTCCTGCGGCAGGGAGGTCACGGCTCGTGAGCGTGGGGAAGCGGCGGCGGAAGCCTATGCGGCGAAGGTACACGCGACCAACGTTTCGCTCGACATCACCTCGCGCGTCTTCGAATTGACCGGCGCCCGCTCTACCGCTTCGCACTACCGGTTCGACCGCTTCTGGCGCAACGTCCGCACCCATACGCTGCACGATCCGGTTTTCTACAAGGCAAAGGAAGTCGGTGAGTTCGTTTTGAACGGCAAGATTCCGGCCGTCAGCCTCTATAGCTGATCAGCATCCTCCCAAGGTGCATGGAAGAAGGCCCGTTCCGGCATCGGAATGGGCCTTCTTGCTTGAGGGCTCAAAGTGCGCCGTTCTTCGGTGGCGTCACGTCGTTGAGATGATAATTGCCGACGACATGATATTTCCAGCGCACGGGATCGTGCAGTGTGTGGGTACGCGCATTGCGCCAATGGCGATCGAGATTGAGGCCGACGCGAACGGATGAGGTGCCGGCCAGTTCGAACAGCGTGTTCGACGCTTCAAGCGCGATTTCCGTCGTCAGCACCTTCGCAGCCGCGACGGCAAGCGTGGCCGAAACGACATTTGCTTCGCTTGGATCGATCTGGGCCACGTCGACCTTCTGACCGGCACGTTCGACGACAGCGGTCGCGGCCTCGAGACGAATGGCGATCTGTCCGATCTTGGCGATGGTCAAGGGATCGTCGGAGGCATGTTCGACGCCGCTGTCCATCCAGGGGCGCGACTTGGTTTTGACGAATTCGACGGTTTCGGCGAAAGCAGCGCGGGCAATGCCGAGGTCGATGCCGGCATGGATGATCTGCCCGACGGAACCGATGGTTGTCGGGCGCTCGAACCCCTTGTGATGGAAGACGACGGCATCCGCGCGCGCATAGACATTGTGGAGGATCGTTGTGCCGCTGCCGGTCGTCCGCTGGCCGAACCCGTCCCAATCGTCGATGATCTCGATTCCCTCGGTGCCGCGCGGCAGGAACGACATGGTCAGCCGGTCCTCCTCGTCCAGTGCGAAGACCGTGATCCAGTCGGCGAAAACGACACCGGTTGAATAATATTTGCTGCCATTGATCCTGTAGCCGAGCCCGTCGCGGCTGATGCGGGTATTGTAGTGGCCGACTGTCTTGGTGCCGCGTTCGGACAGCGCGTTGCCGAAGCGATCGCCGGCGAGAGCTCTGCCGAAAAAGAATTTCTTCTGCTCTTCGCTGCCGTCGGTTCGCAAGGCTTCGAGAATGTAGAAATGGTTTTGCGGTATCTGCCCGATCGAGCCATCGGCTTCGGCGAGAATGGCGGTAACCTCGGCCAGAACCGCATTGGAAACGTCGAGCCCGCCATATTCGGAGGGAACGGTGATCGAAAGCAGACCCGATTGCGACAGGGCCTCAAGCTCATGATGCGGCAGCAATCGATCAACGTCGCGATCGGAAGCCGACTCGGCAAATCGTCTGGCCAGTGCTCGCGCTGTCGCGATTGCCTCTTCTTCGGTCGTCAATTGGGTCGCCACTGGGCGAATTCGATCGGTCTGTTGCAGGGCTAAATCCATCCGCACTCTCCTAGTTCCACCGCCCCATGGGTGAAGGATATGCAGGCGAAAGGTAAGAGCTTACATTCTATAGATATAGTGCATTATAAAATGTTTTTCGGCCGGCGGCCTAAGCGTCACCCTCGCATATTAATGTTCAAGCTGGATGCTGCGGATCGATATCGTGCGTGGCGTAATCCGGTTGCCGGTACTACATTGCTTTGGATCTGATTTGGAGAGCGATGAACTTGGCGCAAAGAGCGGGCAACGCTGATCTTCCCCTGCATGGAGGCCGGGTGCCGAAATGGCTCGGCGACCGGATGACGCGTTTGGGCGCCGTGATTACCGAGGCGGTGGTTCAGCATTATGGGCGTGACGAACTATTGCGACGGTTGGCCAGTCCGTTCTGGTTCCAGTCTTTTGGCGCCGTCATGGGCATGGACTGGCATTCCTCGGGCATTACTACCAGCGTCCTCGGTGCGCTGAAACGGGGTCTGACGCCGCTTGCCGGCGACCTTGGAATCCATGTCTGCGGCGGTCGCGGTGCTCAGTCGCGCAAGACGCCGGATGAGTTGGCGGCTATCGGCAATCGTGTCGGTATCGACGGCGCGGCGCTTGCGACGACAAGCCGGCTGGTCGCCAAGGTCGACAGCGCCGCACTTCAGGACGGATTCGACCTCTATCTGCACGGCTTCATCGTGACGGACGATGGCAAATGGGTCGTCGTCCAGCAGGGAATGAACGGCGATCGGCGACAGGCACGGCGGTATCATTGGCTGTCCGAAGGGCTGACAAGCTTCCTTGATTCCCCGCATGCGGCCATCGAGGGAAGAGACCAGGGCGAGATCGTCAATCTCGCCGATAGGCGCGCCGATCAGTCACGCGCGGGTCAACTCGATTTGCTAGCCACTTTGGGGCCGGATAAGATCGTGTGCGAGTTGGCCGCGCTGCAAGCCGAGCCGACGGCAGTTGGCAAAGACCACGCGCAACCCATGCTGCCGCATTTGATCATGCCGGCACATCATGATGTGCGCGAAACCGATGTGAACATGCGGCGACTGCACGGAAATCTGGCGGCTGCCGCCGACCGTGGGCCGGTGGATTTCGAGGACCTGCTGCTGACATCGGGCGTTGGCGCAAGAACGGTCAAGGCGCTGGCAATGGTTGCGGAAGTGGTGCATGGCGCGCCGTACCGCTTCTCCGATCCCGCCCGGTTTTCGCTCGCACATGGCGGCAAGGACCGCCACCCTTTCCCGGTTCCGTTGAAGGTCTATGACGAGACCATCAGCGTGATGAAATCGGCGGTGAGAAAGGGACGGCTGGGTCGCGACGAGGAATTGCAGGCTTTGAAACGCCTGGACGATCAGTCCCGCTTGCTCGAACGATATGTCACCGGTCCCGATCTCAAGGAGATTGTTGCTGGCGAATTTGACAAGTCCGCTTTTTACGGCGGACGCAGCGTATTCGGCTGGGAGCCTCCCCCGTTGGAAGACGAGGAGGAAAGACGCCGGCAGCCGTCAAAAGGCTGACAACTGGCTTGCGCGCCAACGGGAACATAATCCCCGCTCGATTGTTGACATCCAGATGATCGGCGCAAGGAGCAGGATCATGATGACGAATGCTGCAAAAGAGCTGGCGACAGAATATTTGCGGTTGGGCGGCCATCGTCTGCTGGTGATGGACGACAACCTCTTGTCGACGAATTGCTGGGAGCCGGACCCGCCGGAGGCGGAGAACTTCTGGAGCGAGCGTATCGAGACGCTGAGCCTCAGACGCCGCAACGAGGTGATGTCTTTTCTCCCCTCGATCAATGACGTCTGACCCGGGCCGCTGCTGCTGAGACCTATGTCTGCGTCCCGCGAAGACGCTGGGCGCCAATGGCCTCCGTTGCCTCGTATGCTGAAATCGGTCGGCTCACCCGAATTAATTAACGAATGTAGTTAATTCTTTAATAATTTTGTGTTTACTAATGGAACAAAGCGCGGGGCTAACCGTTTCTGCGCCGCACCGGAGGAAACACGATGAATTTCAAAATCGTCACCGCTCAGTCCGAAGTGGAAACCGAGGACACCGGAACCTATCCGGACGGTATGGTGGAGCACAATCGTCTCGACTTTTCCTCAAGTCGCGAAAAACGTCACCGCAGATCGCACGAGCGCGACTATGGTGCCGCCAAAGAGCTTGCGCCTATTCCGGTTGGCCTGGTGTAAGCCGGATTTCACTGATGTCTTGATCCGCCCGAGAAGGTCCGGCGGCTGGCGATTTGCCGTGATAAGGCTTTGACGGTTCTACGCTTTGGCCATTCTCCTGGCTTGGCCAGGATTGCTAACTGTCAAATATAGAGCGCCGCCATCTTGCGCCAGGCACCTGCCCGGTGGGCCCGCCCGCCCCAGACATGCAGCTGATGGCTAACCTGCTTATCGACGAGAAGCCGGCTCAGGTGGCGGTTGTTGTCGAGGAAGGGATCGGCGTCCCCGATGGTGAGGACGATGTCGACCTGGCGCAGCCTTTCAAGCTGCCATTCGCTGACAAGCCCTGGAAGGAAGTGTGTCGGCGTGTGGAAATAGACATTGTCGTCGTAGTAGCCCTCGAACAGGTCGCCAAAAGATTCGACCTTTATCGTCAGATCGTAGCGGCCGGAAAAGGCGACGAGCTTGCGAAAGAGGTGAGGGTGGCGAAAGACGAGGCTGGCCGCCTGGAAAGCACCGAGGCTGCAGCCATGCACGATGGTGCATTCATGAGGGTTTTTCTGGGCCATCAGCGGCAGAACTTCGTTCAGAATATATTCTTCGAAGGCGGTGTGCCGGCGAATACGGTCGGCTGGATGGTGGTGGGATCCGTAAAAAGTTTCGGTGGCCAGGCCCTCGATACAGTAGAGCTGAAGATGGCCGGCTCGCAATTTGTCGGCAAGGCTGGCGACGATACCAAGCTGCTCATACTCCCAAAAGCGCCCGTCCCGCGTCGGAAACATCAATACCTTGGCGCCGGCATGGCCGAACACCAAAAGTTCCATGTCTCGATGCAGGCGCTGGCTGTACCAGCGCAGGTATTCTCGGTTCATGGCACCTTGAAAAATCGTCGGACTTTTTCATGAAGGAGCGCATTTTGCTCGCTGCTGCCAACATAGTCGAAATGGCCGGCATCGAGGATGAAGATTTCGTTAAATTTTGCCAACGAATTCGCGACAGCGAATTGGCAGGGCGGTGCTACTGCCGGATCGAAGAGGGCCGAAGCGACCAGCATCGGTACCTTGATGCGAGCAGCCGCGTTCGCCGCATCGAACAGGCGCAGGGTCTCCAGCACGCTTCCGTGCTTTTTCTGATAGGCCTGGACGGAATCGGCGCTGCCCACGGTTGGCAAGGTCAGCCACAGCGGCCGGTGCCCGAAGGTCGGTACGACGAGATGCCCGCGATCGATCCGCCGATCGAACGGGATCGCCAGCGCTCCGATACCGCCGCCGAAGCTGATGCCGCTATAGCCGATATGCCCCGCAAGCCAGGGATAAAGGGCAATAAGCGTCGTGACGGCGATCCATAGATCGTCGACGCAGCCGCCGATGATATAGGAAGCGGGTTTTTCGATGCCGTAAAGGACGTGGCCACCAGCATCGGCCGGTATCGGCGGACAGGCGCTGAGCGACAGCCCGCGGAAGCATGGAAACAGTATGGCTGTCTCCTCCACTGGCAGATCGAAGTCGGGCAAATCCCGCCCGCCATAGCCATGCCCGACGACGAGGCCGCGTCGCACCTCCTGATCGCGGGGAAGAAGCAGCCAGCCGCCGATCTGAAACGCGCCGGTCGATATGTAGGTCACGTCGAGAACATGCCAGTTGGGATTTTCGATTTTGCTGCGGCGGAGTTTCGGCTGTGGGTCGACCGCTATCGCGTGCCGATACCGTTCGGCCCAAAAATCGTCGAAGCCCGGGGGTGCCTCGGGCGGCGCGATCGCCAGGAGCTGCTCAAGCTTCATGCCATAGGTTGGATCGAAGGCGAAGGGGTGTGTCGTTGGAACGCTCATAGGACGCTTGTCTCGTGAAAGGATTGGCGGCGCAAGACTTCAACGTCCGCAATGCGCGCAAAACCACGTCATCGCCCGGGCGGGCCGAAGGTCGAGCGACAGCGGCGGTCGGCTTGAACAGGAGGTTTGCGCGACAACGCCTCGCGTCTTTGAGGGTGAAACGCTGCTTTCTAGGCGACCGAAGTTTTGGCCAATCCCTCCGTGCTTCCCGTCGTGCCGCCTGATGTCTCGAAGTCGAAGAATTTCTGCGTGACGAGTGCCGCTGCTCCCCTTGCCCAGGAATTGTCCTCCCAATCCGGAAGCAATGGAGGAGCGGGGCGAAAGGTGTGAATGGCCATGGTCGACCTCAGTGGCCCGAAAAGAGCATCCCCGAAGGACACGGCTTCACCGCCGACGACAATCACCTCGGGATCGGTGACGTTGACGAGATTTGCGAGTGCCTTTCCGATGCCGATGCCTGCTTCCTGAACAATGCTGGCGATCGCCGGTTCGTTCTCGTTCATGGCATCGAGCATCTCCGGCAGGCCATGGCTGCTATCGCGGTTGGTTCTTTCGCGCCAGGTGCGCAACATCGAGGGTTGCGAATAATAGGCCATGAGACAGCCACGCTTGCCGCATTCGCATAGACGGCCGTTTTCCTCGTGAACCACATGGCCGAATTTGCCGGCGGCACCATTGGCGCCGCGATAGAGCTTGCCTTCGATGATAAGGGCGCAACTGATGCCGACGCCAATCGCGAGCACCGCCATGTTGCGATGCTGCCGTCCCAGCCCGAAAAGCTGCTGGGCAATCGCATAGGCATTCGTGTCGTCTTCGAGCCAAACGGGCACCTTGACCTTCTGTGCCAGCATGGAGGCGAGAGGGACATTGTCCCAGTTATATCGATGGCTACGCACACAGGTGGCTTGTTCATTGTCGATGACGCCGGGCATCGAAATGCCGATGCCGGCAAGCCGCGCATTCGGCCGGCCGGCCGATTTGAGAAGCGAAGGAACGGCCGCCGCAAGCGTCTTGATGACGTTTTCCGGATCATGATCGGCAAGGGTGAGCCGCAGCGATGCGAGCGGGCTGGTGGCAAGGTCGGTGACGACGCACTCCGCGGAGCCGACCATCAGCTTGAAACCGATTGCCAATCCGTTGGCGTAATTGATCTCGACCGGGATCGGCCGGCGGCCGGAAAGCCCGGCGACGGCTTTGCCTTCAGCGACATGGCCCTCCTCGATCAGATCCGCGATGACGAAAGTGACCGCCGCAGGGCTGAGGCCTGTAATCGTCGCGATTTCCGCACGGCTTTTCGGCCCCTCACGCCTCAGCAGGTTGAGGATAAGCCGCCGGTTCATGGCGCGCGATGTGCTTTGGTCACCTTTCAGCTTCACGAATTCTCTTTCTTAATTTTGTAAATTAATTATTGCGTCCGTATCGAACATATGCATAACTTCCCCTGCCGATCAACATCCGGCTCGTGCGGAAGCGCGAAGAAGTCAGTCAACAGGAACATTGGTTTTTCGAACTCTGCGATCCGGGCAGCGCGCATGCGCTACCGCGGCAGGTTTATTGCGGCCAAGTACCCGGCGCTGAACGGAAACGCTTGGAGGGTGTTCCGTTCGGCTCCCTGACGGAGGATGGCAGTCAGTGTCACAAAGGGAGGAGTTCTCATGACTTTCGATTTGCTTGGAAGGCCATCAAGCCGGCGTAGTTTTCTGAAGGGCGCAGGGGTGGTTTCCGCCACCGCCTTGGCGGGCCTGCCGATGCCGGCTATTGCGCAGGCGCAGGACATCAACATCATTTCGGACGAGAGCAATGCCGATGCGCTCGCGGTCCTGCGCAAGATTGCCGATGATTTCGGTAAGCAGGCCGGCGTCAAGGTTGTGGTCAACAATATGGACCACGAGGCGCACAAGACAGCGATCCGCAATTATCTTGTCGCCGGCGCACCGGACGTCTGCTTCTGGTTTTCCGGAAACCGCATGCGCGCCTTCGTCAAGCGCGGCCTTTTCGACGATATTTCCGATCTCTTCGAGAAAGAAAAATACAAGGATGTGCTGGGTGCAGCGACAGGCGCCGTCACCGTCGACGGCAAGCAATACGGCCTGCCGACGGGCGGAACGCTGTGGGGCATGTTCTATCGCAAGGATGTCTTCAGCCAGCTCGGCACGTCGGTGCCGGCAAGCTGGGATGATTTCCTGGCCTTCGGCGCCAAATGCAAGAGCGCCAACCTGACGCCAGTTGCCATGGGCACCAAAGAATTGTGGCCTGCCGCCGGCTGGTTCGACCAGATGAATCTGCGCATCAACGGCCTCGACAAGCATATGGCGCTGATGAACGGCGAGATGAGCTATCTCGATCCGGCGCTCAAACCGGTCTTCGACCAATGGGAAACTTTGCTCAAGCAGGACTTTTTCACGCCGAACAATACGTCCTTCGGCTGGCAGGAAGCGGGCGCGCTTCTAGCGCAGAAGAAAGCGGGCATGATGAATCTCGGCGCCTTCGTCCGCTATGTCTTCCCGAAAGAAGAACTCGACCAGCTCGCTTTCGCACCATTCCCCACCATAGATCCGAAGGTCGGCCGTTTCGAGGAGTTCTCACTGAATTCGGTTCATATTCCGACGAACGCGAAGAACAAGCAGGGCGCCCGCGAGTTCCTGGCTTATTTCTACCGTCCGGAAAATCTCGGCCCCTATCTGGAGCCAGGCGGCAACGTTCCGCCGCGCAACGATCTGCCGCCGAGCAAGGATCCTCTGGTGAACGCGGCCGTCGAAGCGCTGAAGACGGTCAAGGGCACGTCGCAATATTACGACCGCGACAGTGACCCCGATATGGCGCAGGCCGGCCTCGTCGGCTTCCAGGAATTCATGGCGAAGCCCGAACGGCGCGATGTGATCCTGAAGCGGCTCGAGGGCACGCGCAAGCGCATCTACAAACTCTAAGTCTCCTCCCAGCGACCGAGAGGCGGGGCAGCCGCTCCGCCTCTCCAAACCGAAAGAGGATATAAAATGAAGACACCTTGGCGCCGCCATCGCTGGTGGCTCACCCCGACTTTGCTGATATTGCCGGCTGCCATACTCTTTTCCGTCGTGATCCTCTGGTCGGCAGTCGAGAGCCTGTGGATCAGCTTGCACGATTGGGATGGCTTCAGCCCGATGACCTGGATCGGTTTCGGCAACTATGTCGAGCTTTTCAACGATCCGCAGTTCTACGTCTCGCTGAGGAACAACGTCATCTGGCTGATCATGTTCATGGCCGCGCCGCCGCTGGGCTTGGCGATCGCCCTGCTGGTCAACCAGAAGATCCGCGGCATGCGGTTGATGAAATCGCTGTTCTTCATTCCGCTGGTACTAGCCTCGGTCGCCGTCGGTGTCGTCTTTACCTGGGTCTACACGCCGCAACTGGGGCTTCTCGCCCTGATCTTCGGTTTCTTCGGCGCGACAGCGCCGGCGGTGCTGTCAGACGAGCGTTTCGTGACGTTTGCGATCGTCATCGCCGCGCTTTGGCCGCAGATCGCTTTCTGCATGGTGCTCTACCTTGCCGGCCTCAACAATCTCAGCGAGGAACTGATCGGTGCCGGCCGGGTGGACGGGGCCAGAGGCTGGAACATGCTGCGCCATATCGTTCTGCCGCAGCTGACACAAGTCACCTTCATCGCCATTGCCGTCACTGTCGTAGGGGCGCTTCGATCCTTCGACATGGTGTCGGTCATGACCCAGGGCGGGCCGTTCGGCTCTTCGGAAGTGCTGGCCTACCAGATGTTCGAACAGTCGATCTTCTCCTACCGCTTCGGTTACGGCGCAGCGATCGCCTCAGTTCTGTTCGTGATCATGGCGGTCTTCATCGTCTGGTACCTCACACGCATCATCCGCATCGAAGAAAGAGGGGCCTGATGTATCCGCGCCCGATCCCCGAAGATGCCATTTGGCAGCGCCGATTTTATTTCATTGCCGTTCTTGCCATCCTGATCCTCTGGCTGTGCCCGCTCTTCGCCGTCATCCTCACCTCGTTCCGTTCGACGCAGGATGTGATGGGCGGCAATCTCTGGGGATGGCCGACGCAGTTCGGCTTGGTCGAGAATTACACGTCGGTCTTCACCCAGACGCCGATGGCGCGATATTTCCTGAACAGCCTGACGATCACCATACCCGCCGTGATGGGCGTGTTGACCTTAAGCACGCTCGCCGGCTTTGTGTTGGCGCGCTACCGGTTTCGCGGCAACATGCTGGTTTTCGCGCTCTTCGTCGGCGGCAATTTCCTGCCCTATCAGATCATGATGATACCGGTGCGCGACCTGATGGTGCGGATCGGTCTCTATGACACGACGGGCGCGCTGATCATTTTCCACATCGCCTTCCAGACGGGCTTTGCGACGCTGTTCATGCGCAACTTCATCGCCGCTCTACCGGATGAATTGTTCCAGGCGGCGAGGGCGGAGGGCGCTTCGCCGTTCCAGACGCTCGTTCACGTGGTGATCCCCCTGGTTCGACCAGCACTGGCCGCACTCGCCATCCTGATCTTCACCTTTGTCTGGAACGATTATTTCTGGGCTGTGGTGCTGACGGTGAGCGACACCGTCAAGCCGGTCACCGCCGGTCTTGCCAATCTGCGCGGCGAATGGGTCTCCGCCTGGAATCTGATCTCCGCCGGCACGATCGTCGTCGCGGTGCCGCCCGTCGTCATGTTCTTCCTGATGCAGCGGCATTTCATCGCCGGGCTCACCATGGGGGCGGTGAAGGGGTGATGATCTTGTCCGATGCGTTCGCCGTTCCCGCCCCTTGTGCCAATCCTTCTTCTGCGAGCCTAGAACTATGACCAGTCTCGAACTTCGACACGTCAACAAGAACTATGGCGCCTATCACGCGCTGCGCGGCATCGATCTTTCCGTCGAGCAGGGCGAGTTCATCGTCATGGTCGGCCCTTCCGGTTGCGGCAAGTCCACTCTTCTGAAATCGATCGCCGGTCTGGAAACGATCTCCTCGGGGCAGATCCTTATCAATGGCCGCGATGTCAGCAAGGCGGAGCCCGGTGACCGCGGCATTGCCATGGTGTTCCAATCCTATGCGCTCTATCCGCATATGACCGTCGCCGAGAACATGGGCTTCGGCCTGCGCATGGCCAAGCACCCCAAGACGGAGATCGACGCGGCGGTGGCACGCGCCGCCAAGATTCTCAGGATAACTGATCAGCTCGATAAGCGGCCGAAGCAGCTTTCGGGCGGTCAGCGCCAACGCGTCGCGATCGGTCGGGCGATCACGCGCTCGCCCGACGTCTTCCTGTTCGACGAACCGCTATCGAATCTCGATGCGGCGCTTCGCACGCAGATGCGCGTCGAGCTGAGCGGCCTGCATGCCGAACTCGGCGCGACAATGGTCTACGTGACGCACGACCAGATCGAGGCCATGACGATGGCGAGCCGGATCGTGGTTCTCAATCGTGGCATCATCGAGCAGGTCGGCTCGCCGCTGGAACTCTATCGCAACCCGGACAATCTTTTCGTTGCCGGTTTTCTCGGCGCACCGCGGATGAATTTCTTCCCCGTGACCGTCGATGATGTCTCGGGAAACAAAGCGACGGTCTCCGCCGCTGGCCTCGCGCCGATCGCGGTGGAACTGGCAGCTGGTGCTTCGGTGCAGAAGGGAACGACGCTGACCCTCGGCGTCCGTCCGGAAAGCATCGCCGTCCAGGAGGACGCTGTCTCTGCCGGCGCCACGATTTCCGGCCGCGTCCGCCTGGTCGAGCATCTCGGACGAGAGACCATCCTTTATGTCGACGCCGGAGCGCTGCAATGCGTCAGCTCCGAAAGCGGTACCGGCAACATCACCGTGCAGGTCGGCCATGTCGTTGGCGTTGATGCTGAGGCGCCGATCAGCCTTCGCATCGATCCGCGCGAAGTCTACCTGTTTTCCGCCAATGACGAGCGGACCATCACGGTCCGCAAGCCGATCCTCGACAAATGATCCTTCAGGAGCCCGATACCGTGTCAGTTAGCAGCAGTACCAAGGACCTTTCCGTGTGGCGTACCATCAAGACCGACAGATTTCTGGTCGGCGTGCCGCACTATCCGGAACATGTCGATGAAAGCTATTGGGAACGCGACGCCAAGCGCATGGTGGAGGCCGGCTTCAATGTCGTCCGTCTCGGCGAGTTCGCTTGGCATCTGTTCGAGCCCACGCTGGGTACGTTCGATTTCGATCTCTTCGATCGCGCCATC
Source organism: Rhizobium jaguaris (assembly GCF_003627755.1). Taxonomy (NCBI): domain Bacteria; kingdom Pseudomonadati; phylum Pseudomonadota; class Alphaproteobacteria; order Hyphomicrobiales; family Rhizobiaceae; genus Martinezella; species Martinezella jaguaris. Next base: position 2,339,688 of record NZ_CP032695.1, on the reverse strand, counting down.
GCGGTCCTTGGTCGTCATGGCCTCAGCACCATCATGTGCACGCCGACCGCAACGCCGCCTCGCTGGCTAACGGCGGCTCATCCGGAAATCCTGCGCGTCGACGGCAATGGCCGGAAGATGAGCCACGGTTCGCGCCAGCATGCCGATACCGTGAGCCCGGTTTTTCGTGAGCACAGCAAGCGCATCACCAGGGCGATGGCCGAGCATTATCGCGATAATCCCTATGTTGTCGGCTGGCAGACCGACAATGAGCTCAACACCAGCATGCCGGAATCCTTTTCGCCGTCGACGCTGAAGGAATTCCAGGCGTATCTTGCGGACAAGTACGGCACGATCGACAAGCTCAATTTTGCCTGGGGCGGCGATTTCTGGGCGACGGCCTATGATGATTTCAGTCAACTGGTGCTTCCCCTGGATTTCGCGCCGACCTTCCCAAGTCCGGGGCATCTGCAGGACTACCACCGCTTCCTGGCCTTCGCGACGGCGCGTTTCCAGCACGATCAGGTGGAGATTCTGCGGGCGACCAAGGCCGATTGGTTCATCTTCCACAATCTCGGCGGCCTGCGCGATATCGACTTTCGTGGTCAGTTCTCTACTGATCTCGATTTCGTCGGATACGATATCTACCCGATGCTCTATGACGAGTTTCAGCGCATCGGCAACCACGCCAAGGTGCAGGCGCTGCATCTCGATATCTGCCGCGGTTTTTCGGGCAACTATATCGTTCCGGAACAGCAATCCGGCTTCGGCAGCCAGCCGGGCTTCTGCACGCTGACGCCGGAGCCCGGCGAGATGCGGCGCATGGCGATGTCCTCCGTTGCGCGCGGTGCCGATGGTTTGATGTTCTTCCGTTGGCGGCCGGCGCATTTCGGCGCGGAAATCTATTGGATGGGCGTTATCGATCACGACGACGTGCCTCGCCATCGCTATGACGAGGCAAAGCGTTTCGCCACCGAGATGACGATGCTCAAGGACAAGATCCTCGGCACCTACGTCCGTATGGATGTCGGCATCGCCGGTGCCGATTTCGACAATCAGGAGGCGCACAAGACCTACTCGATCGGCCTGCCGAGCCCGCAGGACGACGCGGTGTTGCTGCATCAATATTGCTACGACCGCGGCATTGCCTGCGGCTTCATCCATCCGGAAGACGATCTTTCGCGATTGAAACTGCTTTATGTTCCCCATTGGGTGATGTGGAAGGATGGCTGGACAGAACGGCTGGAGGCCTTTGCCCGCGACGGCGGCACGGTGATCATCGGCGCCCGCACCGGCACGCGTGATGAAAACAACCACGTCATCCGCGAGACCGCGCCCGGTTCGTCACTCTCGCGGTTGACCGGCGTCAAGGTCGAGGATTTTGGCCGGCTTACGGCGCCGGGCGCCAACGGCCTTTTCGATGTCATGTCCCGCTCCGGCGGATTGGTCATACCCCCCAACCGCCCGGCTGAATCTCATCGCCGCGTTCGCCGTTTCACCATCGGCAATCGCGAGCTCGAGGCCGCACATTTCTATGAGAACCTGGTGATTGCCGATGATGTCGAGGTGGTGGCGACCTGGTCGAACCGTTATGCCGAAGGGGTACCGATGGCGACCTCGCGCAATGTCGGCAAGGGCAGGGTTCTCTATCTCGGCACCTATCTGACGCCAGACCTGACGGCTGCAGCGGCCGACCGCACCTTTGCGGATGCAGGGGTTGAGCCGTTGATCGCCGATCTGCCGGGCGGTGTCGAAGTGACGATGCGCCAGAACGACGAACGGCGTCTCCTTTTCATCCAGAACTACGTCGATCAGCGCGCCGAACTGACCGGCGTGCCGGCCGGTGTCAATCTTCTTGACGGCGGCAAGCCGGTGTTGGGCGCTCTGTCGCTCGAAGCCTATGGCTGCGCGATCGTCGAGTTGAGCTGACACGAGTTTTGTGGCGCCCGATCTGTTGCCAGGGCGCCATTCAAATCAAAAGGACATATCATCATGACGAATACGGATAGAATACGCTGGGGCATCCTCGGCCCCGGCCGGATCGCCGCTGACTTCTTCGCAGGCGTGGCGCAGTCCGAGACCGGTCGTGTCGAGGCAATCGGCACGCGCAATCCCGATAAACCGGGTCTTGCCGAGAATTTTCCGGGGGCACGCATCGTCCATGGCTACGATGCCTTGCTCGCGGATCCCGCGATCGATGCCGTTTATATTGCTACACCGCATCCGAGCCACGCCGAATGGGCGATCAAAGCGGCAGAGCATGGCAAGCACGTACTTTGTGAAAAGCCGATGGGCCTTTCGGCCGCAGAGGCCGAAGCGATGCAGGAAGCCGCACATCGGGCCGGCACATTTCTCGGCGAAGCCTATATGTATCGCCTGCATCCATTGACGTCGAAGCTGGTCGAGCTGCTAAAGGCGAGGGCAATCGGCGAGGTGCGCCTGATCAAATCCAGCTTCGGCTTCGCAAAGCTGCCGTGTGATGCCAGCCATCGGTTGTTTTCGAACGATCTTGCCGGCGGCGGCATTCTCGATGTCGGCGGCTACCCCGTGTCGATGGCGCGTTTGATTGCCGGGATCGATAGCGAAACGGGTGTGATCGAGCCCGACAAGGTTTTTGCGGTCGGCCATCTCGGTGAGACCGGGGTCGACGAATGGAGTGCGGCGGTGCTGCATTTCCCGAACGGCATCATCGCCGAGCTTTCCTGCTCGGTGTCGTTGGCACAGGACAATGTCCTACGCATTTTCGGTACGCAGGGGCGGATCGAGGTTGACCAATTCTGGTTTGCCGCCGGCAAGCAGGGCGGCACGGCCACGATCCGGCTTTTCGCGGCCGATGGCACGCGGCAGGACATCCCTGTCAATGAGCCACGCCATATCTACAGCTTCGAGGTTGACGCTGCGGGAGCTGCGATCCGCGCAGGCCGCAAAGACTTTGCCTATCCAGGCATGACGCGGGCGGATACGCTCGGCAATCTGCAGGTGATGGACAAATGGCGCGCCGCAATCGGCCTCGAATATGCTCTGGAGACGCCTGCTGTCCGCACACGGACCCTTCGCGGCGATCTGCTTGCGCGCCGGCAAGACCGTGTGGCGCGCGGAAGGATCGCCGGCCTATCGAAGGAGATGTCGAAGGCCGCGCTCGGCATGATGGAGTTTTCCACTTTTCCCGGCGCATCGATCGTTCTCGATGCTTTCTTCGAGGCCGGCGGAAACCTGATCGATTCCGCCTTTCAATATGGCGGTGGCACGCAGGATCGGCTGATCGGCGAATGGATGCAAAGCCGTGGCGTCCGTGAGCAGGTGGTCATCATAGAGAAGGGAGCGCATAGCCCGCTCTGCTATCCCGATGTCATCGGCAAGCAGCTGACCGTCAGTCTGGACCGGCTGAAGAGCGACTATGTCGATATCTATTTCATGCATCGCGACAACCCGGATATTCCGGTTGGCGAATTCGTCGACGCCATGGATGCCGAAGTCAGGGCAGGGCGTATTCGCGGCCCGGTCGGCGGTTCCAACTGGACGCGCGCGCGTATGGATGAAGCGATTGCCTACGCCGAACGCACCGGCAAGACGAGGCCAAGCGTACTCTCGAACAATTTCTCGCTCGCCGACATGGTTCAACCCGTTTGGGCCGGCTGCATCGCTTCGTCCGACGCCGAGTGGAAATCGTGGCTTGCGGACCGAAAGGTCACCAATTTCGCCTGGTCGAGCCAGGCGCGCGGCTTCTTCACCGACCGCGCGGGCCGTAGCAAATTCGGCGATCCGGAATTGGCCCGTGCATGGTATTCGGAGACGAACTTCGCGCGCAGAGATCGCGCCAAAGAATTGGGAAAACGGCTTGGAAAGGATCCGATCCAGGTCGCGCTCGCCTATGTGTTGCAGCAGCCCTGGCCGGTCATTCCGCTGATCGGTCCCCGTTCGCTGGCCGAGCTCAATCACAGCCTCGGCGCCTTTGACATTCAGCTTTCTCCCGAGGAGCTGCGCTGGCTGGAAAATGGTTAGAACAGCCCGCTTGCAGGCGGAAGCATTTGCGAAAGATCGAAGGATTGAACCGAATTTGCGGTTCTTTCGATCGCGTTGGCAGTCGGTGGCGCAGAGTGCCAAAATTTTCGCTCTTTCTCACTTGAAAACGCGCTAAACCAGATCAATTCTATCGAACGCTGGAGGACCTCGGCGCCCCGGACCGGTGATCTGGTCCGGGCATGGGAGCATCGATCATCATCGTCTGCCAAGGAGGAGAACATGACGTTCCGACCGCTTCACGATCGCATTCTCGTCCACCGCGTCGAGTCTGAGGAGAAAACCAAGGGCGGCATCATCATTCCGGACACCGCCAAGGAAAAGCCGCAGGAAGGCGAAATCGTGGCCGTCGGCCCCGGCGCACGCAATGAGGCCGGCCAGATCCAGCCGCTCGATGTGAAGACCGGCGATCGCATCCTGTTCGGTAAATGGTCCGGCACCGAGATCAAGATCAGTGGTGAAGATTTGCTGATCATGAAGGAGAGCGACGTTCTGGGCATCATCGAGACCCAGGCCGCAGACAAGAGAGCCGCTTGATCAAGACTTTGCTGCCTATGGAGGAGTAAAAAATGGCTGCCAAAGAAGTCAAATTCCACACCGATGCCCGTGATCGCATGCTGCAGGGGGTGGATATTCTCGCGAATGCGGTCAAGGTGACGTTGGGTCCCAAGGGCCGCAACGTCGTGATCGACAAGTCCTACGGCGCTCCGCGCATCACCAAGGACGGCGTTACCGTCGCCAAGGAAATCGAACTCGAAGACAAGTTCGAAAACATGGGCGCACAGATGTTGCGCGAAGTCGCCTCCAGGACCAGCGATATCGCAGGCGACGGCACCACGACTGCGACCGTTCTCGCCCAGGCCATCGTTCGCGAAGGCGCCAAGGCAGTTTCAGCCGGCATGAACCCGATGGACCTTAAGCGCGGTATCGACCTTGCCGTCGACGCGGTTGTCAGGGAACTGAAGACCAGGGCGCGCAAGATCTCCAACAATTCCGAAATCGTTCAGGTCGGTACCATCTCCGCCAATGGCGATCCGGAAATCGGGCACTTTCTCGCCGAAGCGATGGAGAAGGTTGGCAACGAAGGCGTCATCACGGTTGAAGAAGCCAAGACCGCCGAAACCGAACTCGAAGTCGTCGAAGGCATGCAGTTCGACCGCGGCTACCTCAGCCCTTATTTCGTGACCAACCCGGAAAAGATGCGGGCGGAGCTGGAAGAGCCTTATATCCTGGTCCACGAGAAGAAACTCTCGAACCTGCAGGCCATGCTGCCGGTTCTCGAAGCCGTCGTTCAGACTGGCAAGCCGCTCCTCATCATCGCTGAAGACGTCGAAGGCGAAGCTCTTGCAACGCTCGTCGTCAACAAGCTGCGTGGCGGCCTGAAGATCGCTGCCGTCAAGGCTCCGGGCTTCGGCGATCGCCGCAAGGCCATGTTGGAAGACATCGCCATCCTGACGGGCGGCACCGTCATCTCCGAAGACCTCGGCATCAAGCTCGAGTCCGTTACCCTCGACATGCTCGGCCGTTCCAAAAAGGTGGTGATCGAGAAGGAAACCACCACCATCATCGATGGTGCTGGCGCCAAGTCTGACATTGAAGGCCGTGTAGCTCAGATCAAGGCTCAGATCGAAGAAACCTCTTCCGACTATGACCGCGAAAAGCTGCAGGAACGTCTTGCCAAGCTCGCCGGCGGCGTTGCCGTCATCCGCGTTGGCGGCTCGACCGAGATCGAAGTCAAGGAAAAGAAGGACCGCGTCGACGATGCATTGCACGCAACCCGTGCCGCGGTCGAGGAAGGCATTCTGCCGGGTGGTGGCGTGGCGCTCCTTCGGGCGGTCAAATCGCTCGACGGACTCAAGACCGAAAATGACGACCAGCGTGTCGGTGTCGACATCGTCCGTCGGGCCATCGAAGCGCCCGTTCGCCAGATTGCCGAGAATTCGGGCGCCGAAGGCTCGGTCGTCGTCGGCAAGCTGCGCGAGAAGGCCGATTTCTCTTTCGGCTGGAATGCCCAGACCAGCGAATATGGCGATCTCTACGCCATGGGTGTGATCGACCCCGCCAAGGTCGTGCGCACAGCGCTGCAGGATGCTGCCTCCATCGCCGGGCTTCTGGTGACGACGGAAGCGATGATTGCCGAGAAGCCGAAGAGGGAGACCAGTCCGGCCTTACCTCCAGGCGCCGGCATGGACTTCTAGAGCTCCTGATGATGGCTCGTCCGGTTGGGCGGGCCATTGTCCGTGAGGACCGACGCGACAGTCGCATAACCATCACGCCGTCCGGAGCGTCTTACCTCGGCGCCTCAAGGATGTTCGATGCAGCGATCGGAATTACAATGAATTAGCTGTTTCCATCGTTCTTCCGCGCCTTGGCGCTGTCGTTGGTGGATGACGACATCGTTTTGCCGTCGGGCTGCTGACCAAAATACGTTCCGCCAAGATGGCCGCCAGCGCTGGTATTCTTCACCTGCCGTTCGGCTCGCTTCTGGAGTTTTTGAACGTCGCTTTTGCTCATTTTTTGTCTCCATTGTTCAAGTCGTACACTTGAACAACTGGTACAGACAGGATGAGTTCCTCAGTTTTTCGAGATCGAAATCTTCACGGCAGGGCCAGCCAGCCGCCTCGAAGGTCTGCCACTGTTGGGCACGTGGTCGGAAAAAGGCGGTCCGAGGAAGGGCGGGAACCGGCAAGCCGGCTCCCCGCCGCCGGCATTATCCGCAATATAGCCGCTTCATCCCCTATTGACCGGCGCCGAAAAAGGTCATCCGGGTAAGCGCCGTGTAGTGCGATTCCGACACCATCAGAGCGACGAAGACAAGCACCAGGACTGGCGGAACCAGGATGGCGTAGATCAACGCCAGCCGTTCCCAGGCCATGTGCATGAAAACGGCGACGATCAACCCCGCCTTCAAGATCATGAACAGCAGGATCAGAAACCATCTGAGATAGCCCTGAATGCCGAGATAGTCGACGAGGTAGGAGAAGGTGCTGAGGACGAAAAGCAGTCCCCAGACCACCATGTAAAGTTTTATTGGATGCTGCTGTCCGGAATGTGCTTGTACCTTCGCCATGATGCCATCCTCACCACAGATAGAAGAATGCAAAGATGAATACCCAGACGAGATCGACGAAGTGCCAATATAATCCCATGATCTCGACGATCTCGTAATTGCCTTTGCGGCTGGTGAAGAACCCCCGCCTTTCCTGGTCGAAGTCTCCCCGCCACACCTTGCGTGCGATGATCAGAAGGAAAATCACCCCGATCGAGACGTGGGTGCCGTGAAAGCCCGTGATCATGAAAAAGGACGAACCGAACTGTGCCGCGCCCCACGGGTTTCCCCAGGGGCGGACTCCTTCCGTGATCAGCTTGGTCCATTCGAATGCCTGCATTCCGACGAATGTCGCGCCGAGGGCGGCCGTCGCCCACATCAGCGCGGCGGTCTTGCGGCGATCGCGGCGGTAACCGAAATTGACAGCCATGGCCATGGTACCGCTGCTGCTAATGAGGACGAAAGTCATGATGGCGATCAGGATCAGCGGGATTTCCGTGCCTCCGATCGTCAAGGCGAAAACCTCACTGGGATTCGGCCAGGGGACCGTGGTCGACATGCGCGCCGTCATATAGGCCAGTAGAAAACAGCCGAAAATGAAGGTATCGCTGAGGAGGAAGATCCACATCATCGCCTTGCCCCAGGAGACGTTCTTGAACGCCCGCTGGTCCGACGACAAATCAGCCGCGACGCCGCGCAGTCCCGCGGGCCGCAGAAGTGGGTCGTTTGCCGGTCTTTCTATGGATTCGGTCATCATGGAACTCCTCAAGTGACCAATTGACGGCAGAGATCGACGAAACTATTTGCCCAGCCCGCAAAGAGCGCAAAGAGGACCAGCCAGACAACAAGCATGAAATGCCAATAGATGGCGCAGAGCTCCACGCTCAGGCGGATTTTCGCCAGAGCGGGGCTGGTCCGGGCGCGGATTGTCGTCCGTCCGAGTACGAAAAGCCCACCCAGAATGTGCAGGCCATGCAGTCCGGTGATCATGTAGAAGAAGCTGTTCGATGGATTATCTGCGAGGAGATAGCCTGCCGCAACCAATTGCCGCCACGCCAGAACCTGTCCGGCGAGAAAGAGAACAGCCAATACAAACGCCACTGCAAGAGCAGTGTTCAGCATCTCGCTGCGGTCAAGATGGGCTTCCATCTTCGCCCATTGCAGAGCGGCGCCACTGGCGACGAGCGCGGCAGTATTCACCCAAAGCAGTCGTGGGATCGGTATACTCCACCAGTCGGTACCGCTCAGACGGCTAAGATAGGCGCTGATGAGGAGCGTGAACAAGGCGCCGACGACGGCGAGAAAGATGCCGAGACCGACTTTCGCCGCAGTCGCCCGTGACCCTCGCATCTCCGGCGCATCGCCTGCTAGCCCTGTTTCCAGCCAGGGCTTCGAGGTCAACCGCTGCCCTGTCATCCACCAGATGATGATGCCGAAGATACCCGCCATGAAGATGAGAATGGCGCTCATGACGACGGCCCTTCGGACAATCCGGCCGAAGCCGGCTGGTTCTGCGGCAGGAAGTCCTGGCTTGCTCCGGGGACACTGTAATCATACGGCCAGCGGTAGACGATCGGCAGCTCCTTGCCCCAATTGCCGTGAACGGGCGGCGTTTGCGGTGTCTGCCATTCCAGCGTCGTCGCTCGCCATGGATTGCCGCCTGCTTGCCTGCCCCAGCGAAGGCTCCAGGCCAGATTGAACAGGAACAGAATCTGAGCTGCCCCGACGACCAGCGCGGCAACGGTGATGAACATGTTCAGCGTATGCGCTGACGGCGGAATGAAAGCCGTTTCGCCAAGCTCGTAGTAGCGGCGCGGCACGCCCATCAAACCGAGGTAGTGCATCGGGAAGAAGATCGCATAGGCGCCTAGAAAAGTGATCCAGAAGTGGATCTGGCCCATCGTCACGTTCAGCATGCGCCCCGTGACTTTCGGATACCAATGGTGGATTGCGCCGAAGATCACCAGAATCGGCGCGACCCCCATCACCATGTGGAAATGCGCAACGACGAACATGGTGTCGGACAGCGGCACATCGACAACGACATTACCAAGAAAGAGGCCGGTCAGTCCGCCATTAATAAATGTGACGATGAACGCCAGGGCAAACAGCATCGGCAATGTCAGATGGATATCGCCGCGCCAGAGCGTCAGCACCCAATTGTAGACCTTGATGGCCGTCGGGATGGCGATGATCAACGTCGTGGTCGCGAAAAAGAACCCGAAGTTCGGGTTCATGCCGCTGACATACATATGATGCGCCCACACGACAAAGCTCAGCGCTGCGATGATGACAATCGCCCAGACCATCATCCTGTAGCCGAAGATGTTTTTGCGCGCGTGGGTGCTGATCAGATCCGAGACGATGCCGAAGGCAGGAAGTGCAACGATATAGACCTCGGGGTGGCCGAAGAACCAGAACAGATGCTGGAACAGGATGGGACTGCCGCCCCCTTGCTGCAACTGCTGGCCCATCTCGACGATGGAGGGCATGAAGAAGCTCGTGCCGAGCAAACGGTCGAACAGCATCATGACGGCGGCGACAAAGAGTGCCGGGAAAGCAAGCAGCGCCATGACGGTTGCGGTGAATATGCCCCATACCGTTAGGGGCATTCGCATCAGCGTCATGCCGCGGGTGCGTCCCTGCAGGACCGTGACGACATAGTTCAGCCCGCCCATCGTGAAGCCCATGATGAACAGGATCAACGATGACAGCATCAGGATGATGCCCCAGTCACGCCCTCCAGGCGTCCCCGATAGAAGTGCCTGTGGCGGATACAGCGTCCAGCCGGCACCCGTCGGCCCGCCAGGCGCGAAGAAGCCGGCGACCAACACGATGACCGCGAGCAGATAGAGCCAGTAGCTCAGCATGTTCGCATAGGGAAACACCATGTCGCGGGCGCCGAGCATCAAGGGGATCAAATAGTTGCCGAAACCGCCGAGGAACAGCGCCGTCAACAGGTAGATCACCATGATCATGCCGTGCATGGTGATGAACTGATAATAATGCTCCGCGTCGATAAAGGCGAAGGAACCTGGAAAGCCGAGTTGTAGGCGCATCATCCAGGACAGCACCAGCGCCACCATGCCGATCGAGATGGCGGTCAGTGAATACTGTATGGCTATGACCTTGGCATCCTGGCTGAAGACATATCTCGTCCACCAGCTTCTTGGGTGATAAAGCTCCACATCCTCGACTTCAGCGGGCAGGATGACCTGCTCATTGCCGGATCCGATGTCGACCATATTCCATCCTCCCTATTCCCTTTGATGCGGCCTTCCTCCTCAGATGCGCATGGCACTTACTTCTCCGCCGCCACCAATTTCGAGAAAGTCGGCTGTTGCTGCAGCCAGGCTTGATAGTCGGTATCGGTATCGACGACGACCGTGCCGCGCATCTGCGGATGACCAACCCCGCACATCTCCGCGCAAAGAATCTCGAAAGTTCCCGTTCGCGTCGGCGTGAACCAATAATAGGTGACCGTGCCGGGGATCATGTCCATCTTGGCCCGGAATTCCGGTACGTAGAAATCGTGAATAACGTCGATCGAGCGCAGAAGCACCTTCACTGGCTTGCCGACGGGTATATGCAGTTCGCCGCCTTCGATGATGACGTCGTCCATTCCGGCGGGATCATTCTTGTTCAAACCGAGCGGGTTGTCCGGAGTGACATTGCGCGTGTCCGCCCGACCGAGCTTTCCGTCCGCCCCCGGCAGCCGGAAACTCCATTGCCATTGCTGACTGACGACTTCGACCTCGCTGGCATCGGCCGGGACCGTGACGAACTGTTTCCATACGAACAGGCCCGGTGCGAGCATTGCAGCCACCCCAATCGCGGTTCCCCCGGCAAGCCACCATTCCAACCTCTTGTTTTCGGGCTGGTATGCCGCCTGGTTTCCGGCGCGGTGCCTGAAGCGGAGGACGCAATAGGCTATGAACAACACGACCGCCGTGAAAACGAAGCCGGTGATCCAGAACGTGATGACAATGGTGTTGTCGATATAGCTCCAATTGGATGCGATCGGCGTCCACCACCAAGGGCTCAAGAGGTGGAAGGCGATCGACCCCACCACCAGCAGAACGAGAATCAATACGACAGCCATCGTCTCCTCCCGAACCGGCCGCGAACATTTCCACAATCCCGTCGCGAAACGTTTGAGTATTATCTCATGAACGAATCGGACGGGCAATTGCAGCATTAGCAGCGGAGCATATTGACACCGCGGGAACGGATCGGCGGCGTCTGGTCGTTGAGCCGAACCCGGCCGATCCGACCGGCGACACGGGAAACAGCTCGATTACATCAGGCATTTCACTGTTTGGAGTATTGCTTCAGATAGGCGATCAGATTGGTAATCTCGGTATCATCCTTCAGCCCAACGAAGGTCATTTTCGTGCCCTTCACCTTCGCCTTAGGGTCGTGCAAATAGTCGCGGAGCGTCGCTTCGTCCCATACCAAGCCACCCTTGCCCGCCTGCTGCATCGCCGGCGAATAGGCGAAATTCGGGTGTGTTCCGGCCGTCCTGCCAAACAGACCGTTCAGCGAGGGGCCGACCTTGTTCTGGTCCGTTTCGGCGATATGGCAGATAGCGCATTTCTTGAAAATGGTCGCCCCTGCGGTGGCGTCGCCTTGCTGCGCGAGCGCGCCGAGCGGGGAAGCGATGGCAAAAAGCAGGCAAATCGGAAGAAAACGGTGAGACATGGCAATCCTCATTCTCTTCATCGCTATCCCAACCAACACGACTGTCATCTGGCAGGTCGCAACGGCTTGGAGGATGATCCGGGGGTAAATTTCCTTTACGAATTCAAGGCGTGCGGTTCGGGTAGGCGGGAACAATCAATTTTCGATATAGGTGCCAGGTCGAATGCCCGAGGATAGGCATGACGACCGCAAGGCCGGCGAAGATCGGGATCGTGCCGACGACGAGCAGTGCCGCGACGATCAATCCCCAAAGCGCAATTGGCCCTGGATTGGTAAGCGTGGCGCGTATGCTTGTGTCCACAGCCGCGACGGCGCCGATATCCCGGTCCAGCAGCAGCGGGAAGGTGACCACCGTCGTCGCCAGCACAATTACCGCGAAAACGAAACCGGCCAGGTTCCCCCAAAGCATAAGGGAGAGGCCGCGCGGCGTCGTCAGCACATCTGATAGGAAGGCGGAGATCGAGGCGAGGCCGGCCTCGTCGAAGGTCATGGTGTAGATGCGCTGCGCGACAATCAGCCAGGCGACGAAAAGCACGAACAACATGAGACCGACCGCAACGATGGACGGCAGCGCCAGCGAATGACGCACGTCCAAGGCATGATGCCAGGAGCTGTCGAGCCCCTGCTCACGGCGTCGGCTGATCTCATAGAGGCCGATGGCCGCGATCGGACCAACCAATGCAAAGCCTGACATCAGGGGATAAAGTAGCGGCAGCAGGTTGGCGCCGGAACTCCACATGACAAGAAAGACGCCCGCTATCGGATACATGAGACAGAGAAAGACGTAATGGGATGGTTTCTCTCTGAAGTCTTCCAATCCCAACTTCAGCGCATCGACAAGATCCACGACACCTATCTTGCGGACTTCCGGACGCGTGAATTCACCGCTCGCACCGGCCATGACATGGAATGTCGCCATAGCAACTCTCCTCCTCCACCCTGGTCCGGCTGGCAGTGCAAAGGCGCCCGGCAATTTTTCACCGACACGTCAAGCCGCAACCGGTGATGATAGATCTATCAAATCTTATAGCCTTTGTCGCCTGTTGCTTAAATTAGACGCTCGTCATTTTTGCCGGAACCTCTGGGACCCAGGACGCGTGATCGCGGATAGTTCTGCAAAGCGTTCGCAGCGATCTCCTCGGCTGTTGCCCTTCAGCATATCGTCAGCGCCGTCCGAGAACCTTGGTATTTCAGGGGAAGGTCGCGTTGCACCAAGGGCGCGCCGCGGAGTTCATTTTAACGCTCGAAAGCTTCTTTTAAACCGAAGCCCTTGCGCTCCCGCAGATCTAGATCGGCTTCGATATGCGAAATATGGTGGAGCATGAGATCACGTGCCGCCTCGACGTCCCTTCGTTCGATGGCGGCAATGATGTCGCCATGCTCCGCGTGACCACAGCTCGAGGCGCTCGATTGGCCGTAGAGCGCAATCACAAGCGACGAGCGCGCGACAAGCTCCTCCATGAAGCGCTGCATGATTGAATTGCCGGAGATCGTAGCGAGCATGAGATGAAAATCGCCCGATGCCTTGATCTCGGCGCGGCGTGCGGACTGGCCACGTTCGCTCATAAGCCGCCCTTCTTCGAGCAGGAGTTGCTTCAGGTGCTGAACCTGCAAGGGTGTGATCCTCTTCGCCGCTTCGCTGAGAATACCCGGCTCCACCAGACGACGGGCGGCGAAGATCTGCCGGGCTTCGTCCGGCGAAGGATAGGCGACGAAAGCGCCGCGGTTTTTCTCGACGCTGACAAGCCCTTCATAGGACAGGGCCTGCAGAGCGGCGCGCGCTAGCGTCCGGCTGACGTTGAACAGATTGCCGACATCACTTTCCGAAAGTTTCGTGCCCGGTGAAAGCCGGCGCTCGACGATCGCTTCGCGAATGGCATCGCGGATCTGCTGTGCGCCGGTTTCAGTGGAATCGTTTGAGGTCAGGAGCGCGTCGGCTGGGGAATTCATGAAATTGGATACCTGATAATCGATGCGATGATATCCGTGTTCGTCGCGAAAGTTAAACGGAATTTGTCGCAAAATTGAGGATTAATTGTATACGATTTAATGCCTATATTGCAGACGAAAGCCTATTTCATGTGCAGACAGGTGTTTGCCTCTCATGAGGCAATTTTCTGAGTCCGCAGCAAAAAACCATGAATCACAAAGAGTTGGTGCACTGCACCAGAACTGGCACAGCAGATGCATTGTCTTTCTCGAACAGAGGGAGACACGATGTCGAAAGCGGCAGAGATCGATATAGCATCCGTTTCGAAGGTCTATGGCACGACGACCGCCGTGCATGCCATAAGCCTGAAGATTCCGGCCGGCTCCTATTGCTGTTTTCTGGGGCCATCCGGCTGCGGCAAGACGTCAACCCTACGCATGATCGCGGGCCATGAAAGCATCTCGTCGGGCGATATCCGTCTAGGAAATATCGTTGTCACCGATTTCCCGCCTGCCAAGCGCGGAACGGCGATGATGTTCCAGTCCTATGCGCTCTTTCCGCATCTCGATCTCATCGACAATGTCGCTTTCAGCCTGAAGATGAAGGGCGTGGACAAGGACGACCGCCGGGCCAAGGCGCTTGACATGCTGAAGCTGATGCAGATGGAAGCCTATGCCACACGGCGTCCAGCACAGCTTTCCGGTGGGCAGCAGCAACGTGTGGCGCTTGCCCGCGCTCTGATTACCGATCCCGAGGCCCTGCTTCTCGACGAGCCGCTGTCAGCGCTCGATCCGTTTCTGAAGATCCGCATGCGCGCCGAGCTGAAGAAGCTGCAGAAGACGCTGGGCATCACCTTCGTGCATGTGACGCATAGCCAGGAAGAGGCCATGGCGCTCGCCGATATCATCGTCATCATGAACGATGGCAGGATCGAGCAGGCGGCTGCGCCCCGTCAAGTCTTCGAGCGCCCGGCGACGGCTTTCGTCGCCCGCTTCATGGGCGATCACAACGTACTCTCCGGCCGGGTGGCATCCAGCGAAAACGGTGTGCTGACGATGGTCGTGCCCGAGGGGCAGGCTTTTTCGGTGCGCGGAACCGGCCGGGACGTGGGCGAAGCTATCGATATCGGCATCCGCACCGACCGTGTACGCCTGCAGGAGGCCTCCGAAAAGACCCTCGGCTTCAACGGTATCGTCTCCAACATCGAATATCGCGGCGCGTCGGTGAAAATCACCGTCATCGGCGCGGGCAGCGACGACTTCACGGTCATCGCGAGCGACGGCGATTACTTCGCCAAACCGGTATCGGTCGGCGATGCGGTGTCTCTGAGCTGGGCCCTGGAGGACGCGATCCTCCTTGGCCGGGTTTCCGCATAACTCGTAAGCATCACAAAAGGGGAACTGACATGACGACTGAAACGAAGACAACCAAGCCGGCAAAGGGAATCTCCCGCCGTTCGCTTTTGAAGACCGGCGCTGCCGCCGCCGGCGCGATCGCCGGCTCCGGCCTCATCACCGGCTTTCCGACCATCTGGGCGCAATCGAACATCACGCTTCGCCAGTTCGGCACCGGCGTTTCGAACATCAATGCGATCGCCGAGAAGTGCAAAGCCGATCTCGGCATCACGCTGGAGATGACGGCGACCGATTCCGACGCCGCCGCCCAGCGCGCCGTTACCCAGCCGGACAGCTATGACATAGCCGACATCGAATACTGGATCGCCAAGAAGGTCTTCCCGACCGGCGTCATGCAGCCGATGGACGTCAAGAAGCTCAAATATTACGACAAGATCGTGCCGCTGTTCATCAACGGCAAGCTGAAGCCGGACAGTGTCATCGCCCAGGGCACGGCGCCGCACACGGTCGGCTTCGTCGAAGCGCAGGGTTCAAAGAAATTCGCCAAGGAGCCGACGCAGTGGATGACGATGGTTCCGACCATCTACAATGCCGACACCTTGGGCATCCGTCCGGACTTGACCGGCCGTCCGATCACGAGCTGGGCCGACATCCTCGATCCGGCCTTCAAGGGCAAGACCGCAATCCTCAACATCCCGTCGATCGGCATCATGGATGCTGCAATGATCATGGAAGCTGCCGGCAAGATCAAATACGCCGATAAGGGCAACATGACGAAGGCGGAGATCGACAAGACGATTGACTTCCTGATCAAGACCAAGGGTGACGGCCAGTTCCGCGCCTTCTGGAAGTCCTTCGACGAAAGCGTCAACCTGATGGCGTCGGGCGAAGTCGTCATCCAGTCGATGTGGTCACCGGCCGTTGCCGCCGTTCGTTCGAAGGGCATCCCTTGCACCTTCCAGCCGCTCAAGGAAGGTTATCGCGCCTGGGGCGGCGGTCTCGGCCTCGCCTCGCACCTCAAGGGCGCACAGCTCGATGCGGCCTATGAATATATCAACTGGTACACGTCCGGCTGGGTCGGCGGTTATCTCAACCGCCAGGGTTACTACTCGGCCTGCATGGAAACGGCCAAGCAATTCATGTCGGCCGACGAATGGGGTTACTGGATCGAGGGCAAGCCGGCGCAGGGCGATATCTTGTCTCCTGAAGGCAAGGTCATGGAGAAGGCCGGCGCCGTTCGCGACGGCGGCTCGTTCGAAGCCCGTATGGGCGCGGTCGCCTGCTGGAACTCCGTGATGGACGAAGACCGCTATATGGTCCGCCGCTGGAACGAGTTCATCGCCGCCTAAGTATCGCCCCCCAATCCAATCCTCTCCCCGCAAGCGGGGGGAGGAAGCCGCTAACGGAGAGACCGGAACATGGCGACGATCGCTTCATCGGAAACAGACCAGGCAATACGGAAAGCAGGTGGTGGTTTCGGCGTGCCGCTATGGCTCATCTCCTATCTGCAGGCAGCGCCGCTCTTTCTGATCCTGGGTTTCTTCTTCCTCCTGCCGATCACGATGATCGGCGTCGTCAGTTTCTGGGACTATGATTTCGCCGGTCTCTATCCCGCCTTCCTGACCACGAACTACACCGATACGCTGGGTTCGTGGGTCACCTGGAAGACCTATCTCAACACCCTGAAATTCACCGCCATCGTCTGGGCATTGACGCTGGTGATCGGTTTCTGGGTCGCCTATTTCCTCGCCTTCCATATCCGCCGCACGTCGACGCAGATGATCCTCTTCCTCGTCTGCACCGTGCCTTTCATGACGTCGAACATCATCCGTATGATCTCCTGGATCCCGGTGCTCGGGCGCAACGGTCTCGTCAATTCGACCCTGATCCAGATGGGGCTCATTCCGAAGCCGATCGAATGGCTTCTCTATTCCGATTTTGCCGTCGTGCTCGCCATGGTGCATCTTTATACGCTGTTCATGGTGACGCCGATCTTCAACACGCTGATGCGCATCGACCGCTCGCTGTTCGAAGCGGCGCGCGACGCCGGCGCCAGCGGCTGGCAGGTCCTTTGGAACGTCGTGATCCCGCTTGCCAAGCCCGGTATGGCGATCGGCACGATCTTTGTTGTTACGCTGGTCATGGCGGATTTTTCGACCGTGCAGGTCATGTCCGGCGGCCAGAGCGCCTCCATCGCGCTGATGATGAAAAATCAGATGTCGCTGCTGCAATACCCGGCCGCGGCTGCGAATGCTGTCGTGCTGCTGATCCTCGTCCTGCTGATGGTCTCCGCCATCCTGCGGGTCGTCGATATCCGCAAGGAGCTTTGAGATGAACCGCGAAAAACGCAGCCTGGAATTCTATGTCCTGGCGATCTTTTTCATCGTCTTCGTGCTGTTCCTTTATGGGCCTCTTTCGGCGATCCTCATCCTCTCCTTCCAGGGACCGGATGGCGGCCTGACCTTCCCGTTGAACGGTGTCTCGCTGCATTGGTTTGCAAACCTGTTTGAGAAACAGGCGGTCGGCGATTTCGGCGCCTCCTTCCGTCGATCCTTCATGCTCGGGCTGATGGTGATGATCGTTACTGTCGTCGTCTCGCTGCTCGCGGGCCTGGCCTTCCGCCGCGGCTTCCGCGGGGCGTCGCTGCTGTTCTACGCGACGGTTGCCAGTCTCGTGGTTCCGTCCATCATCATTTCCCTCGGCATCGGCGTCGTCTTCCAGCAGGGCGGTCTTGCTCCGGCCTGGTATTCCTCCGCCTTCGGCGCACATCTGACCTGGACTCTTCCCTTCGGCGTGCTGATCATGTTCGCCGTCTTCAACCGTTTTTCGCCGGCTTACGAGGAGGCCGCTCGCGATCTCGGGGCGACTTCATGGCAGACCTTCCGCTACGTCGTGCTGCCGATGATCGCGCCGAGCCTGATCGGCGTCGGTCTGTTCGGCTTCACGCTGTCCTATGACGAGTTCGCGCGCACGTTGATGACATCCGGCACCTACAACACGCTGCCCCTGGAGATCTACGGCATGACCACCAACGTCACCACACCCGTGCTTTATGCGCTGGGAACGGTGACGACCCTCTTTTCCTTCACCATCATTCTCGTGGCGCTCGGCATCATGGCCATGCTTGGCCGCCGGCAGGCCAAGAAAAGCTGAGATCATGCGTTTATTGCTCATCAATCCGAACACCAGTGCGTCGATGACCGAAAAGGCCGCGATTACCGCCCGCGCTGTCGCTGCGTCGGGGACAGAAATCATTGCCGCCACCTCACGGACGGGACCAGCCTCTATCGAGGGATATTATGACGGCGCCCTTGCCGTTCCCGGCCTTCTGAGCGAACTCAAGGAGCGGCAGACGACGGGTTATGATGCCGCGATCGTCGCCTGTTTCGATGATACGGGTCTCGACGCGGCGCGCACGTTTTCGGATGTCCCTGTTCTCGGGCTTTGCGAATCCGCCGTCGCGACGGCCGGCTTTCTCGCCCAGCGCTTCACGGTCGTGACAACGCTGGAGCGTTCGCGGGTCCTGATCGACAACCTCATCCAACGTTACGGCATGGGCGGGCGGGCAAAGGTGCGTGCCTCCGATATCGCCGTACTGGAACTCGAGGATGCCGCATCCGGCGCGATCGGCAAGCTGCGGTCTGAAATCGAACGAGCGCTGGAAGAAGACGGAGCAGAAGCGATCGTGCTCGGTTGCGCCGGCATGACCGATCTTGCGCGCGAGTTGCAGGAGATCTACGGCGTGCCGGTGATCGACGGCGTCGCGGCGGCCGTCAAACAGGCGGAAGCTCTGGTGTCGCTCGGCCTTTCCACCAGCAAGCGCGGCTCCTACGCCTCTCCACTGCCAAAGCCTTTCAGCGGTGCGATGAGCGATTTCACGCCAATGTCAGCCTCCGGTTGACCTACGGCCGATTCGTTCGACAAGGCATCCATCAAAGAAGAGCGCGATATCCGAATGACCGGCAGGATTGTCAATCGGCGAATCGACGCCAGCGATCGCCGCTGACGAAGACAGATGGCGCGTCCTTACGGCGTCCAACGACCGATGTGTGCGGCTATGTAGCGCCATAGCCGATTAGCGGCCGGCCCGTGTGGTCTGTCCCTGCGGCGGGCGGCCACCAGATCGATGCGGCCGCCCTTGAAGTCGGCATTGGTAAAGTCGATGAGGAGGCCTTGGCGTATTTCCTCTTCGACCAGGAAATGCGGCATGTGTCCCCAGCCCATCGCATTCAGGATCACCTGTTTCTTCATGAGCTGATCGCTGACGGTGAGATATCTTGCACCTCTAAGGACGTAGTAGTCTTTCGGTGGCGAATGGCGGGCCGTATCACGGATGATGCATTGCACGAGGTCTTGAAGATGAGGCGGCGTGATCTGTTCGGGTAGAAGAGCCGGGGAATACTTCCGGTGCGATAACGGGAACAAGGTCGACGGAGGAGAGGTCGATGTAGTCGAACAAGGGGTCGCTCTTGTCTATGTGATGAAAGATCAAATCGGCCTCGTCGTCCGCGAGCCGCTCCCAGGGTCCTGAGATCGCTTCGAAATAGAGATCGAGACGGGTCGCAGGATTGTCTATCGAAAAATTTCGCAGGCATTGCAGCGTCGGCTCAAGTGGGCAGAGGTCGCCGACAACCACCCGCAATGCCGTTTCTTCTCCCATGGCAAGCTGCTTCCCGAATGTGCCGAGGCCATCGGCCTGTCGCAAGAGATTTTGCGCCTTGGCATGAAAAGCACGGCCTCTTTCTGTCAGGACTACGCGATAGCCGCTGCGGTCGAGAAGTGGAAAGCCGAGTTGCACCTCCAGATTTCTTACGGCGGCGACCACGGTCGGATGGGTGCGCAGCAGCCGATCGGCGGCAGCCTGAAAGCTGCCTTCTGTGGCAACCGCATCAAAACACTTCAACTGCTGCAACGTAATGCCATTCATTGTAGATTTTCTCTAAAAAGATTGCTCGAATTTCGAACAATATATCTACGAAACTCTCCGATAAAAAGGCTTTGTCCAAACAAGGGAGAAAGTCATGAAAGCCATAAGGTTCAAGGAATATGGGGGACCGGATGTCCTCGAAATAATCCATCAAACGGATCCCGAGCCGACAGAGGGAACCATCGTCATCGCCGTGCGTGCATTTGGTCTCAATCGCGCCGAGACGTATATGCGCAGCGGCAAGTGGGGTGAGGTCGCGAAGATCAGCGGCATCGAATGCGTTGGAGAAATCCTGCATGATCCGAGTGGCCGATTTGAAATCGGGACCAAGGTTGCCGCGCTGATGGGTGGTATGGGACGCAGCATCAATGGCAGCTATGCCGAGCAGACACGTGTTCCCGCAGCTAATGTCGTACCGATCAAATCGAGACTGTCGTGGGCGGACCTCGCCGCCATTCCTGAATCCTATGCGACAGCGTGGACATGTCTGCATCGCAATCTCACGATCGCCGATGGACAGACACTTCTAATCAGAGGTGCAACCTCCGCACTCGGCCAGGCTGCGATCAACATTGCCGCCGCTGCAGGCGCCATTGTTATTGCGACGACGCGCCGGCCGGAACGGCTGTCGGGCCTTCGCGATCTTGGCGCACACCAAGCTGTCTTGGACGAGCCGTCGCTCAGCGAGACCATACGCCGGCATTATTCATCGGGCCTCGACGCTGTCCTCGATATCGTCGGCACGTCAACCCTGCTGGATTCACTGAAGATGGTGCGACGGGGCGGCCATCTCTGCATGGCAGGTTTTCTTGGCGGCGGCAGCGGTATCGACGCGTTCGATCCGCTGTCGCATATGCCGAGCGGCGTTCAGCTCAGTTTTTTTGCCAGCTTCATGTTCGGTACGCCAGACTTCGAACTTGATGACGTTCCCTTGCAAGCCATCGTCGAACAGGTGGAGGCCGGCATCTACAATGCCAAGCCGGCTCGGACTTTTGACTTTCATGACATTCGCGAAGCGCATCGTCTTATGGAGGGTGACGGTGCCATGGGAAAGCTTGTCGTTGTTGTCTGATCGTCTAAACCTGTCGAGCTTCGGGCACAGCAACTCTTTCCTGTACCTTTCTTCCAATCCAGGACTGGCCTGATCACGGGCGTAGATCGGTGGTGGGGCTACAGATCCAGATGGCGCAATTGCGTGTATCCTTCGACGGCACATAGCTTTGTTCAGCGAAGCCGTTGCCAAGGCAAACATTGGAATTGGCGACGGCGCGGTCATAGAGCAGAGGACCGGAACCCCGGGACGGCGGATACTGCAGGATAACCGCGCGGTTCGCCCGAACGAAGGACTGGATTTCAGCGCACGACCTCGTGTCGGTTCGCAGCCGCTCGATTGCGGACGCCGGAGAGGCTGCGAAGACCGCGAGCGCGGCAAGCACGGTGATTTGAGCTTTCATCTGCGTTCTCCCTCTGTGACAGGCGAACTTTCCCACCGATCCGGTCGGCCGGCACCCCGTTCCTTGCTTTCAAACCAAACCATCTCCTTTTATGCGGCGTCTGTCACCACCATAAGCAGTCGAAAGCGCTATCTGGGGTAGTTGCGTTCCGGCGGCTTTGTAACTCGACGGATTCGATTGCGGGGCAAGAACCGGAGTTTTGACGCCGCCGGACCGGCCTATCCCTTTGTTCAGGTCATCGACCGAGATCGGTGATCCCTGCTGGATAGATCAAGAAGGAAATCCACATGAGCAAAGAAGAAGACAACAAGGCCATCGTTGCGCGTTGGTTCACCGAATTCTGGGGTGAGACCTGCAACCTGTCTGTCGTCGACGACATCGCCGCGCCGGACATGTTGCTGAAATACTCGCTGCATGAGCCGCGTCGTGGCCGTGACGATATCAAGGCCTTTATGACTGATTTTCGCACGGCATTCCCGGATCTCAATTTCTGGGGCACAGCCGATCTCATTGCCGAAGGCGACTATGTCGTCGGCCAGTGGGAAGGCGGCGGCACCCACAACGGTCCGGCGTTTGCCGACTTTCTGGTCGGTTCGCTGCCGGCTGCAACCGGACGCAAGATGCGCTTCACCGGCACCACGATCCTGCGCATCGAGAACGGCAAGATCGCCGAGGAAATCGGCCTCGATGACGGTGTGACGGCGCTCGCGCAGCTTGGCCTCATCAAGGCCGCCTGATGGAGAGGCCGCCGCCCATCGTTCCGGGCGGCGACCTCCTGTGGTCTCTGGTCACGCAGGAATCGGGTGGCCGCGCGGCTCTTCGACTGCCAAGAATGGTGTCCTTGCGCTGGATAATACAGGGACGAACGATATGACCGTGATGCCCAGAAACCGGACGACTTTTACACAAACAGCGGTGGCCGATGATCCGCGTTGGGCACGCATTGTCACCCGTGACCGGTCTGCCGATGGTCATCTCTGGTACTCGGTGGCGACGACCGGCGTCTATTGCCGGCCGTCCTGTCCGTCGCGAACCGCAAACCCCAGGAACGTGCAACTGCATGACTCGCTGGAAGCTGCCAAAGCGACCGGTTTTCGCGCCTGCAAGCGATGCAATCCGGATGGCCCTTCCACGGATGATGAGAACGCCGCGATCGTCGCGCGCGTTTGCCGCTTGATCGAAGAGAGCGAGGAAGAACCGTCTCTGAACGAGCTCGCGGACGCTGCCGGACGCAGCGCCAGCTATTTTCACCGGCTGTTCAAATCGGCAACCGGCCTGACGCCCAAGGACTACGCCTCGGCACATCGTGCCGCCAAGGTGCGCGAAGGCCTTGCAAACGGCAACAGCGTGACCGAAGCGATCTACGATGCCGGGTTTAATTCGAGCGGGCGTTTCTACGAAAAATCCACCGATATGCTCGGAATGACGCCGACCCAATATCGATTGGGAGGTGCCAACGAGGATATACGTTTTGCGGTCGGTCAATCGTCCCTGGGCGCGATCCTGGTGGCGTCGAGCAAAAGAGGCGTGGCGGCCATTCTCCTCGGCAGCGATCCCGATGCGCTGGTGCGCAATCTTCAGGATCGTTTTCCCAACGCCAATCTGATCGGCGCCGATGGCGATTACGAAGCCCTTGTGGCGCGCGTTGTCGGTCTCGTGGAAGCGCCCGGTCTCGGGATCGACTTGCCGCTTGATGTTCGCGGAACGGCCTTTCAGCGGCGCGTTTGGCAGGCCTTGCAGCAAATACCGGCTGGCCAGACTGTTTCCTACGCGAAGGTTGCCCTCCGGATCGGCTCGCCCAAGGCGGTGCGCGCCGTTGCCGCAGCATGCGCGGCCAATAATCTGGCCGTCGCGATCCCGTGCCATCGGGTGGTGCGGAACGACGGTTCGCTTTCCGGCTGCGCCTGGGGCGTGGAGCGAAAACGTGTTCTGCTTGATCGTGAAGCGGCCGAAGGCCGCTGAGGACCCGATGAGCATCTCCCCGCGTCGCACCGCTGCATCGCGATATCTCTGGCGCACGCCGCGCGAGCGAGGCAATATTCTCCCATGAGCGCTCCGCTTCAGAATCGCGTGACCCCCTTTGGCGATATCGTTGCCATTTCGCAACGAGGACTGTTTACGGGCAATCGCGGTATCATCCACGATCCGGCTACCAAAACGTTGCTGAACAAACGCTGGTCGACCAAGGCATGGCTGGTTTGCACTTGCGAATACAAAGGCCGCCGCCGAGATGTCATGGCCAGCCGGAGCTGGACCGAACTCTTCTTTCTCGATGAGGCCGTGGCATTGGCAGCCGGCCATCGTCCTTGTTTCTTCTGTCGGCGCGATGCCGCTAAAAAATTCCGCGCGGCGTGGGCGGGCGCGAGGGGACAGGCCGAGCCCTCGGTAACCATCATGGATGCCGTCCTCCACAGCGAACGCACGGAGCGCGGGCGCAAGCGGATACACCCGCTTCCGGGACCACACTCTCAGCTGCCGGATGGTACGGTTGTCGCGGCAGACGGTTCGGCTTACACGATTGCCAATGGCCGAGCTTTTCGCTGGGCAGAGCATGGCTATGAGCCGCCACAGGAACTCACCCACGCCGACGGCATGCTGACCCCGCCGTCGACATTCATGGCGCTTCGGGCAGGCTATCGGCCGATCCTTCACCCCATGATCGGGACGTTCCGATAGGCTCAACACGACCGGCCCGTTTGACCCCGATGGAACTGCTGACCGCCAGTCCGAGGCTACCGGCATGGCTAAAACGAGATTGTTTTCCCCGAAGAGATAATCGACGGTGAATCACCAATAGCCGAGAAAAGTTGTCGATTTGAAAGCAAGGACCGGAGTGAGGGCCGACGTCTGCAGCTCTACTGTCGATGATCATAAGGATCATCGAGCTAAGCAAATGAACCTCATCAACACCGATACCTCATCGCGGCGCGAGCTGCTGACGACGAGGACAGACATCCAAAACGCTATCGCCTATTCGATCGGCGATAGCACCTTAGGCAAAATTCTCGTCGCACGCAGCGCCGTCGGGGTCTGTGCTATCCTGATCGGATCGGACGACGATGCGCTAACGAATGATCTCGCCGTCTGCTTTCCGACGAATAAACTGATCTCGGACGAACCGCGCCTCTGCGACGACATCGACAAGGTTGCCCAGTTCATCGAAAGACCGGAAGCCGGGTTGGATCTGCCGCTCGATATGCGGCGTGGCACGCCGTTCCAGCGCCGGGTGTGGGATGCTCTTCGCGCAATTCCATGCGGCGCCATGGTAACCTACGCCGCGCTTGCCCGACGCATCGGCGAGCCGAAGGCAGCCCGCGCGGTTGCCAGCGCCTGTGCGGCAAACGCAATCGCTTTGGGCATACCCTGCCACCGGGTCGTCCGCAGCAATGGCACGTTGTCGGGCTATCGCTGGGGCATCGAGCGAAAGCGTGCTCTCATCGAGAAGGAGGCTAGAGCATGAATGCCCATTCCAAACTTGATCCATCGGCCTCCGCCGCGGAGGCGCGGGTCGCTGCCTATGATTGGCAGAAGCTGTCGGAAGAACTGAGCGGGTACGGCTGCGCGGTTATGGAGAGGTTGCTGTCGCCTGAGGAATGCCGGGCGATTGCCGATCTTTATCCGCAGGAGGAGCATTTCCGCAGCCATATTCACATGGCGCGCCATGGCTTCGGCAAGGGCGAATACCGCTATTTCAAATATCCGTTGCCCGACCTGCTTGGCGGTCTGCGCACGGCACTTTATCCGCGGTTGGCCGAGGTTGCCAACGACTGGAACGGCCGCATGGGTATCGATCAGCGTTACCCCGCAAACCATGCTGCGTTACTCAAGCAATGCCATGATGCGGGCCAGACGCGGCCGACGCCATTGCTGTTGCAATACGTCCCGGGCGACTTTAACTGCCTGCACCAGGACCTCTATGGCGACCTCGCATTTCCGCTGCAGGTGGCGATCCTGCTTTCCGAACCGGGGAGGGATTTCACGGGCGGCGAGTTCGTCCTGACGGAACAGCGCCCGCGGATGCAAAGCCGCGTCGAGGTGGTGCCGTTGCGCCAGGGCGACGCGGTCGCCTTTGCGGTCCACAATCGTCCGGTTCAGGGCTCCAAGGGGAGCTACCGCGTCAACCTCCGGCACGGCGTCAGCCGTCTTCGATCAGGCATGCGCCATACGGTCGGGATCATCTTTCACGATGCGAAATAATCAGCTCAGTCGCCTAACGAAGGCAGCTGAGGCCCGTTTCTGCGTCAAAAAGATGTATCGCTTCATCGTCGAAGGATAGCGTTAGCTTACGGTTGTTTCCGATTGACGTGCGCGGAGGAAGACAAGCGGTCAACCGCTGATCTCCGGCGAGGGCGGTGACGACGAGTTCGGGGCCGGTCAGCTCCGCTATTTCAGGCATAGCCTCGATCGACAGAGCGGCTTGTTCCAGGCGCAATGCCTCCGGCCGTATGCCGAGAACAAGCTGCTGGCCTTCTTCCACCTTACCCTTGAAGCGATCGGGAAGCCGCAGATACGTGCCTGCGCCTTGCAACTCCAACCCTTCGCGGCGAAGCGTCGTCTTCAAAAGGTTCATAGGCGGTACGCCGACGAAGGTTGCGACATAGAGCGTTGCAGGGCTGTTGTAGATCTCCTCCGGCGTGCCCAACTGTTCGATCTTTCCATCCCGCATGACCGCGATCCGGGTGGCGAGCGTCATCGCCTCGATCTGATCGTGGGTGACATAGACGATCGTCGTCTTCAGCATCTGATGAAGACGTTTGAGTTCCGTGCGCATTTCCATGCGCAGTTTGGCGTCGAGGTTCGAAAGCGGCTCATCGAAAAGGAAGACTTCCGGCTTGCGCACCAGTGCTCGGCCGATTGCGACGCGCTGCCGCTGGCCACCGGAAAGCTGGCTTGGCTTGCGGTCCAGCAGATTTTCGATCTGGAGCAGTTTCGCCGCCTCGCGCACGGCCTTGTCGCGCTCTGCCGCCGGCACTTTGCGCATCTCAAGGCCGAAGCCGATATTGCGATGGACCGTCAAGTTTGGATAGAGCGCATAGGATTGGAACACCATGGCGATGTCGCGGTCTTTGGGGTGCACGCCAAGAACCGAGCGAGAGCCTATCCGCACGTCACCGCTGGTCGCCTCGGCAAGACCGGCGATGATGTTCAGCAGCGTGGACTTACCGCAGCCGGAGGAGCCGAGCAGCACCAGGAATTCGCCGCTTTCAAGCGAGATGTCGATGCCTTTCAGTGTCTCGACTTGACTATAGGTCTTGCGAATATTCTGGATTTCGAGCGCGCTCATCGCATGGTCTCCGCGGAAGCCTTGAGCTTGCCGTAGCTACGGGGAAGGGTGGAAATGGCGCGTGAGGCGACCTCAGTTCCAGCCGTCAAGGAGATCGAAAGTGGCTCGCCGCGGGCAAGCGCCGCCAGGAACGCGGCATTGAAGACATCGCCGGCGCCGATCGTATCCACGACTTTCACGTTGGGGGCGGTGGCTACAACGAATTCGCCCCGCTGATCGATGGCGATCGCGCCATCGGGACCACGTTTGACGACGACAACAGCCCCATCCGGCATATGCGAGCGAAGCTGGCGTGCAGCGTCTGCCGGATCATCGAGACCTGCGAGCGTGGTTGCTTCGACCTCATTCAACAGGGCGACGCCGCAACGCGACAGCCATCCAAGCGCGGCGGCGCAGTTTTCGTCTGTCCAACCATCGAGCGGCCATCCGGTATCGAGGGCGACAGTGATCCGGTGTTCATCGGCCCAATTGAACAAGGCGTCGTAGTCTTGGGTCAGGTCGTCGGTCAGGAAGGAGCCACAGAGCAGAGCGTAGCCGCCGGAAAGCTTCGGCCCGTCGAGAACGGCAAGGACGTCTGCAAGGCTGAGACGTGGCAGGTGACCGCGGGTCGTAAAAAAGGTCCGTTCGCCGTCGGGATGGGTAATGCCCACCGAAAGCGTCGTCGGCTCCGGCCGCACCGGCCAATGCGCCGCGCGTTCGCCAAAGGCTTCGCTCAGCCAGCGACCAAACTGATCGCTGCCGACATTCGCGGCGATCTCGAAGCTGACGCCAAGCCCATCCCACGCGAGCGCGCTATTTCCGGCTGCACCGCCGACACGCAGTTCGTCATGGTCGACGATGATTTCGGTGCCTGCCTTCGGCCAAGGCGCCGCAGGCCCAAGAATCAAGTCGACATTGACATTACCGATGACTGCAAGCGGCTTCATTCATTCACTCCGCGTGATTTTCGTCGAGCGGACCGGCGTTCCGGCATTGTCGACGCGGGCTTCGGCAAAAGCGATCATCAGCCGTTGTGCGACGGGCAACATGGCGAAGATCGCCGCGAGGCCGCTTGCGGGCTCGAAGCGGAGCGTCACTGCTCCCGCCACCGGCTCCTCGCCGGATGCATCGAAGACGACGGTCGGAGCACCGGTTTCCACGGCGGAGACGATCATCGCGGTGACAAGGCCTGCCGTATTGTCCCGCCCACGGAACAGAACGACGCCCATGTTCGGTCCGAGCATTTCCATCGGCCCGTGCCGAAGCTGCCCGCCTTCGAGCGAGAAACATGGGCGGCGAGACAGCTCCGTCAAACCAAGTGCGAGCGCTTCCGCGACGCCCTGCAATCTGCGGCCAGAGGTAACGACTGTTTGGACGTTCGCGAGTGCGGAGAGTGCGGTGGTGATGTCGATGTCTTGAGGCGATTTCAAAACGGCAAGCGCTGCTGTCGGATCTTCACCAAGCGCTGCAAGGATTGCGAGATGCAGGGCAAAGGTGACAGTCAGGCTGCGTGTTGCAGCGAAGGCCAATTCCGTGCCGCCGGCGCCGACTAGGGACGGTGCAGTCTTTGCCAGGAATGAGTGGCCTTCCAGCGTCAACCCGAATGTCTCGTCCCTACCGCCGGCCTCATTGAACCAACGGACCACTTCGGCGCTTTCACCGGATTGCGAGGTAACGAAGATCGTCCGGCCGTTCAGCAACAGCGGCTGGCCGAGCTGTTCGGATAGCGGTAGCGCGATCGCATCGATGCCCAGAGTGCGATAGAGCGGTTCGACCGCGCGGTTGACGGCGTGCGATCCACCCATGCCGAGCAGCAGGAGCTTGCCCGTTCTCTTCAGCGAGGCGGCCGCCTTTGCAGCCATTTCGGAAGCGCCTTCGTAGGAGGCAATGGCATCCGCATG
This sequence comes from Rhizobium jaguaris, assembly GCF_003627755.1. Lineage (NCBI taxonomy): Bacteria > Pseudomonadati > Pseudomonadota > Alphaproteobacteria > Hyphomicrobiales > Rhizobiaceae > Martinezella > Martinezella jaguaris. The sequence continues at coordinate 2,311,109 of NZ_CP032695.1, read as the reverse complement.
CTGGCGCGCCATTTCGCGATCGATTGCAACAAGTCCCGTCGGTCGTGTTTTTTGTTCGGTCATGGTCACCCCTTGACGCCGCCGCTTGTCAGCCCCGAAATCAGGGCGCGTTGCATGACGAGACCGACCAGCACCGGGGGCAGGGCGGCAAGCACACCGGCGGTCGCAATCAGTCCGTAATCAGATACACGGCCGCCAGCCAGATCGGCTATGGCGACGGTCAGGGTCTTCGCCCGCTGGTCTGATGTAAAGAGCAGCGCATAGAAGAATTCATCCCAGGCCAGCAGGAATGCGAAGAGCGCTGATGTCGCAATCACCGGCATCGCAAGCGGCAGCGTAATGATCTTCAGCGTCTGGAACAGGCCGGCGCCGTCGATCATGGCAGCGGATTCGATTTCTCTTGGAATGGAATCGAAACCGGATTTCATCAGCCAGGTCGTGAACGGCGCGAGGATGGTGAGATAGACAAGCGCAAGCCCGAAGACGTTGTTCAGCATGCCGAGATAGGCAAGGCCCATATAGAGCGGCACAGCGAGCGCCACCGGCGGCAGCATGTAGGTGGCGATCACCATGGACAGCGACCAGCCGACCGACGGCGTGCGCGATACGGCCCAGCCAGCCGGGATGGCCAGCGCAATGGCGGCGATTGTCGCCATGCCGGCGACCTCGATACTGTTGCGCAGCGAGGAAGTGAAGGCGGCGCCAGTGCTGTTCTCGATCGTCGAGAACAACAACCGGTAACGGGAAAAATCGGTCGTTTGCGGCCACCAGCGCAACGGCTTCGCCGCGAGATCGGCCGCCGGCGAGATGCTCATGACGAACAGCCAGAGGATCGGCGCGAGAATGACGGCGGCCAGCACGATCGCGGAGACGTAGATGAATAGGGTGAAGATCGGGTTTTTGCGTTCCATTAGGCAGCACTCCCCACCGTCTTACGCACCAATGCGGCATAGCCGGCGGCGAGCACCGTCACCAGCAGCGTCACCATCAGTGCCAGCGAGGCGCCGGATCCAGCCCGCTGAAAGGAGAAGGCTTCCTGATAGACAAGGATCGACAATGTGCGTGTGCTGTTCGCGGGGCCGCCGCGCGTCATGACCCAGATGATATCGAAGACTTTGAAGGCTTCGATGGTCCGCAGCACCAGCGCCACCATCAGCGGACCGGCGAGATATGGCAGGATCACGAAGCGAAAACGCGCTATCGGCCCGGCGCCGTCGACCAGCGAGGCAGCAGTGATTTCCCGCGGAACAGCCTGCAGCGCCGCCAAAGCGATCAGCGCGACGAGGGGAAAATTCTTCCAGCAATCGGCGACGATCAGCGCCGCCAGCGCGGTGCCCGGTTCCCCCAGCCAGGAACGATAGGCATCAATCAGACCAAGCTGCGTCAGCGCAGCATTCAAGGCACCATATTCCGGATTATAGATCAGCCGCCATAGTGTCGCATTCACGACGGTCGGTAGTGCCCAAGGCAGGATCATCAGTGCGCGCAGCGCCGTGCGGCCACGGAATTCCTGATTGAGCAGCAATGCGGCAAGCACGCCGATCACCATCTCGGCGGCAACGGAAATGATCGCAAACAAGGCGGTCGTGACGAGGGTCCGCTGGAAGTTCGAACCGGACAACATCTTTGTAAAGTTATCGATCCCGACGAAATTGCCTTCGGTGCCGACAAGCTTGGCATCGGTGAAGGAGAGACGGACGGTATCGACCAAGGGCCATCCAATGACGGCGATCATGACCACGAGGAGCGGCAACATCAAAAGCCACGCGCGGGTTGTCATCCAGGTGCCGGACATTCAGGGCCACTCTTTTTATTCGTCGGGCTGGATTGAAAACGGGCGGCACTTTGCGCCGCCCGTCTTAGGCGACCTTAGAGACCGCTGTTAGCGGCAGCCGATTTCAACGCATCTTCCGGCGAGGACTGGCCGAGCAGTGATTCCTGGATCGCTTGTTGAAGCGCCGTCGAAAGCTCCTGGTATTTCGGCGTCGTCGGGCGCGGGTACATGGCGGCGAGGCCGACCTTTGCCGCCGCGATCAGTTCTTCCTGTCCCTTCGTGACGGCAGGGTCCTGATAGGAGGACGCCCAGATCGGCAGGCTGAGCTTGGCATATTGGTTCTGCGTCGGCTGCGAGGTCATGAAGCTGATGTATTTCCAGGCTTCGTCCGGATGTTTGCTGGCGGTCGTGACGCCGAGGCCCATCGAACCGTTCACGGCAGAGGCTTCGCTCTTACCGGCAACGCCCGGAGCCGGTACGACACCAACCTTGCCGGCCACTTTGCTGTCCTTCGGATCGTTCGCCATGTTGTACATGTAAGTCCAGTTCAGCGCGAAAGCAGCGTCGCCGTTTTCGAAGACCTTGCGGACGTCTTCCTCAAGAAATTCCTTGGAGTTCGGATTGGTAAGGCCGGACGTATAGCTTGAAACCATGTATTTCAGGGCATCGAGACCACCGCCTGTCTGGAAGGCGGGCTTGCCGTCCTTCAGGAAGTCTCCCTTATAGGCGCTGACGAGTGTCGTGTAGTCGCAGATGGCGGCTTCGGCCTGCGACCAGCTCCAGGCAATCGGCGTCGCCAGCAGTCCCTTGTCCTTGATCGTTTTTGCCTGTTCGGCGAGCTCATCCCAGGTCTTCGGTGGGTTCTTGATGCCGGCTTTTTCCAGGATTTCCTTGTTGTAGAACAGATATTTCGTATCGAGAATCCACGGCATGCCGAAATATTTGCCGTCATATTGAACCGTGGTCCAGGCGCCGGGCAGCACGCCCTTTTTCATGTCGTCGGTGATGCGCGAGGACACGTCGACGAGCACTTTGTTCGTCGCGTATTCGGCCGGCCAGATCACATCGAAGAGGACGACGTCATAGCCGCCGCCGGAGCCCTGTGCCAGCACGGTCTTGTCGTGCAGGCCCTCATAAGGAACAAACTCGAGGTTGACCTTGATATCGGGATTGGCCTTGGTGAAGGCGTCGGTCATGGCGCGCACGTCGGCTTCGCTATAGGCGGCCTGTGCCATAAAAAGTGCGTTGATCGTCGTTTCGGCAAATGCATGCGATGCAAAGGACATGCCGATCAGCGCGGCGCCGAGCAGCGTCTTGTGTATGGATTTCAACATTACACCCTCCAGTTTTTTGACTTTCCGGATTTCCGATGGCGGCTCTGCGTCGCGACCGGTTGTTGAAAAGGCAGCCGGGATCGGATGCCTCGTTCCTGTTGGATCATCGTCAGGGCCTCGTTCGGCCGGGTTGTTCCCGTGAAACTCTTTGGTTTCTTATTAAGTCAATTGTCTTGACTTAATTACTTCTTCAATACTCTACTGGTGTCAAGAGGGAATTGCACATGAACGATACCCGCCCGATCCGCGCCAAGAGCGGCACCAATCACGAAGGCACCAGTGCCCATAACCGTCGGGTGATGATCGATGCCTTGCGCGTCAATGGAGCGCTCTCCCGCGCGGATCTGGCGCGTGCAACGCGGCTGACGAAACAAACGGTTTCCAACATTATCGAGGAGCTCGAACGCGACGGCCTCGTGACATCGATGCAGACGGTGCGCAACGGCCGCGGGCAGCCTTCGACACCCTATGCCTTGGTTCCGGAAGGAGCGTTTGCCATCGGTCTCCAAATCGACCGGCATATGACAAGGGCGATTGCCGTCGATCTCGTCGGAAATGTGCTGGTACGACTGGAGGCGAAGCTTCCCTCGGGCGGGCCGACGACAGGCATCAGGGTCATTCTCGATCTTGTTGCCGCCGTCCGGCGCCGTCTGGCGGTCATCGCAACCCAATCCGAACAGAGGCTCGTCGGGCTCGGCGCGGCGATGCCGGGCCCCTTCGGCCTCGCCGGAAACGGTGATGATCCCTGGATGATGGAGGCCTGGCAAAAATTTCCGCTGCTTGAAACCCTTGCCCTCGGCACCGGTCTCGACGTCAGCATCCAAAACGACGCTGCCGCAGCCACGATCGCCGAAAGAATGGTCGGCGCAGCGCATGGGCTGGATCATGCGGTTTGCCTCTATATCGGCTATGGCATCGGTGCAGGCCTTATTCTTGGCGGCGAGCTCTATACCGGTGCGAACGGCAATGCCGGCGAAATCGGGATGGCCTTGCTGTCCGTCGGCGGCAAGTCGACGCCGCTCGAACATCGCGCTTCGCTCGCTTCGCTCTACCAATATCTATCCTTCGATCCGGCTGATCCGGATATCTATGCCAAGATCGGCGACCTCGTGTCCGCTGAGGATCGCAGGATCGTTGAATGGATCGAAGCGGCTGCATCCGATCTGAGATGGAGCGTGCACCTGATCGAAACCGTCTTCGATCCGCAGACCGTCATTCTATGCGGCAGCGCACCGCAGATTCTGGTGGATCGGCTGATCGCCGCCATGGGACCATTGCTGCCGTCGCTCGCCGAGCGCCCGGATCGGACAGTTCCGCGCTTGCAGGTTGGCATGGCCGACCCTTGGTCCGTCGCACTCGGCGCCGCCGCCGGACCGATCAGCCTGGAATTCGATCCACGCTATGCCGCAATTTTGAAAGACTAGCCGCCGCTGCCATCAATGCTGATATGGATCTCGAGACAGTAATCCACTAATTGACTGACAACGTTCATAAATTTCGCCATACCTACTTTTCCGCTCGCTGCAGAAGGATACGCATCTCCTCGAAACGCCGCTTGCGGTCGGCATCGTTATCATTGGGCGTATAGCAGGTGGTCGATACACAGAACTTGGCAAGATCATGGGGTTTGTCAGCTTTATTGAATTCGCATTCGAACGTATCCGTCATCTCGGCGGACGCTGTTCCTTGCCGCATGGAATAGGTCATACGCACGCCTAGCGGCTTGAGTTCAGGAAAGGACTGAACCGTGCCGATTGTGAGTCCATCCGACAAGAAGAAGTTTTTGGCTACTGTTTTACACGTCGCTTCAAGATCGGGTGATTGCGCTAAAGCCACTGTCGGAAACAAAGTAAGGCCAAGTAAAACTATGCGCTTAAACATGAGAATCTCCTCCGAACGCGCTATAGATTGACTTAGCGTACAGACGGCAAAGACAAGGGACATAAGCCGCCGTAGTCACGGGTCTGTTGCGCGTGCCGCTGAAGTGATGTCGGACGTCGAGCACCGGCAAGGACCCGATTCAGGTCGCCCTTGTGCTTAACCAGCCCCGGCTTGTATCGGAGGAGGAGGCGCTACGGCTGGAAGACGGACGAGCCGATGTTATCGGCTTCCGGGAGAGGGCGAGGATTGTTGTCGCTGCCTCGGCGTCAGGTCGCGTCAAGATAGGGTTTCAATGGCATGTCATCGTGCCTGGGCACCGCTTGCCTTTCAATCATATGGTGGATTGCAGGCGGCTGTTCGCCACGATGCAGCGCGTCCAGCCGCTCAGCGATCTCGGCATCTGCATATGTCTGGCGCTGGCTGTGTCGAACATACTCTATCCAAGTCGGTAAGTGATAGCTTTCCGTCCATATGTTCGGTTTTTCGAGGTCGCGAAGCAGCGCCCATTGTTTTGCACCATCGCGAATTCTTGCTCTGCGCCGCAGGGACATCATGGTCAGGAATTCCGGGATATCCTGCTGATCGATATTGTAGTCCACCATGACCATGATCGGCCCGCTCCTCGATCGCAAATCAAGCTGCAATTGGGGTTCGCTGAACATGTTTGCTGGATCGAGATTAAGGGACTCAAAATCGGGCTGTTGCAGCAGAATGCCAAGCAGGCCGCCGAAAACCAGGGCGGCACTTGCGATGAGGAGTGCGCCGGAAACGCCGTTGATGTCGGCAATTGCGCCCCAGGCCCAGCTTCCCGCTGCCATGCCGCCGAAGGTGGCGGTCTGATAGAGCGAGAGCGCGCGTCCGACAACCCATCGCGGCGTCGACAGCTGGACGGTGACGTTGAACAGGGAGAAGGCCTGCACCCACGCGACGCCCGCGGGCATGAGAAGCAAACAGCTCAGCCACACCTGGTGGCTCAGGGCCAGAAGGGCGCAGCTGGCGGCCAGCGTGAGGAAGGCGCCGCGGATTACCCATTCATTGCTCAAGAATTCGCGAATGCGTCCGATAAGCAGCACACCGCATATGGCACCCAAGCCGAAGAAGCCGAGCATCACGCCGTAAGTAATTGCAGTACCCTTGACCTGGTCGCGCGCCACGAGCGGCAACAAGGCAAGAATGACAATCGCGGTCAAGCCGAACACAAATCCGCGACACATGACCTTAAGAAGGTTCGGTGACATCAAGACGTAGCGGAAGCCCGCCGACATTGCGCTACCGAAAGGTTCGCGCGGTAGCGCGTTCCGGGAGGCATCTTTCTTCCAGCGCCATAAGGCGAAAATGAGCGCGAAATAACAGAAGACATTGAAAAGAAAAGCGAAGGGGGCGCCCGCGGTCGCAACGATGATGCCGCCGATCGCCGGGCCTATGCTGCGCATGAGATTGTAACTCATGCTGTTGAGCGCAACGGCGCCCGGCAGATGATCGCGTGGAACGACGTCACCCATCGAAGCTTGCCACGACGGATTATGGAGAGCGCCGCCGCAGCCGATCAGGAACGTGAAGCTGAGAAGCAGCCAGGGCGTCAAGACGTGGGTATAGGAAAGCACCACCAGCGTCGCGGACACGCTCAGCATCAATAACTGCGCGACCAGCATGATCCGCCTTCGGTCGAAATTGTCGGCCAGCGCTCCGGCGGCGAGCGAGAAGATCATCACCGGTAACGTCGTCGAGGACTGAACCAGTGCCACCATCCCATGGGACGTGGCCAAGCTGGTCATGAGCCAGGCAGCACCGACGCCTTCGACCAAGCCCCCAAGATTCGAAATAAGCGTTGCCGACCAAAGCGAGCGGAATGTCTTGGATTGAAACGCAATGAGCGGAGAGGTCTTGCTGGGCATGTCGACATATCTTTGGCTGGTTGTCTCGCTCCACGGGCGCAACGCAGCAGATGCGCGGCCGAGTCGAAATCGAGCCTATCGCGATTTGCTAAATATAGGAACGATAGTAGAAAAATATTCTCGGAAATTTGGCTTGAATTATAGGTTGTGACCTGCTGCCTCGACGGTTGCAAGTGCGTTATCGCACTGAACCGCGCTGCCTGGGGCGGGCCTATCGGCGTCGAATTGCAAGGCAGACTGAGAGGCCACGGCGTAGCGCACCGGTCGCCTGGAGCGATCCGTCACGGCTCCCGGGCCTCATCCTTATAACGGTTGAAGATCTTGTAGCCGGTCTTGCGCGAGATGCTGAACTCTCGGCACACATCGCTCATCCCTTCGCCCTCAATCAGCCGGGCGACAAATCGAAGACGCTCCTCCATCACCGAAGTTTCTCTCCACGGCATCAACACCTCCCGCCAAAAAGCGGAAAGTGTTACCCATGTGTCCGGTACAAAACGTCACTTATCTCTCAGGTCAGGCAGCTTGGAAAAGCTCGTTGATGCAACGGGATAGCGGGGGTCGGAGTTCAAATTAGCTCAAGGCCTACCGCCATTTCCAAAAGTGCCATAGCGGGCGACTGTCGTAACGTCGCCGCTCTATAAGGCTTTTCGAACTTACTCTGCCACCATCAAACGTTCATGCTTAGCAATAGGCTAAGCACTGCGAAATGAAAACGTAATTTTCTACCCAGGGCGGGTGCACTACAGCTGCGATGAGAAACCACACAAGGCCCGGAAATGGGAAAAGGACGCAGCTATGCCAGTTGAAATCGTGGACACTCTAGTTGTCGGTGCCGGCCAAGCTGGAGTTGCCATGAGCGAACACCTGAGCAAGGCCGGTGTTTCTCACCTTGTGCTTGAGCGCAGCCGGATTGCCGAGCGCTGGCGCACGGAACGGTGGGATTCTCTGGTTGCCAATGGACCGGCGTGGCACGACCGTTTCCCTGGGATGGCGTTTCCCAATTTGGATCCAGACAGCTTTCCACAGAAGGAAGCGGTTGCCAATTACTTCGAGGCTTACGCCAAGCAGATCGATGCTCCCATTCGCTGCGGTGTAGACGTAAGAAGCGTCGAAAGACATGTTGGTCGCCCCGGCTTCCGGGTGGAAACCTCCGATGGTGTGATAGAGGCCCAGAATATTGTTGCTGCGACCGGAGCTTTCCAGGTTCCTGTCGTTCCCGCGCTTATTGCGAAAGCGCCCGATATCATACAGATGCATTCGACCAAATATCGCAATCCCGGGCAATTGCCGGATGGTGCTGTTCTCGTTATCGGCGCGGGCTCGTCGGGGACGCAGATAGCTGAGGAGCTCCTGCTGGCAGGACGGCGCGTCTATCTGTCCGTCGGCCCACATGATCGCCCCCCGCGTGCCTATCGCGGTCGCGATTTCTGCTGGTGGCTTGGGGTACTCGGAAAATGGGATGCCGAAACGCCTGGTCCTGGCACCGAACACGTGACGATCGCGGTGAGCGGCGCGCGCGGCGGCTACACGATTGACTTTCGTCGCCTAGCTGGCCAGGGGATGACCTTGCTCGGCCGTGCGGTTTCCTTCGATGGAGCCGCGCTGGCTTTCTCGGAAGACCTTGCCCAAAACCTGGCACGCGGCGATGCCAACTACACGGCCTTGCTGGATGAGGCCGATGACTATGTGGAGCGAAACGGCATCGACCTGCCGGAAGATCCGGAAGCCCGCAGGATCGCGCCAGAGCCCGATTGCGTGGCTAATCCAATCCTCAGCCTCGATCTCAGGCAAGCCGGCATCCGCACGGTCATCTGGGCGACTGGCTTCGCATCGGACTACAGCTGGCTGAAAGTAGATATATTTGATGAGCGTGGCCGCCCGAAGCATCAGCGAGGCGTTTCGGCCGAGCGTGGCATCTACTTCCTCGGCTTGCCATGGCAATCGCGCAGGGGATCAAGCTTCATCTGGGGCGTCTGGCACGATGCTAAGCATCTTGCCGACTGCATCTCGACCCAGCGCAAGTATGATGAATATCGCCCTTCGAACCGAAGCGGCGAGTGACAGCTGACCTAAGCTTTTGTCGCTGTGCTAGCGACCGCCGCCACTAAAGCATTTTCTCTATTCCGAGGAGTTCAAGCATGGTTCACACCCGCATCCGCAAGTTCAACACGAAAGACACCTACCCCGAGCAGAAGCTGGACAATGATCTCTGCCAGACGGTCGTCGCCAAGGGCACGATGGTCTTCGTCCGCGGTCAGATAGGTCAGGATCTCGACACGTCTGCCAGCGTCGCTATCGGCGACGTTTCTGGCCAATCCGAACAGGCCATGGCCAACATCAAGATGCTTCTGGAAGAGGCCGGCTCCTCGCTCGATCATGTCTGCAAGATCACCATCTACATCGTCGACCCGCGCTATAGAGAAGCCGTCTATCGTGTTGTCGGCAAGTGGCTAAAGGGCGTCTTCCCTGTCTCGACGGGCATCGTCGTCTCTGCGCTTGCCCGTCCCGAATGGTTGGTGGAAGTCGACGCCATCGCCGTCATCCCGGAATAAAGGTATCGCCCCATGACCTTCTCCATCGCCGCCCGCTGTGCAGAAACCGGTATGTTCGGTCTCGCTATCTCCTCCTCGTCTCCGGCGGTGGCGGCACGCTGTTCGCATACACGTGCCGGCGCTGGTGTCGTCGCCAGCCAGAACATTACCGATCCAAGCCTGGGGATCTCGGGTCTGGAAATGCTGGCAATGGGCGCAACGGCCGAGGAGGCCCTGGGGCGCCTCGTGTTGTCGACGCCCTTTGCCGCCTATCGGCAGCTGGCCATCGTTGATGCACAAGGCAACGTTGCCGGGCATTCCGGCGAGCGGACGCTGGGTGTCCACGCGCTGGCGAAAGGAACAGGCCGCATTGCCGCCGGCAATTTGCTGGCGAATCCCGATGTGCCCCAGCGCATGATCGCAGCCTTCGAAGCGGCCAACGGCGACTTGCCATCGCGGCTGGTTCAAGCCCTCGCTGCCGGTCTTGAGGCGGGCGGAGAAGCAGGGCCGGTGCGCTCGGCAGGGCTGAAGGTCGTGCGCAATGTCGCCTGGCCGATCGTCGATCTTCGGGTGGACTGGCATGACCAACCGATTGAGGCCCTACAAGGTCTCTGGTCTGTCTACGAGCCGCAGATGGAAGATTACGTCAAGCGCGCGCTCGACCCCAATGCGGCGCCGTCCTTCGGTGTACCCGGGGACGAATAGTACCCCGATCGTTGCTTGTTCTTTTGGCTAGCGGATTTATAAAGGCGCGATGAGATACACCCTGCGCCAGATCGAATATTTCATTGCGACTGCGGAGACAGGAAGTATCACGCTGGCGTCGGAGCGGCTGAACATCTCCCAGCCATCGATTTCGACGGCGATCACCCATCTTGAGACCGAGCTGCAAACGCAGCTTTTCGTGCGCCATCATGCGAAGGGGCTTTCGCTGACGCCCGCCGGGCGGCTGATGTTGGTTGAGGCGAAGCAACTCGTGGAGCAGGCGGAAAACATCTATACCGTTGCCTCGGAGGTGAACGATAAGATCAGAGGCCAGCTGTCGCTCGGCTGCATGGTCACACTGGCTTCGATGATCATGCCGGAGCTTTCGCACTCTTTCACATCCGCCTTCCCGGAAACCCGGATCATTCAGACCGTTAGCGACCATGAGGAGCTGCTGGAAAAACTGCAGCATGCTGAGATCGACGTCGCGTTGAGTTACGATCTTCTCATTCCTGAAGGCTTCGACTTCGTTCCGCTGGCCACACTGCCGCCGCACATCCTGGTCGCGGAGGAGCACCCTTTCGCGCGCTATTCTTCCGTTAGCCTTGACGAACTCGTCGATGCGCCCTTGATCCTGCTGGATCTGCCCATCAGCCGCGAATATTTCCTCGGCCTATTTGCGAAATCAGGCGTCGAGCCGACAATCGTCATGCGCTCGGCATATCAGGATATTATCCGCACTATGGTGGCAAACGGTTACGGCTATACGATCGCCAATGTTCGCCCCCGGTCGCAGCTGGCTATGGACGGCCGGCCATTAGTACGTGTTCCAATCTCCGGCGGTCAGAAGCCAATGGTTGTCGGAGTCATCACGCTGAATCAGAGCCGCAAGTCACGGTTGATCGAGATGTTTCAGCAGCACTGCCAGTCCTTCGTGTCGGATGACTATATCCCTGGAATGGTTGCGCCCGCCATGGAGCGACGCAAGGTGTCGGACTGATCCGACCTGCCAAGTTTTTGATGAAGCGTCGCCTCGGAAAAAGATCGTTTCTCTGCGCTCGGCCGAGTGCCAAGATCGATCGCAATAGCTTTTCCGGCCATGGTCTAGTGTCGCTCGACCATAAAAGGCTGGTCTTCCATAGATTGCCTGTGCAGAAATACCTTGGAGACATAACGTGAATTCAGACAAGCTTATGAATGGTGACTTCGCGGCACTGATCGCGGAAATGACGAACGAGGAAAAAGTCGCCCTTCTGGCTGGGCATCGCATGTGGAAGACCAAGGCGATCGAGCGCCTGGGCATTCCGAACATTGTCATGACCGACGGCACCTACGGCGTGCGCTACTCAATCCATCAGATCGACAACGACCAGGCCGGCGGCGTCGACTTCTCCGCTTTCCTCAACGTTGTCGGCCAGCGGGCCAGCCATGTCGAAGTGGCATGGGGTGCGATGAAGCAGGCCACCTGCTTCCCCAACGGCTCCAGCCTCGGCTGCTCGTGGGATGTCGATCTCGCTCACGAGCTCGGTACGGCATTGGCTATGGAATGCCAGGAATTCGGCGTTCATCTGCTGCTCGGCCCGGGCATTAACATCCGTCGCACGCCGCTCGGCGGCCGCTCCTACGAATATTATGCCGAAGATCCGGTTGTCAGCGGTGATTTCGCCGCCGGCGTCATCAACGGCTTGCAGGAAAATGGCGTCGGCGCCTCGCTGAAGCACTTCGCCTGCAACAATTCCGAAGTCGAGCGCACGTCGATGGATTCCGTCGTCGACGAGCGTGCGCTGCGCGAAATCTATCTGAAAGGCTTCCAGCGGGCGATTGCCAAGAGCAAGCCGTGGACTGTCATGAGTTCCTATAATCGTCTGAACGGTGTTCAGGCCGCCGAGGATCATTGGCTGTTGACGAAGGTGCTGCGTGAAGAGTGGGGTTACGAAGGCCTCGTGGTTTCCGACTGGCACGGCATCAAGGATCGCCCAGCGTCGCTCAAGGCCGGCAACGACCTAGATATGCCTGAGAGCGAAACCCGCAAGAGCGATCTGTTACAAGCCATAGAAGCAGGCACGGTGGATATGGCCGTCGTCGACGAAGCGTGCGCGCGGGTGTTGGCGCTGGTGCGCGCCGGCAAGCTCGGCGAACGTCGCGACACCGTGTTTGACCGCGAAGCGCATCACAAGCTGGCCCGCCGCATGGCGGCGGAATCAATGGTCCTCCTCAAGAATGACGATCAGGTGCTGCCGATCACGCCTGCCAAGGTCAAACGGATGGTGGTGATTGGCGAAGGCGCCGGCGTTCCGGTCATCCAGGGCTCGGGTTGTGCGACCACGACGCCGACCCTCGTCGATGTCCCGATCGATGAGATCGTCAAGCTGGCTGGCGATGCGATCAAGGTTGATCAGTACCGCGGCACCAGCGAGGCGGAAGGCGAGCGTCCGGCATTGATCGCGGAGGCCGTCGAGGGTGCACGTGGCGCCGATGTCGTGGTCATCTTCGTCTGTACCGAAAACGGTTATGACGGCGAAGGTTCGGACCGCACCACTCTCGATCTTGCGCCGGGCCATGATGCGCTCGTGAGCGCCGTTGCTGCCGTCAACCCGAATGTCGTCGTTGCCATAGCGAGCCCGGACGCAGTGGTCATGCCGTGGATCCCGGAAGTCAAGTCGATCGTCGAGATGTTCTTCTCGGGCCAGGCTACCGGTGGCGGCATTGCCGATATTCTCTTCGGTGTCGCCAATCCTTCGGGCAAGCTGACCACCACCTTCCCGAAGCGCATACAGGACATGCCTTCATATCTCAGCTATCCCGGCGAGAACGGCCGCCACTACTACAGCGAAGGCATCCATGTCGGCTATCGCTGGTACGATGCGCGCGAGATCGAGCCGCAATATCCCTTCGGCTTCGGCCTCAGCTACACCAGTTTCGCCTATTCGGACCTGAAACTGGACCGCTCGGAGCTGAATGCCGGCGAGGAGGTCGTCGCGAGCTTCACGGTGACCAACACCGGCCCCGTCGCCGGCAAGGAGGCCACACAACTCTACGTCAGCTACGGCAAGCCGAGACTGCAACGGCCGAAGCGCGAGCTGAAGTCCTTCGCCAAGGTGCAGCTAGAGCCCGGTGAATCAAAGCGCGTGATACTGACGATCCCCGCTGCTGATTTCGCGCTCTACGATTCCGGAAAGGGCCGCTGGATCCTCGATGACGATGCGGTTCAAATCGAAATCGGTTCGTCCTCGCGCGACATTCACCTGACAGCGCCGCTGCAGATCCGCTCGCGTGCCTCGCGCCACCGCGAAGTGAAGTGGGACACGCAGCCGGTGTTCGTGCTCGCCAACCCGATTGCACGGGCCAAGTTCAACGAGTTCCTGCAAAAGCATCTGTCGATCGACGAGGCTGCCGCGGACCGCATGTTGGAGCATTGCGCCAACTCCTTCTTCGGCATGTTCACCACCTTCGACCGGCGCTTCCGCCAAGCTTTTCCGAAGGCGGACATTGCCGCTCTTTTGGCCGACATCAACAAGACGATGGCCGATGAAGAGACGATAGTGAACTAGTGCGCCATTGAAGACAGACCATGATGGAGGGCTCGCAGCGAATGCGGGCCTTCCTCTTTTGGGGGCACACCTTGAATACGCTTGACTTACTCGATCGCCTTGTCGCCTTCCCGACCGTCAGCGCCGACAGCAATCTGCCGCTTGTCGATTTTGTCCGCGGCTATCTGACCGACCGCAGTTTTGAGTGCCGCCTTGTTCCCGACGGCAGCCGAGAAAAGGCGAACCTGTTCGCCAGCATCGGACCGAAACAGGACGATGGTATCGTCCTCTCCGGCCACACGGACGTGGTTCCGGTTGCAACACAGGCGTGGACATCGGATCCTTTCAAGCTGACGCGGCGGGGCACGCGACTACATGGCCGAGGTTCCACCGACATGAAGGGCTTCCTTGCCAGTGTGCTCGCAGCGGCTGATCGCATCGATGCAAAAGCGTTGAAGCGGCCGCTGCATATAGCCTTCTCTCATGATGAAGAGATCGGTTGCGTCGGCGTTCGGTCGCTAATCGATGTTTTGGTGAAAGAGCAGTTCAAGGCGACGCTCTGCATCGTCGGCGAGCCGACGTCCATGTCGATTGCTCTCGGCCACAAGGGGAAGCTCGCGGCGCAGGCCCGCTTTCGAGGCGAGGCCGGTCATTCTTCGCTGGCGCCGCGTTTCGTCAATGCCATCCAGCTCGCCTGCGATTTTGTCGGCATGCTTCGCGGCTTACAAAAGGAGATCGCCGACACCGGCCGGCAGGATGCGGATTATGAGGTCCCCTACACCACAGTTCATGCTGGCAAGATCGCCGGCGGAGAAGTTCTCAATATCGTTGCCGAGAGGGCCTTGGTCGATTTCGAGATCCGCCATCTGGCGGAAGACAATGTGGAGGCTATCCTGGCCCGCATTCGCGCTTCTGCAGGTGCCGAGCCCGAAATCGAGGTCTGCAACGCCTATCCCGGGCTTGCAACATCGGACGACAGTGCCGCTACGATCTTCGGAAGGCACCTGCTCGGTGAGGCGCGAACAACCAAGGTGTCGTTCGGCACAGAGGCCGGATTGTTCGCGACAAGACTGAATCTGGAAACTGTGGTGATTGGCCCCGGCAACATGGACCAGGGGCATCAGCCGGACGAATATATTGAAGAGCAAGAGCTGCAGCGCTGCGATGCCATGATGGACCGGCTGATCGAGAAACTCTGCTGAGGATAAGGAGGCAGTTGCAGCATTCGGCAATTACGACTGCAGCACCTCAGAGGCGCTGCTCGCTTTCCTTCGAGAAGATGGAGGCAGTGGCCGGATTGAATGCCAGGCGTGCGTCGTCCGACAGCCCGCGCGCCTTTGCGGCGGGTAGGCGAACCGATAGCTTCTGCCCGGCGAGAGTAAACCAGACAAGTGTATCTGCGCCCATCGGTTCGACGAAGGTGATCGGCGCCGCAAGCGTCGGCAGGGTTGCCCGCTCGTCGGCTAGCTGGATGTCTTCGGGTCTAAAGCCGATGACGATCTCCTGGCCATCGACGGCCGGGCGTCGGAATGGATAGGCGTCGATGGGCAGAAGATGATCGCCGATGGCGGCCATCGGCTCGCCGTCCTCGATCTTGATGCGAGCGGAGAGCAGGTTCATGCCCGGCGAGCCGACGAAGCCGGCGACGAACAAGGTCTCGGGCTTCTCATAGAGTTCGTCCGGCGACGCATACTGTTCGATCTTGCCGCTCTTCATGACGGCAACGCGGGTTGCCAGCGTCATCGCTTCGATCTGGTCGTGGGTGACGTAGACGATGGTGCTGCGCAACTCCTGATGCAGCTTCTTGATCTCCAGTCGCATCTCGGTGCGTAGCTTGGCATCGAGGTTCGACAAAGGCTCGTCGAAAAGGCAGATCGGGCTGCGGCGCACCAGCGCCCGGCCGATTGCCACGCGCTGGCGCTGGCCACCGGAAAGCTGCGACGGGCGGCGATCCAGCAGCGGCGCCAGCTGCAGCAGGTTGGCAGCCCATTCGACGCGCTTGGCGATCTCCGCCTTCGGCACCTTGTTAACGCGCAGGCCGAAGCCGAGGTTCTTGCGCACCGTCATCGTTGGGTAGAGCGCGTAGGACTGAAACACCATCGACATCTTGCGGCGGCTGGAATCAACATTGGTTACATCCTGATCGCCGGCGATAATCTTGCCGGTGTCGAGATCTTCGAGCCCGGCGATGACGTTTAGCAGCGTCGACTTTCCGCAGCCGGAAGAGCCGAGGAGGACAATGAATTCGCCGCTGGCAATCGAAAGATTGATATCGCGAAGGATATGCTGCTGCCCGAAGGACTTGTTTGCATCGATAACGGAAATCTGTGTCATTGCTTTAGCCCTTCACCGCGCCGGCGGCGAGGCCGCGCGCAAAATAGCGTCCGGAAAGAATGTAGATGAGAAGCGGCGGCAGCGCGGTGAGGAAGGTCGCGGCCATGTTCACATTGTATTCTTTGACGCCGGTCGTTGTATTGACGATATTGTTGAGCTGCACCGTGATCGGCAGGTGATCTCGCCCGGCGAAGATCAGGCCCAGCAGGAAGTCGTTCCAGATGCCGGTCGCCTGCATGATGATGGCGACCACAAGGACGTTGACGGACATCGGCAGCATGATCTCGAAGAAGATCGTGAAAAAGCCGGCGCCATCCATCTTCGCCGCCTTCGAAAGCTCTGGCGATACGCCCTGGTAAAAATTGAAGAACAGCAGCGTCATGTAGGGCAGGCCGAAGATGATGTGGATCAGGATGATCCCCGGCAGCGTGCCGTAAAGGCCGACAGTGCTGAATATCCGGACGAGCGGATAGAGAATGACCTGGTAGGGAATGAAGGCGCCGAGCATCAGCGACAGCAGCATCACGCGGCTGAGTTTCGACTGCCACTGCGACAGCGCGAAGCCGGTCAGTGCGCCGAACAGGATCGAGAAGACGACGCTGGGCACGACAATCTCGACGGAGTTCCAGAAATTGCCGTGAATGCCGTTGCACTCGATACCCGTGCAGGCCGTTAGCCAGGCCTTGGTCCAGGCGTCGAAATTGAGGCTCTGGGGCAGGGTGAAGATGTTGCCGCTGCGCAGTTCGTCGGCTGTCTTCAGCGATGTGGAGATCACCAGCAGCAGCGGGATCGCGTAATAGACTACCGCGAGTGAAAGGATGATATAGAGGAGAACACGGCCGGGCTTTGTCTTGCTTGCGTGAGGCACGATGTGGACAATTGAAGCCTCGGATTGGGCGAGAGGGGTCGCAGTCATCGCTTCTGCCTCTTGAGCTCGATATAGACATAGGGGGAAAGGGCGCAGATCACCGACAGCAACATCAAGATCGCTGCAGCCGCTGCCGTGCTGATATTGGCGCGCTGGAACAGCAGGTCGACCACGAACTTTCCAGGCACATCGGTGCTGATGCCGGGGCCACCACCCGTCATGGCGACGACGAGGTCGTAGCTCTTGACCACGGCGGTTGCCAACAGGATGACGCAGGTGAGGATCAGCGGGCGCAGCATGGGCAGCACGATGCTGATGTAGGAGCGCCAGACGGGGATGCCATCGATCTTTGCGGCGCGCCAGATGTCGCTGTCGACGCCGCGAAGACCGGCGAGCATGATGGCCATGACGAGCCCCGAAGACTGCCAGATGGCGGCGATCGAAACGGCATAGATCGCCTTTTCCGGGCTCGCCAGCCAGTTGAACTGAAAGCTTTCCCAGCCGAAGCTGCGCACGAGGGCTTCAATACCAGTCGTCGGGTTCAGCAGCCATTGCCAGGCGAGGCCTGTCACGACGAAGGACATGGAAAGCGGATAGAGGAAGAAGACGCGAAAAAGCCCTTCGGCCTTGACGTT
Organism: Rhizobium jaguaris; assembly: GCF_003627755.1. Lineage (NCBI taxonomy): Bacteria > Pseudomonadati > Pseudomonadota > Alphaproteobacteria > Hyphomicrobiales > Rhizobiaceae > Martinezella > Martinezella jaguaris. The sequence continues at coordinate 2,293,622 of NZ_CP032695.1, read as the reverse complement.
TCGATCGAGAAGCGCAGCCAACGTCGTGCCAATGACGAGCGAGCCGGCGATAAACAGACTACCGAAGATCAGCATATTGGCGAAGGCCGTGTGCCAGCGCGGCATGGACAGCAGCGTCAGATACTGGCCGAACCCGTAGAACCTATAGTTCGGCAGCATCGTCGAATGCGTGAGCGAAATATAAAACGTCCAGAGGATCGTGCCGTAGAAGCACACGGCGATAACCACGGCACTAGGCACAAGCGTCAGCTTGGCCGCCAGGTTCTTTCTAAACATTGCTTGCCCCCCGTTCGTCGACACCGCAACTCATTTACGAAACTGCCCCGGCAATCATGCCGGGGCAGCAGACACCTAGCGGCAGGACTTAGTTCCGTGCAACGATATCAGCATACTGCTTGGCAGCATCAGCAGGCGTCATCGACGGGTTGCTCCAGAACTGGGTTACCAGATCCTTGATGGCACCGACCGTTTCGCTGGTGAAGGAAAGCTCGGCGTTCGGAGCGAGTGCGTTGGGATCCTTGAGCAGCCCGGCAGCCTTCTGTGTGCAGATATCGGCGTTCGTGAGGTTTACGTCGATGCGCGGCGGTAGGGCGCCCTTGATCGCGTTGAAGGCAACCTGCGTTTCCGGCGCGATCATCACGTCGACCAGCAGCTTGCGAGCAGCGACCTGTTCGGGCTTGTCGCCAACCGGGAAGACGAAGGTATCGGAGACGATGTTCAGCACTCCGTTCGTGCCCGGTGCCAGTTCGCAGCCATAGTCCTTGCCCGGCGTCAGGCCGGCAGCCTGGAATTCGCCCTTAGCCCAGTCGCCCATGATCTGCATCGCAGCCTTGCCGGTGATGACCATATTCGTGGCGTCGTTCCAATTGCGATTGACATTGCCATCGTCGACGTAGCCGCGCAGCTTGGCGAAGGTTTCGAAGGACTTCACCATCAGCGGGCCGCCGGCGACATCGACGTCATGCTTGGTGTAGACGTCGGTGTAAAACTTGTTGCCGCCGGTTGCGATCATGATCGAGCGGAAGACGAGCGCTTCCTGCCAAGCTTGGCCGCCGAAGGCGAGCGGCACATATCCCTTTGCCTTGATCTTGTCGGCTGCGGCGAAGAACTCCTCCCAAGTTGCTGGCGGCTTTACGCCGACATCGTTCAGGACTTTAGTGGAGTACCACATCCAATTGGCAGTGCCGATATCGATCGGAACGGCGTATAGGTGACCGTCGACGCTTGCTTTGTCGACGACCAGCTTGGGCAGGAATGTCTGCCAGCCCTTGGTGGCGGCGATGTCGTCGATCGGCGCGAGGATGCCTTGGTCGACCAGCGGCTTGATTTCGCCGAGATCTACGACCATCGAGGTCGGTGCGTCGCCACCGGCAACACGACTGAGAACGGCGGCGCGGGCAGCTTCATAACCGGTGACCGGGCTGTCCTTCCACGTTCCGCCCTTCTTGGCGACGTCATCGGCGATGACCTTGATCGCAGCTGCTTCACTGCCGCTTGTCCAGTAGTGCATGACCTCGGCCGTCTGTGCAAAAGCCTGGTTCGAAAGCAGCAAGGCAATCGCGGTGCTTGCGCCGGTCAATGAAAGTTTCATTCCCATTGTGGTCCCCTTATCGGTTTTATTTCCAGGACCGAGTTAATTTTGTCATCTCAAAAATAGCAATTTTGATTTTATGTGCCATTGCGTCGCCAAAACCGATTTACTCCGATTGCTAGCCCAGGCCGCGCGCAGCTCTTCTCCAATTTGCGCCCCCGATACGGAATATCGTTGCAGGCTTTACGCCCCTCAAACGTCAACGGGCTTTCGCCAAAAACGGCTAACCACGCGCTTCGACAGCGCCGCGCAACCCTGCGAGCGAGTAGATTGAAGCGCAGCGCTATCGCACGAACAACCTCTGACGGAGCGATTCAGAGCGGACGCGATCACAGCAATGATCTAGGGCGCCCAAATATCTTCCTCGGGCCCGCCTCTACAGGCCTGACCCCGCGCCCGCATGGCAGCGGCGGCAAGGAGAAACCTGCCAGCATCGCGAGACCGCAAGACGAGGTGATCGCCGTCCAGCCAATACGGAATAGTCATCCAAGATCGTCAGCTCGGCCGCCGGAGGACGATTACCCCAACCAATATCTCGGCCCTGGCCCCTTGCGCCCAGCCACATCGGCTGGATTTGCCAGGCTACACCGGTCGATCGACAGGCAGCCGCAACCGATGCACTCGGTAAGCCCCGACCGCAGGCGCTGCAACTCGCTGATGCGCTCGTCGATGCGCTTTGCCCACTCGCCCGACAGCCGAGACCAGTCCCGACGCGACGGCACGTGATCGGACGGTAACTTGCCGAGCTCGGCGCCGATCTCCTCGAGCGTCAGCCCAATGCGCTGCGCAAAGACGATGAAGGCGATCCGGCGCAGCACGGATCGGTGATAGCGCCTGTGTCCGGAGCCCGCGCGCTCGGAGGCGATCAGCCCACGCTCCTCATAGAAGCGCAGGGCCGATGAGGCGACGCCGCTGCGCCTCGATACGTCGGTAATGGTGAGCATCGTATCCATGCACACAGGAAAGCACGATTCCCACTTGACTTCAAGTTAACTTGAACTTGTAGCAACTACTCGATCAACATTGAAGGAACATCGACAATGCAAACGAACATTAATCTTCAGGGGCTTCGTGTGGCGGTTACGGGTGGTACGTCCGGCCTCGGACTCGCGCTGGTGCGACAGCTTGCAGCAATGGGTGCACGCGTCGCCTTCGTCGCCCGAACCGCCGAAAATGTTGAACGCATCGCAGATGAGACTGGCGCACACGGCATTGTCGGCGACGTCGGCAAGAAGGAGGACATCTATGCGATCGCGCTGCAGGTCACGGCAAGCCTCGGCGAGATCGACGTCCTGATCAACAATGCATCCAGCCTTGGTCCCGTCCCTCTGGCCCTTCTTGCCGATACCGATTGCGAGGAGCTGGAAGCGGCGCTCGCCGTCAACCTCGTCGGCGCATTCCGGCTGACGAAAGCTTTGTTCGGTGCGCTTGCCGCGTCCGCCCGCGCGGGCCGCGGCGCCCTGGTGATCAACATCTCCAGCGACACGGCTGTGAATGCCTATCCCGGATGGGGCGCGTATGGTGCAAGCAAGGCCGCTCTTACCCATCTGGCGGCGATTTGGGACGAGGAGGCGAAAGCCGATGGCATAAGGCTCCTCGCGCTCGATCCCGGAGATATGGACACCCCATTGCACGCGCTGGCGCTCCCGGACGCCGATCCGTCGACCTTGAAGAGCCCCGAGCTGGCCGCTGCCGAGATCATCGAAAAGATGCTCGACGCGTTGCCGGCGCGCGATACGCTTACCACCGGAGCAGTTGCATGATTGCCGCTGACCACTCCAATCCGCACTCAGCCAGGCTGTTTGTCATCGAGGCGGACGGCACTATGCGTGACCTGCCGCGCGGTGGACTCGGGACACTATTCGATCCTGGTGATCTGGTCGTCGCCAATGACGCTGCGACTTTGCCGGCGAGCCTTCACGGCACGCATCTCCCCAGCGATCAAGCGATCGAGATTCGCCTTGCTGGCTGGGTATCACGTTCCGACCCAGCTCGCTTCGTGGCGATTGCCTTCGGGCCGGGCGATCATCGCACGCGCACCGAAGACCGGCTGCCGCCGCCGCCGCTTTCGGCAGGCGATCGCCTCCGGCTCGGCCCGCTTGAAGCGGCTATAGAGCGCCTTCGCGGCCATCCTCGCCTAGTGGAACTGCGCTTCCTAAACAACCACGCAGCGGTGCTTGCAGGACTCGCGCGGCACGGTCGGCCGATCCAATACGCGCATGTTCCCGAACCGGTGGCACTGTGGGATGTTTGGACGAAGATTGCGGCCTCGCCATTCGCGTTCGAAGCGCCGTCGGCCGGCTTCGCGCTCGACTGGCGTACGCTCCAAGCCTGGCGTCGGCGCGCCATCGGTTTCACAACACTCACGCATGCCGCTGGCGTTTCTTCCACCGGCGATCCCACGCTCGACTTGCGGCTTCCTTTCGACGAGCCCTATCGCATCCCTGAGCACACCGCGGCGCAGGTCGCGCGGGCGAAGCTGCGCGGCAGCCGCATCATCGCGATAGGAACGAGCGTCGTACGCGCGCTCGAGGCTGCCGCCAATCCCGATGGCAGTGTTCGCGCCGGAGATGGCATTGCGACAGGGCGTATCGCGCGGGGCATGCCGGTTCGCGTGGTCGATTCGATTCTCACAGGCATCCACCAGCCAGGCGAGAGCCACTTCGAGCTCCTGCGCGCCTTTGCCGACGATGCCCGACTTGCGAGGACGTCCGCAAGCCTCACTGCGTACGGCTACCGCGCGCATGAATTCGGCGATTCCATGCTGCTCAATCGCCAGCCGCTGCTTCTATCGACGGGCCGAGGCGCTTGACACGAAGCGTCTACTGGACGTGGCTATACTGGCGATGGCTTCGCCATCTAGCGAGGCGCGGGTTCGCACAACCCATGCAAGATGAGATCGACGTGAGCCTTCAGGTAGGTATCCCTGTCCAAAATGCGTCGGTCTTCAAAAATGAGTTTGAATACAAGAAAGGCGATTGCGGGTGCGATAACCGCATCGCTGAAGGCTGCCGGCGTGGGCCGGAACTCGCCATTTTTTATGCCCTCATCGAGAAGAGACTGCATTTGTCTCTCGAGAGGATCAATAAATATGTCGTGGTGTCGATCGACGATCTGGGGAAACCGCGATCCTTCGGCGATGACGAATCTTATCAGCTCCCGCAGTTTGCGATCCTTGATTATGAGATCGTAGATTAGTTCGATACGTTTCTGAAGCCGCTCCGCAGCGGTCCCTTTTATTTCATTTGAACTGGCTAAAAGCTCTTCGAGCGGCACGGAAATATGCCGGATCATCGCTTCGAAAAGCTGCTCCTTGGTCTCGAAGTAGACGTAAATAGTGCCCTTCGTTACTCCGACCCTGCTGGCAATGTCTTCAACACGTGTGGCGACATAGCCGCGCTCGACGAACTCTTCAAACGCAGCATCCAAGATCTGAACGGGTCGGCGAGCCTTTTGCTCTGCACGCGTGAGCTTCTTTTGATCATCCATATCTTCACCTTGAGCGTCATCGGTGGGTTATCGTCAAGACAATTTCTATTGACTAACGAGTCAGTCAATAATATTCCACTGGCAAACGAATGCAAGAGGGTCAAATCATGAAAACTGTCCTTGTTGCGGCCTGGCTTGGCGTCAGTGCCGTCGCGCTTGCCTCATGCGAAAAGCAAAGCGCGAGTGAGGCAAAGCCAAAGAACGTGGAGACCGTCGTGGCCAAGGTCGCGCCGGTCGTCGAAACCAGCGCCATCACCGGAGAGATCAGCGCACGCGTCGAGAGCGACCTCTCTTTCAGGGTCAGCGGGCGCATTGTCGAACGTCTCGTCGATGTTGGCTCATCGGTGAAGGAGGGGCAGGTTCTTGCCCGTATGGACGCCGAAGAACAGAAGGCGGATCTCGACGTTGCCACTGCGAACCTGCAGTCGACGCTTGCCCAGCAAACGCAGGCCCAGCTAGCCTTCGACCGGCAGCAGAATCTCTTCAAGACGCAGGTGACGACCCGTGCTGCGCTCGATCAGGCCCAAGAAGCGCTGTTGACCGCCCAGGGAAGCGTGAAATCGGCGCAAGCTCAACTCGACACGGCCCAGGACGCGCTCTCTTATACGGAACTGCGCGCCGATGCCGACGGCGTCATCACCGCCAGAAACGCCGAAGTTGGGCAGGTCGCGCAAGCGGCACAGCTGATCTTTACACTTGCCCATGACGGTCCTCGCGACGCTGTCTTCAACGTCTTTGAGTCGCTTTATCTGGGTCGAAACCTTGAAAACAAGGTCGCCGTTAGCCTCCTTTCGGCACCGTCTCACAAGGCAGAAGCTTCGGTGCGCGAAATCTCGCCCACGATCGACTCGTCGACCGGGACGATCAGGGTCAAGGTGGGTCTCGAAGGGGCGCCGGACATGCAGCTTGGCGCTCCCGTCGTCGGCTTGTTTCGGTCCGTCGCGCGAGATGCAATCGAACTGCCTTGGTCGGCAATGACCTCAAAAAGCGGGCAGCCGGCCGTTTGGATCATCGATCCTACTTCATCAAGCGTGTCTCTTCGTCAGATCGATGTCTCCGGTTATGAGACCGGCCGCTTTGCAGTGCGGGCGGGCGTGTCTCCAGGCGAGATCGTCGTCGTCGATGGCGCGAAATTCCTGCGACCGGGCCAAGCCGTCACCTACGACAAAGGAGCTGCAAAATGAATATCCGTATCACAGCCGGCCTTGCGATGCTCGGGTCATTGCTGCTGACGTCTTGCCAGAAACAGGCTGAAGCCCACTACGAGCCGCCGCGCCCCGTCCTTTCGATTGTCGCCAAGTCCACCGCGGCTTCTGCGCTGACCCTGCCGGGAACGATCGAGGCGAAGATCGAGACCCAGCTCGCATTTCGGGTTCTGGGACGGGTCATAGCGCGCAAGGTCAGCGTCGGCGACATCGTCAAGAAGGGCGACGTTGTTGCGGCGATCGATCCGCTTTCACTGGAGCTCGCGGTCAAGAGTTCGCAGTCCGAGCTTTCGAATGCCCAGGCGCAGTTGGCAAATGCCGCATCCTCCGAAGAACGCCAGCGGTCCTTGCTCGAGAGCAGATCGGGAAGTGAAGCTGCCTACGAAGAGGCGGAACTTGGGCGCAGAAGCGCGAGTGCTTCGGTTGCCAAGGCGCAGGCCAATTTGGATAAGGCCGAAGAGCAACTGGGCTACGCGCAGCTTCGCGCGGAATTCGACGGCGTCGTGACAGCGACTTCGGCCGAGGTGGGCCAGGTCGTGGCCGCGGGCCAGAGCATTGCCACCATCGCCCGCCCTGACCAGCGGGACGCCATCATCGACATACCTGTGGCAAGCTTCGATGGTCTCAAGGTGGGGTCGCCCTTCGAGGTCGCTCTCCAGTTGGATCCAACCATCCGCGCACGCGGTGTTGTCAGAGAGATCGCCCCGGAAGCTGAGGCTACGACCCGCACGCGACGCACGAAAATCACGCTCATCGATCCGCCAGCCACGTTTCGCCTAGGCTCTGTCGTCACCGCGACCGCGACCGTTGTTGCAGATCCGATGATCCTGCTGCCGTCGTCATCGGTCCTGATGAAGGACGGGAAGCCGAACGTCTGGGTTGTCGATACCGCGGCTCGCGAGGTCTCCATTCGCGCGATCAAGATCGACGGAGACCTCGTCGAGGGCGGTTCCGTGAGGATCGCCGAAGGCATCAACCCCGGCGAACGCATCGTCATTGCCGGCGTTCACAAGCTCGCCGACGGCCAAGCCGTCAGGGTAGATTAAGGAAAGACCCCGTGAAAAAATTCAACCTGTCCGACTGGGCACTCGAACATCGTTCGCTCGTCTGGTACTTCATGATCGTCTTCATTCTGGCCGGCGCATTTTCCTATATCGGGCTCGGTCGCGAAGAAGATCCAGCCTTCACCATCAAGACCATGATCATTCAGGCGCAATGGCCTGGCGCGTCAGCCGAGGAAGTGACCAAGCAGGTCACCGACCGCATCGAAAAGAAGCTCGAGGAACTGGATTCGCTCGATTATACCAAGAGCGAGACCGTTGCTGGCCAGACGACCATTTTTGTGGAGCTTCTGCCGACGACCAAGGCCAAGGATGTCAATGCCATCTGGACGCGAGTCCGCAATATGATCGGCGACATCAAGGGCGATTTTCCAAGCGGTGTCGTCGGACCGTTTTTCAACGATAGCTTCGGCGACGTCTATGGGAATATCTACGCCTTTACCAGCGATGGACTGACACAGCGCCAGCTTCGTGATCTCGTCGAGGATGCGCGCGCGAAAGTGCTGACGGTCCCTAATGTCGGCAAGGTGGATATCATCGGCGCGCAGGACGAGGCCATCTATCTCGAATTCTCCACGCGAAAGATTGCAGCTCTGGGGCTTAACCAGCAATCTGTCATCAACACGCTTCAGGCACAGAATGCCGTGACCCAGTCGGGTTTCGTCGATGCGGGTCCTGAGCGCATCGCCTTGCGGGTGAGTGGCCAGTTCACATCCGAGGAAAGCCTCAAATCGATCAATCTTCGTGTCAACGACCGCTTCTTTCCGTTGACCGACGTCGCGACGATTAAACGCGGCTATGTCGATCCTCCCTCATCCCTGTTCAGATATAATGGCCAGCCAGCCATTGGGCTTGCCATCGGCATGAAGACCGGGGCGAATCTGCTTGAATTCGGCAAGGCGCTCGACAAGGAAATTGAGCAGGTCACTGCAGATCTTCCCATCGGCGTGGACGTCCAGCGCGTTTCCGATCAGCCTGCCGTCGTCGACGATGCCGTGTCGGGCTTCACACGCGCGCTATTCGAAGCGATCGTCATCGTGCTTGCGATCAGCTTCATCAGCCTCGGCGTCCGGGCGGGGCTGGTGGTTGCCATCTCCATTCCGCTCGTGCTGGCGATCACCTTTCTCGTCATGGCCTATAGCGGCATCTCCATGCAGCGCATTTCGCTTGGGGCATTGATCATCGCTCTTGGCCTTCTCGTTGACGACGCAATGATCGCGGTGGAGATGATGGTTGCCCGGCTGGAGGTGGGCGATGATCTGAGAAAGGCAGCGACACACGTCTATACCTCGACGGCCTTCCCGATGTTGACGGGCACGCTTGTGACGGTCGCCGGCTTTATCCCCGTCGGCCTCAATACCAGTGCGGCCGGCGAATTCACTTTCACTCTTTTCGTGGTAATTGCGGTTTCACTGCTGGTTTCATGGATCGTCGCGGTGTTGTTCACGCCGCTTTTGGGCGTGACGATCCTTCCGAAGAGTATGAAATCCCACCATGATCAGAAAGGTCGCTTTGCGCGTGCCTTTTCATGGCTCCTGAACGTTGCCCTGCGTTGGCGCTGGATAACCATCGGCGCGACCGTAGCTGCGTTTGCCCTCTCCATCGGCGGGATGAGCCTGGTGCAGCAACAGTTTTTCCCTTCCTCCGACAGGCCCGAACTGATCGTCGACTGGAACCTGCCGCAGAACAGCTCGATTTCGGAGACGAACAAGCAAATGGCCAGGTTCGAACGTGAGATGCTCGCCAACAACAAGGATATCGATCACTGGACGAGCTATGTCGGACAAGGCGCTCCCCGATTCATCCTGTCCTTCGATGTCCAGACGCCCGACGTCTCGTTCGGCCAGACGGTGATCGTGACCAAGGGGCTTGACGTTCGTGACAAGGTCAAAGCCGAATTGCAGGATTATCTGACCAAGACTTTCCCCGGAACGGACGCATTCGTGAAGCTGCTCGACATCGGCCCCCCGGTCGGCAAGCCGGTGCAATACCGGATCAGCGGGCCTGATATCCAGAAGGTCCGGGACATCGCGCAGCAATTTGCAGGTATCGTCGGTCAGCATCCCTTGCTGTCCAACATGACCTTCGATTGGAACGAACCTTCGCGCGTCGTCAAAGTTGATGTTCTTCAGGACAAAGCGCGGCAATTGGGCGTCTCGTCGCAGGATATCGCAACGGCCCTCAATGGCATTGTCGAGGGTACGGCGGCGACGAATATTCGGGACGGCATCTATCTGATCGATGTGATCGGCAGGGCCCAGACGGCTGAGCGCGGTTCGATCGAGACACTGCAGAACCTTCAACTGGCGGGTTCCAACGGCAAGTCCGTGCCTCTCTCGGCAGTCGCCAATTTCCACTATGAGCTGGAACAGCCAACGATCTGGCGCCGGACACGCATACCGACCATCACCATCAAGGCTGCCGTCGTCGGATCGACGCAGCCGGCGACGATCGTCACCGAACTGCAGCCGAAAGTCGACGAATTCCGCAAGCGCCTTCCTAGCGGCTACCATATTGTCGAGGGCGGTTCGGTCGAGGAAAGTGCGAAAGCGCAGGGGCCAATCGTGGCAGTAGCGCCGCTGATGCTGTTCATCATGGCAACGATCCTGATGATCCAGTTGCAAAGTTTCAGCAGGCTCTTTCTGGTCTTTGCCGTTGCTCCCCTGGCACTGATCGGCGTTGTCGCGGCCCTGTTGCTCAGCAATGCGCCACTGGGGTTTGTCGCCATCCTGGGTGTCTTGGCGCTGATCGGCATTCTGATCCGCAACTCGGTGATTCTTGTCGTGCAGATTGAGCACCTTCGAAGCGAGGGCGTGCCGGCCTGGCAAGCCGTCATCGAAGCGACGGAGCATCGAATGCGGCCCATTATGCTGACGGCTGCCGCGGCAACGCTTGCGCTCATCCCGATCTCCAGGGAGATATTCTGGGGTCCGATGGCCTATGCGATGATGGGCGGCATTGTCGTCGGTACGGTCCTGACGCTGCTCTTCCTTCCGGCCTTGTATGTTGCCTGGTTTCGCATTCCACGACGGCCTGCAACACAGACGAGCTGATCCGATGTCACAGGTTGGAAAAACGTCTCTTGTCGGCAGCGGCCATCTGATCGTCAGCTTGCCACGTAGCCTAATCCCATTTGCTCGCAAGCGATCGTGTCTTTTTGTTCTAATGGCCCTTTCGGTATTGGCGGGTTGCGCAGGGCGGCTGGAGAATGTTCTCCAGCCCGTCGCAGCAGCGGGACCAAGCACGAGCACCGTGGACATGTTGGTGGCGACGACCCGCCGCCCGACCGACAAACCGGGCGAACTTTACTCCGGCGAGCGCGGAACGGCGATCTCTCTCAACGATATCGTCGTCTCCATTCCTCCGGATCGAAATCGCAAAGTCGGTGAAGTGCAATGGCCATCGCATGTGCCGTCCAATCCCGAAAAGGAATTTGCTGTCCTTAAGGTCGGAAGGGTGGCATCCGAGCGCAACATTCTCGAATGGTTCAGCAAGAATCGCAACGCCAAGCGGCAGGTCGTCATTTTCGTGCACGGCTTCAACAATACCTATTCCGACGCAGTCTTTCGCTTCGCGCAGATCGTTCACGATTCCCAAACGGATGCCGCGCCGATCCTCTTTACCTGGCCTTCGCGCGGCAACGTCTTCGATTACCTCTACGATAAGGAGAGCACGAATTTCTCACGGCGGGCGCTGGAGGATCTGATTCTGCAATCCGCCAAAAGTCCGGATGTCGGCGAAGTGACGATCCTCGCCCACTCCATGGGATCTTGGCTGACCGCTGAGGCGTTGCGTGGCGTTGCCATGCGCAACAAGACAATTCCGTTGAAAGTGAAGAATGTCATATTGGCATCGCCTGATATCGATATCGACGTATTTCGGCGGCAGATGATCGAGATGGGGCCGCAGCACCCTCACTTCACGATCTTTGCGTCGACGAAGGATAAGGCGCTGCAGGTTTCGCGATGGCTCTCCGGTGGCGTCACTCGTGTCGGCGGCTTCGATTCGACGCCTTACGCGGCAGATTTGGCCAATCTCGGGATTACGGTCATCGATACCAGCTCCGCCAAACCGGACGACGCGCTGGGCCACAATACGTTTGCGGACAATCGGGATATGGTCCAACTGCTTGGAAGGCGGCTGGCAGGACAGTCGTTGGACACGGAACAAGTCTCTCTTGCGGATAGAGTGGGTATGGCAGCCGTCCGAACCGCAGACTTGGCGGGTTCCGCAGCGAAAGTCGCTGTCGCAGCGCCCATGTCGCTTATCAGCGATGATGCGAGGCAGGTGTTAAAACAGCAACTTTCCTCGGGTTCATCGCCCATTATCGATGGACGTGTCTCATATTAGACCGTCTCTTAGATTCCCCGCGCAATCACGGATACTGCACTCAAGTCGAAGCGATCAATCTTTTTTCGCGCAGCCAATCAACCGTCACGCGGCTGGCTTCAAATGCCGCGGAGGAGGGCGCATGCCCTTGCAAAATCGCAAGAAGGAAGGATCCGGCGAAACGGTCGCCTGCTCCGATCGTATCGGTAGCCTCGACTGTTGCCGGCGGCTGGATATTTGTGTTCGACCGGCCGTCAAAGAGGGTGATGGGACGGGGACCATCGGTCACAACGAGTGTTCTCAGCCGGGGTCCGCACACCTGGCGGGCACGGTGCCATGCCGCCGAAATGTCGTTGGAAACGTCGCTACGGGACGTGATCACAAAGTCAGCTGGCCGCGGTGTCGCTGGGTCCAACGGAAGCTGCGAGACGATAAGGGGAATCGCCTCCAAATCGCCGACCAGTTTTTCGCCAAGGTGAACGGCGTTAACATAAGCGGCATCGGCATCTAGCGTTGAGCTTATTTCCAGAGGAATCGAGCGTGCGCGACTAGGGGCGATGATGGTCCGCTCTCCATTCGGCTCCAGGAGAATTTCCAGCGGTTCGGTCTTGCCAGGCGCCATTGTTATATGGGCGTCGTCGAAGCCCGCAGCGGAAAGCGAAGCGCGTGCCGCCCTTCCGTCTTCGTCGTCCATCAACCGGGTCACGAGCGTGACGTCGGCGTCAAGATCCAGAAGCTGGCGGCCCGTATAGTAGGCGCCGCCGCCGAGCTGGGTCCTCCTGTCGGAGAAGCGCAAGCGGGCGCCGGCTGTGAACGGGCCATCAAGCAGCCAGATGCGGTCGTGGCAAACCGATCCGATGACAAGTATACGATGCATGGCAGCCTATTTCTCGTCGATACCCGGTGCAAGCGCATCCACGATGAACCGTTGCGCAGACAGGAAAACCAGAAGCACTGGAAGGATCGAAAGGAGGCTGGTGGCCATAAGCGGACCCCAGGCTCTGTCGGCACCCTCGAGGTCGGCGAAGGTGGCGATACCGGTCGTGAGCGTCTTCTTGAATGCATCATCCAGAACAAGCTGGCCCCAGAGATAGATGTTCCAGGCACCCATGAAGGATATCACGGAGAGCGCCGCGATCGCCGGGATTACATTGGGAACGGCTATTTCGATGAATTGACGCCAGAGGTTGGCCCCGTCGATCTTTGCCGCTTCAAAGATTGACGAGGGCAACGACCGAAACGCCTGGCGCATGTAGAAGACGTAAAAGCCGATGTAGGGGATGGAAGGAATGATCATCGCGCCGTAGCTGTCGACCGCCTGCAGTTTCACCACGGCGATATAGGTTGGAATGATTGCGATAACAGTTGGAAACGACATGGTTGCGATGATGAACCAGAACAGCGCCTGCCGGCCTGGAAACTCCATGCGGCCGAAAGCATAGCCCGCGGGTACGGCGAGGATAAGCTTCCCAATGGTGATGAGCGTGGCTGTAAGAAACGAGTTCCATAGCCAGATCCAGATCGGGTGACGGCTTGCGGCGATCATAAAATTCGAGAGTGTCGGGTCGTCCGGCCAGAAACGAACCGCCTTGGCCAAAATCAAGTCGTTCGGTGTGAAGGCCGCCGTCACCATCCAAAGAAGGGGAAAAATGGTGGCGAAGCACGTGACCAGCAGTGCGGCATGAATAAATAGCCGGTGAAATGTATGGCTCGGAGTGGGACGGGAGATCATCTGTAATGCACCCGCTTTTCGCCGATGCGAAACTGCAGCCACGTGATAGCGAGCACGAGGACGATGATGATCACCGCGACGGCGCTTGCTGGTCCGAACTGGAAGAACTGTAGACCCTGCTGCCAGAGGTAGTAAACGATGCTCGAACTTCTTCCGGCGGGCCCGCCATGGGTCAAAACATCGATAACGCCAACAATGTCGTCAAGGACGTGGAAGAAAGTCGTAACGCTGATGAAGAAGGCGGTCGGCGTCATCAGCGGAAGGCTGATGGTGAAAAAGTGCAGGCGGGCGCTGGCCCCATCGAGCTGGGACGCCTCGCGTAGTACGGGCGGCAAGTTTGCGAGCGCTGCCAGCCAGAGAAGCATGTTGAGGCCGAAGGTCTTCCAGAATGTCACGACACAAACACATAGCAGCGCCAAGTCAGGGTCAGTATGCCACCTGGACGGAGGAAGTCCGAAGAAACCCAGGATTTCATTGAGAAGCCCGTTGACCGGGTTGAACAGCCAGGACCACGCGACGCCTGCCACCGAGAAGGCGACGATCGTCGGCAAGAACAGGCTGCTGCGGTAGATCGCTTGCACGGGGCTCTTGCGCACTGAGTGCAGCATCAACGCCAGGATCAACGGCAATATGATTTCGGCCGGGATGAGAACCACGCAATAAAGTAGCGTGTTCCAGGCCGACAGCCGGAAATCGGCGTTCTCCAAGACCGATGTGTAATTGTCGGGGCCGATGAAACGGATGTCAGAGGAAAGAAGATTCCAGTCCACCAGTGACAACAACACGGATGCGATCAGGGGACCGTAGAGGAAGACGGCGACGGAAAGCACGGCTGGCCCCACGAACAGGTAAGGGGCCAGCGATCGAAATTTGAGACGCATGGGTACCTAGCTTACGCTGAAATCAATCCCGCAAGTTCGTCATGGGCGCCTTTCACTCCGTCGGACACGGTTGTCTCCTTCAGAAGCATGCGCGAAACCCATTTGCGCCAAACCGCCTGACCTTCAAGACCGCGCTTGCCCGGCCAGATCGTCTCCGCCGTCAGCCCATCCGCAAGCTGCGCGGCGGCGGGCTTCATGAACTCGTTGATCAGCGGGATGTCGTGAACCGAAGTGTTGAGATAGCCGACCTGCGACCAGATCATCTGTCCTTCCTTCGAGGCACAGAATTCGAGGAAGGCGAGCGATGCTTCCGCCTGCTCTTTGTTCTTGGTGTAGACAGCGAGGAAGTTGCCGCCACTGTTCATTTTCCGCGCGTGCCCGGCGAGCCCGGGGAATTTCGTCGTAATCGCTTTCGCTTCGCCGAAGGGGAACGTGACGGCGGATGTCGAGCTGGTCGTGCAGATCGCGAGTGCTCCCGACTGGAATGCTGCTGTCTGATCTTTGTCGCTCACGGGAAGCCAGAGACCTTCATGCGCTGGCGCGCAGTATTCGGTCATACCGGCAATTGCCTCTGGGCTGTTGAGAGCAAGCTTGCCATCTGGATCGATGATGAAACCGCCCGCATTCTGAATGAAGGACTGGCTTGTCCACTCGTTGTTGGACAGGGCAATCGGCGAGCGGTAAGTCGGGTGTTTGCCCTTGAGCGCGGCATCGAGTTTTCGGGCGCTATCGTACAGCCACCTGGTGTCCGGCGTCTCCGGCAACTGAGGATCGAGGCCCGCCGCCTTCCACATTTCGCTGTTGATGTAGGTGATCGGCGTAGACATGGCCCAGGGAAGGCCAATCACGGCGCCATCGACGGTCACGAGCGGCAGAACGGAAGGCCGGAAATTGGCAAGGATTGCCTCTGCCTTCGCGGCATTGACCTCGCGAAGGTCGCGCGCGCCCAGCGTCCGTTTGGCGAAGTAGCCGAACTTCCATCCCGTGATCATCATGGCCGGGGGGCGCCCTGCTGCGACGCTGGCCACCGCCTTTGCCGTTGCCGCCTCGTAGTCGCCGTCGAACCGGTTTACCGCCGTCACGCCCAACCTCTTGGAATTAAAGGCATCAACGACCTTCTGGAACGGCTTGTCGGAGCCCCACGTGCTCGAGATGACGATCTCGGCGTCGGCAGATCTCGCTGCTCGTGCAGTGATTATGCTTGCCCCAAAGGCTAAGGTGGCCCCCGCGGCGAATTGGCGTCGGCTAATTGCAGTCATGCTTTTGGCCTCTTCATTCGAAAGAAGTAAATACATTCGAATAACTGCTATCGGAGCGGCGTAACAATCGTATGACTATCGAGATGACATCGCTTGGCGACTAGCCCATTGATTGTGGTCTTTAGGACGTTTGCCATTATTTTATGTTGAATATCGATTTCGTCGCAGATATGTGACATTCGAATGACATGGCAGATCGCATTGAGGTAGGTATGCAGAAAAAGCTGCTTCACGGGCAGTGGCGAATGGTTGAAAGCGACATCGCCGAAGATATTCTCGCTGGCCGGATTGCACCACAAACGCAACTGCCCAAAGAAACCGAGCTGATGGAGAAATTCGGTGTTGGCCGACACACGGTTCGTCGCGCCATATCACAACTTGAAACTCGCGGCCTCGTGCGGGTAGAGCAAGGGCGGGGAACGTTTGTACAAAGCCGGATTGACTACCGCCTGTCCGAAAGAACGCGCTTTTCGCAGAATCTGCTCGACCAGGGGAGGGAGACGCTTGGCCAACCGATCCATGAGGAAGTGATAGAGGCTCCCACCAAGATCGCGGAAGCGTTGCGGCTGCCGATCGGAGAGCCGGTCTATCACATCGTCAGGCGCGAGTTCGTCGACGACAAGCCAATCTCCCACTCGCACTCGTATTTTCCGGTGCGTCGCTTCCCGGGCTTCAACGATGCCCGCCGCAGTGGCCGAAGCATCACATCAATTTTGGCGGACTATGGCGTTCCGGACTACATCCGCCTTCGCACCGACATTGTTGCCAGGTTACCGACCGCCGAAGAAGCGCGACATCTCATGCAGGATCCGTCGCTTCCTGTCGTTGCTTTGAAGAAGGTCGATGTGGATCTGAAGGGTATGCCTGTTGCTTATTCCGAATCGGTTTGGCCGGGGGAGCGGGTCCAGTTTTCGATCGACAATACCAGCCAGTTGCTTGACGCTCTCGCGAGGCGAAGCGAGTCTTAAATCACGTCTAGACCGGCAACGACGCGGTCCAGCCCGCGATCAGCCCGCCACACGCAGTCCGGGACTGTCTTCCTCGACGTCACCAAGTCGCCGGTGGGACGTCCGGACTTCAAATCCCGGGAGGGGCCGAGTGACGGTCTTTGGTGGGTTCGACTCCCACTCTCTTCCGCCGTCGCCCTTCCGTCATTGACTGCCTTGTCTTCGGTTCTTCACTTCCCACGCCGAAGAGGTTGATCGAACGTGAAAGGCTGCCCCACGAGCATGAGACTGCTGAACTATTTTATGAACTAAACGTTCTTCTCTGGGGTGGACTGGGGAGGAGCGGAACGTGGCCGAAATTGAACTGAAGCTCGAAATTCCACGTGCCAACCGAAAGGCTTTTCTTACGAGCGGCGTTGTCGGCGAATCTGCAGGCTCGGTCCGTCAGCAATCGGTTTATTTTGACACGAACGACCGGACGCTGTTCAAAAAAGGCTTTACTCTGCGCGTCAGGCGATCTGGAGACGCCAGGATGCAGACAGTCAAGGCGACTGGCAAAGGTGTATCCCTGTTTGCACGGTCTGAATGGGAGACGCCGATCGTTGACGATTTGCCCGTTCTTGAGAGCACCAGCCCCATCGCCACCGAATTCGGCTTGAACTCCACCGACGTCTCGCCCCAGTTCAAGGTTTCCGTTGAGCGGCACATTTGGAATGTAAAAGAAAACAGCTCGCAAATTGAGGCTGTGCTCGACGAGGGTACGGTGATCGCGGGGGACCGGCAGACCTCAATCTGCGAGATTGAACTCGAACTCAAGGACGGCGATGCCCGCGATCTTTTCGTTCTTGCAAGAAAGTTCGAAGCGGTCGCTCCGGTGAAGTTCGGCGTGCAGTCGAAAGCGGAACGCGGATATTGGTTGATGGAGGCCGCGAAATCGGCCGTTAAAGCGGAGGCGGTCGAACTCGGTCAAGCCACCACCGCCATCAGCGCGTTCCAAACCATCGCCCAATCATGCTTCCGGCAATTCCGTCTCAACGAGACGATCCTGCTGCGAGGTAAAAGCGCGGAAGCGCTGCATCAAGCCCGCGTTGCAATCCGACGTCTGCGCTCGGCATTTTCTCTCTTCAAAGTGCTCGTTCTTGATGGTGAGGCCGGACGATTGAGCGACGAGTTTCGCTGGCTTGCACATGTATTGGGAGAAGCGAGGAACCTGGATGTATTGCTTCCCAAGGCGCAGAACGGCGAGCTTCGCCGGAAGCTCGGTACCGCACAGGAACACGCCTATGATGACGCCTTCGACGCATTGAAGTCGCCTCGAGCCAGCGCGCTGATGCTCGATTTCAACGAATGGCTTCATTGCGGGGATTACCTGAGACTGCCGGCGAGGCAGGAGGAGCGTGAAAGGTCCGCGGAGGGGTTCGCATCCGAGGCGCTCGACAAGATGCGAAAGAAGATCAAAAAGCATGGCCGTGATCTCCTCGGCGTTGACGACGAACAAAGACATCAGGTTCGCAAGGACGCGAAGAAACTGCGTTATGCAGCCGAATTCTTCGGTCCGCTCTTCACCGAAAAGCGCAGTGCGCGTCGCCATAAGCACTTCATCGCCGCCATGGAGCGTTTGCAAGATCAGCTCGGAACATTGAACGACCTTGTCATAGGCCCGGACGTTCTGGAAAAACACGGACTGCGCTCGCATCCCGAGGCGGAGACTCTCGTCTCGCATGCAAACAAGACCTCCCTGATCGAAGAGGCGCAGTCATGCCTCGATGACGTGCTCGATACGAAGCGGTTCTGGCGCTAGCCGGTTACGCGTCTAACGGCCGTTTTTCTCGTGCTTTGCGCGCTGGGAGACCTTCTATGGTGGACTTCGTTATCCGGGATAAAGGCTCCTCTGTGTCCCGGCATGCCTTAGCCCTGTCTCGCAGCGGCTCCGGCCGCGACCGTCAGGATGAAGTCGTCGAGCTCCCGTTCCAGGCTTTCGGCCGGAAGGCCAACGAACCGTCCTTCCAGGCTGATGCTGACAACACCATGAACGGCACCGAACAGGGTTCTCGCGCGGATGGCGCGCGCTGTCTCCGACATGGTCGGCTGCAGTTCGGTGAGCGGCTCGGCAATGACGCCCATCAGGAACATATGCTCTTGAAGGTGCCATTCGGGGCTCGGGCGGTCGTCTGGCGGCCGATGGTCGAAGAGTGCTTTCCATAAATTGCGATGGGCGACCGCGAACCGCAGGTAGCCGAGTGCGAGGTTGCGCAGTCGGTCCGTCGGCGTGTGATCCTTGACCTCAGCCAGCGTCAAGGAGGCCTCAAGCATCTTCAGTGTGGCCGAATTGACGTGAACGACCAAATTGTCGAGATCGGCAAAGACAGTGTAAAGGCCTCCAAGAGCGCAGCCAACATCCTGTGTGATGTCGCGCGCCCGCAGGTTGGAAAGTCCGTCGGCCGCTATGCGATTGCGTGCCGCCTCGATCAGCCGCAGCTTCAGATCCTCACGCTTTTCCAGGGTTTTTCTCGCCATTAACCATTCCAATTCGATTTTTGAACGTCGTTCAAAATTATCCTTGAACGGTGTTCACGATTCTGGCATACCTTGCTTCGTGAACATCGTTCATAAATCGGAGGCGACAAATGTTCAATTCAATTCTGACGCTTATTCGCGGTCGGGCCCACGATGCGGAGCAGGCTTTCATGGACCGCAACGCCGTGCCTCTACTCGCGCAGCAGATCCGCGACGCGGCTGGTGCCATTCAGTCGGCACGGCGGGCGGTGGCAATTGCGGTTGCGCAGAATGAGCAGGAAAAGAGCCGGCAGGCGGTGATTGTCGGTCGCATCGCGGATCTGGAAACCCGGACGATTGCTGCCTTGCAGAAGGGGAGCGGCGAGCTTGCCAGGGAAGCGGCCGAGGCGATCGCCCAGTTCGAAGCCGAGCGCGATGCTTCCGAGAAGGCGCAAGCGCAATTCACCCAGACGATCGGCAAGCTCAAGGCAACCGTTAGCGCATCGGAAGCGCGCCTGCAGGAATTGCAGCGTGGCGAGCGCCTGGCCCACGCCATCAAGGAGACCCAGAAACTCGACACCGTATGCGATAACAATTCCGGGCTGGCGACTTTGAACGACGCCGAGGAAACGCTTGCCCGCCTTCGGGCCCATCAGGATCGCTGCGAGATTGCTGCAGCGGCCATGAAGGAAATGGACGCCGCTAACCGGCCAGAAGTCGCCATCGAAAAGCTGGCCAACGCCGGCTTCGGCACGCCGCTTGGCCCTTCGGCCGACGGCGTGCTTGCCCGCCTTCGCGAACGCGCGAATTCGGCCGCCTGAGACTGAACACACCAACATATGAACATATAAAAGAGGATATGATTATGAACGACAGCTTTCAGAAACATTCCCAGGCTTGGGTCAGCTTTTCCTATATCTCCTTTGGAGTCGCCGCCTTCATGCTTTTCGTCGGGCTTTACATGATGCCGATCGATCTCTGGGGCAAAGGCTATCTGGCGATGGGTATCCTGATGCTGGTGCAGACGGCGGTCAACGTTACAAAGACGATCCGCGACAATACCGAGGCCGACAAGCTGATCCGCAAGGTCGAGGACGCCCGTACGGAGAAGCTCCTGGTCAAGTTCAATCGTGACGGTCAGGACTAATCTTTGTTAACTACGCCGCAGAGTTGTATTCGCACTCAACCTTTGCGTAATCACTCTGTGGCGTCTTGTTGGCTGAACGAGGGGGTACGCCATGCAAAAGCACCTGATGAGATCGAGGAAGTTCGCGCCACTGTTCTGGACGCAGTTCCTCACCGCCTTCAATGATAATTTCCTCAAGCAGACACTGGTTTTTGTCATTCTCGCGCAAATGGCGACAGAGGGTGCGGCGCTGGTGACGCTTGCCGGCGGCATCTTCATTGTGCCGTTTCTGCTGCTGTCGGCGATTGCCGGTGAGCTCGCCGACAAATACGACAAGGCCGAGATGGCCGAGCTTCTGAAGCGCTGCGAGCTTGGAGTGGCGGCGATCTCCGTCGTCGGTATCGCCTTCTCGTCTATCTGGATCCTGATGCTTGCCCTCTTCGGCTTTGGCGTCATTTCCTCCCTCTTTGGGCCGATCAAATACGGCATCCTGCCGGATCATTTGCAAAGCCGGGATCTTCCCAAAGCGAACGCCTGGATCGAGGGAGGCACCTTCATCGCCATTCTCACCGGCACCATGGTCGCGGCGGTCGCCTTCCGCGAGGGCGAGAATGTCTGGATCTTCGGCCCGATGATGATGGGGCTTTCCATCCTCTGCTGGTTTGCTGCGCGCATGATCCCCTCGACCGGTTCCAAGGCTCCCGATCTTGTCGTCGACACCAATGTCGTGCGTTCAAGCTGCAGGTTGGTCAACGAGCTTCGCGCCGATAGCCGCATCTGGCGTGCCTCGCTGATGAACTGCTGGTTCTGGTTCGTCGGTGCCTTCATCATGTCGATGCTGCCTGTCATGGTAACCGATATTCTCGGTGGCTCGGAAATCGTCGTTCCCGCCTATCTGGCGATCTTTGCCATATCCGTTGCCGTCGGCTCGGCCATTGCCGGATGGATGGCTGCCGGCCGCATCGTGCTTTTGCCGGCGCCTATCGGCATGCTGATCGTTGCGCTCTTTGGTCTCGATCTCGCCTGGAACCTCTGGGGCCTTCAGTCGACCGACCACGCCGAAACCATTCTCGCCTTCTTCGCCGGGCCGAAGACCTTCCGCGTTGCCATCGATCTCGCCGGCATGGCGATCGGCGGTGCCTTCCTTGCGGTTCCGACCTTTGCGGCAATGCAGAGCTGGGCACATGAGGATCGCCGTGCCCGCGTCATCGGCGCCTCGAATGTTCTCTCCGCTCTCTTCATCGCCGTCGGCCTGACGCTCGTGGCTGTCCTACAGGCTGTCGGCCTGTCGGTTCCGGTGATTATTCTCAGCATCTCCGTGCTCAACATCGCGATCGCCTGGGTCATGCTGAAGATGCTGCCGACCAACGCCTTCCGCGACCTCATCTCTATCATCTTCCGCGCCTTCATGCGGCTGGAAGTCGAAGGTCTGGAAAATATCCGCAAGGCCGGCCCCGCACCGATCATCGCCCTCAACCATGTAAGCCTGCTCGACGGCGCTCTGGCACTCGCCATCACCGAGGAAGAGCCTGTATTTGCGATCGACTATTCCTTTGCCAAGAAATGGTGGGTGCGGCCGCTGCTGACGAAGTGCAAATTCCTGCCGCTAGACCCGACAAAGCCGATGGCGACGCGCTCGCTGATCAAGGTGATCCAGGACGGCAGCCCGGTCGGCATTTTCCCCGAGGGGCGTCTGACCGTTACTGGCACGCTGATGAAGGTCTATGACGGCGCCGCCATGGTCGCCGACAAGACGGGCACCATGATTGTGCCGGTGCGTATCGACGGTCTGGAAAAGAGCTACGCCTCCTATCTGACGTCGAGCCATGTTCGCCGCTGTCTCTTTCCCAAGGTCAAAGTGACGATCCTCGAACCGGTCAAGCTCGACGTTCCGGCGGAGCTGAAGGGCAGGAAGCGTCGCATCGCGGCCGGTGCTGCCCTCTACCAGATCATGTCGACACTGATGTTCCGCACGGCCGACACCGACAACACGGTCCTCGGTCGCGTCATCGAAACCGCCCACGAATACGGCGGCAGGAGACTCGCCGTCGAGGACCCGATCGCCGGCAAGCTGTCCTATGCCAAGCTTCTCACCGGTGCTGCGGTGCTGGGTGCGAAGTTCAGGAAGATGTTCCCCAAGGAGAAGACGCTTGGCGTCATGCTGCCAAACGCGAACGGCACGGCCGCGACCGTCTTTGGCGTCATGTCGGCAGGCAAAGTTCCGGCCATGCTGAATTTCACGGCCGGCGCTACAAATATCCTTTCGGCTTGCAGGACTGCAGAGGTCAAGCATGTCCTGAGCTCGCGCGCCTTCATCACGCAGGCAAAGCTCGGCCCGGTGGTCGAGGAACTCGAAAAGCAGGTGACCTTTGTCTGGCTGGATGAGCTGCGTACGCAGGTGACCCTCCTCGATAAGATCGTCGGTCTGCTTCGCAAATATCGGCCGCTGGTCAAATGTGGTGCTGATGATCCGGCAGTGATCCTTTTCACCTCCGGCTCCGAAGGTGCGCCAAAGGGAGTGGTGCTGACTCACCGCAATATCCTGTCGAACGCGGCCCAAGCGGCTTCGCGCATCGAC
Source organism: Rhizobium jaguaris (assembly GCF_003627755.1). Classification (NCBI taxonomy): domain Bacteria; kingdom Pseudomonadati; phylum Pseudomonadota; class Alphaproteobacteria; order Hyphomicrobiales; family Rhizobiaceae; genus Martinezella; species Martinezella jaguaris. The sequence continues at coordinate 2,270,928 of NZ_CP032695.1, read as the reverse complement.
TTCCACCCCGGCGACAAGGTATTCAACATCCTGCCGATGTTCCACTCCTTCGGCCTAACAGCGGGCACGATCCTGCCGCTGGTCTCGGGCGTGCCAGTGTTCTTTTATCCGTCGCCGCTGCACTATCGCATCGTTCCGGAGCTGATCTACGTCTCGAACGCGAGCATCGTCTTCGGCACGGATACGTTCCTGAACGGCTATGCGCGCACCGCCCATCCTTATGACTTGAGATCGATCCGCTACATCTTCTCGGGCGCCGAGCCGGTGAAGGCGTCGACCCGGGAGGTCTATATGGAGAAATTCGGTTTGCGCATCCTCGAAGGCTATGGCGTGACCGAGGCAGCCCCGGTGATCTCGCTGAATACGCCGATGTACAATCGCTCGGGAACGGTCGGCAAGATCATGCCGGGCATGGAATGGAAGCTCGAGCCGGTTCCTGGTATCGAAGAGGGCGGCCGTCTTCTCATCCGCGGTGCCAACGTGATGGCCGGCTACCTGCGCGCCGACAATCCCGGCATCCTCGAGCCGCTGCCGGAAGGCTGGCATGATACCGGCGATATCGTCACCATCGATGAGGACGGCTTCGTGAAGATCCGCGGCCGCGCCAAGCGCTTCGCCAAGATCGGCGGCGAGATGATCTCACTTGCTGCAGTGGAAACCCTTGCCGCGCAGCTTTGGCCCGGTGCTCTCAGCGTCGTCTCCGCGGTGCCGGACCCGAAGAAAGGCGAGCGTCTCGTGCTGCTGACCGATGCGGCAAACGCCACTCGAAGTGATTTCCTGACATTCGCCAAATCGAAGGGCGCCACTGAAATGATGGTCCCTGCAGAAGTCACCGTCTGCAAGGTGCCGGTCCTCGGCTCTGGCAAGGTCGATTTTGTGGCGGCCCGCGCCATGGCGATGGATGGACTGTCGCAGTCGCAAGCGGCTTAAAATTCCGTACCTCAACGATCGTGCGGTCGATGGTTCGAACCATCGACCGCACGATGCACCAGCGTGCCGTCGGCGAGGACGGCCTGGGCGCGGATGCCGGGGCGATAGGACTCCAGGTCCCTCAGCGTCAGTTCCAGGCAATAACGCCGGCAGCGCCCGAGATAGCTGCATTTATTCAGCGAGTCCCACATTTCGGAAAGACCTGAGCGCATGTTGGCGCCGATTACCCTGCGAAAGCCGGGATAGGCGATCATCTCGGCGATACGGCGGCGGTCACGGATATGTACGATGAATTTACGAACATGCTAATTCAATGCATGATGGCAAAAAGGCGAAGTGGAACGGCATTTGGATGACCACGACAACCCCGTATTTTCGGTGTTTTTTGTTCATCTCGAGCTACCGCCTCAAGCGCCGCCCTCTTCCCTCGGTCGCCCACGTCTGCTACTATAAAGAGAATTAGGGGAGGGTAAGATGCGTATTTTCGTTCTTCTCATCGCTATAGGTCTATGCTTGTCGACCGTGGCGGCCGTTTCACCCGCGGCTATGGCAGGCCCATGCGACCCGAACGTGGCTCGCTGCTAGCAGGGATTAGCTCGGATCTACCGGCTCTGATTGGTTCTGCTTGAGAACTATGTGATTGTCTCAAGGGGGGCGGATGGATAATCCTTGGCCTGCAGATATCCCTTGGTCGCTCTGGAAGTACCAGGGTCTAAGTCTCACCGACGTGCCGCAACTTCCCATGATGGGCGTTCGGTTCGATCCGTCTTTTCTCTACGCCTTCGCTTTCGGCTGCGTTTTCGTGATGTTCTTCTCGTGGCCGCGGTTCAAAAGCAAGGGGAAGAACATCAGCGCCACATCCGAAGCGCTACGCAACTTCGACGCTACCGATCTCGGCGGCCAAAATTCACTCCACAGAGCCTATTTCATCTACGCGGGTGCGCTGCTCATCCTCTATATATCGCTCACGTTTTTCGGCAAGCTCATCTTCCAGGCAACGCAGATGATTCCCGTTGCCGGCATCTCGGTCGATATTGCCGAATTGAAGTTCGACAGCCCGCAATGGCCGCTCACGCTTGCCTTCGCCTTTGCTGGGCTCGCCGATCTGCTTCCCCCCGTGCGGCTTGCCGAAGAGTGGCTTCGAAATCGTGCTTTCCGGGCCGCGGGTATCCCCGTGCGTATCGAGCAGACGACGCGCAGCCTCATCGCCACGCTGGAGGAACCTTCGGTTCGTCTAACTCAGGATGCGAAGGGAGACCGAGGCAACAAAAGCGCGGGCTCGCTTCGTGAGTTGTTGGACGACTATCGCAAGAACTGGAACGAGCAAATCGAAGGCAATGAACGCGTCAAACGGTTACTCGGGAAGCGGATCTCCCGCAAAAAGGAGCTGCTCAACCTCCTGTCGGAAATCGAACTCCTGGTCGTTTGGGCGAAGACCACCCGTGGCAGTTGGCCAGGAGCCGAGGTGTCAACGCACGTGCGGGAGGCTGAGAGCGATTTCGTCGCCAGGGCGGATAAGCTGCTGAATGACTGTCAGCGGAGGCTGCGGGAAACTGGGGATCCAACTAAGCCAGAAGCGCATTCCAGTGAAAGGGAAGCACGGTTTGATGATTATCTTTCGCAAGTCATCAAGGACGCAACCGCTATCCGTTTTGAGCTGGTGACCTTGCTCGCGATCTTCCTCGAGCGCGATCCGGATTTTCGAGGACCGGGGAACGCGCCAAAACCGAACGATGTACATCCTATCGATGCCCTTGCCGATCTGCTGCGAGAAACAGATCGGCCCGATGCTGTCGGCAGCGGCCCCGAAGCCGGGCTTCTGGTATCGCTCATTCCAGTCTTCATCCTATTTGCAGCTGGCGCCTGGCAGGGCACGCAAGAGCTTGTCGGCCAATATGTCGAAACGACAAATTTGGCCGGCGTCCTGCTCACTGCACTTGTGGGAACGCTGACAATCGCTTCGCTTACCTGGTTGCCTCTTCTTGCTGCATTTTCGCTCCGCCAATATCGATGGGACACGAAGGATTGGGCTGGAGCCCAATCAGGCAGGGAATATAGCCATTCATCGCGATTGTCGCAGATGATGGCGTGCCTCGCACTTGCCCTGGCTGTGTCAGTCGTCGGATTAACCGGTGTCGCGATGCTGCGCGCATTCGCCGTCGCTCAGAACGCGAATTATTTCAATGCCCTGCTAGTTGGAGGATCGAGCCCCTTCATGCTCTATTATCCGACTCTTGCCGTCACCGTTATTCCCATGGTGCCTATATGCCTGATGGCAGCCGATGAGCGGGCTCGAGGCAGACCCGTGCTTGGCTATGCCGTGACTTGCGCTATTGCGGTCTTTGTGTTCTCCATCGCCCATAGTTCGTTCTGGGATCCCCGCTGGGCCGATGAATGCTTGAAAATGGCGACCATTGCGACCGCCGAATGCAGCCGGCGCACGGACACGCTCAGTCGCCTGATATTGATCATCCTGGTCTTTCTGTCGACTTGGGTTTTGGGTCAGCCCGGGTCCAGCCGCGTGCGCCTGCGGATCGACCGTAAGGCCGCCGGATTGGCCTTCAGCATCATGCTGGCGACCGCTTTTGCCTTGAGTACGCCAGTTCTCGCCAGGGAGATCAGAGTTGGCTTTCGCGACGATGTCGAGCCATTTTCCTACCTTGTCGATGACGGACGCGGAAAGCCTCACTACATCGGCTACCTGGCCGATCTGTGTCATCAGATATTCGAGGGCGGAGAGTACACGGTCGAGGAGCAGTCGGTTGAGGTGGCCGAACGTTTCAAGCTGGTGAATGGGGAACGGGTCGGCAACAAGCAACCTATCCAGGTTCTGTGTGACACGATCACCATGCGCTTTTCCGGATCGTCGCTCAGCGCTAACAGTGACGACGGTGAGGCCAAGCGTAACTGGAACAGCATTTACTCGCCCATCGTCTTCACTTCCGGCGTCTCATACCTGGATCGGTCGTCAAGGGATCCAACAACGCGCGGAGGCGACGTCGCCATTGGTTATGTCTCAGCGACCACCGCCGCTGACGTCGCTTTGAAGAGCTGTCAGGTCGACCTCTTCAAGGCGATTGCGCCTACTCAGCGAAAAGCGCTCTACGAAAGGTGCCGGTTTCTTGATGCGGCCGCCGCGGCAAAGCGCAGGATCCAGATGTTTCGGGCAAGTGGCGAGGCTCTGGAAGCCACCCAAAAAACGATAGAAAAGGCGGTGGAGAATGCTCGGATTGTGAATGGTCTGACAATTCTGCCGCCGGATGAAGCTCCATCGTTTCTCCCTCTGCCGTCCAAGGAGATGGCTAGAAAAGTGCTAGCGACGTTGAAGGAAATCTGCTCACCCGGCACGAACAATGGAGACGAGCCAGCGGAGCAAATCGAAGTGTGCAATACGGCATTCCAGGAGGCAAACCTGGAGACGCTGGAATCGGACCTTACCGATCCCGTATGCCCACCGACCAACTCAGCTGCCGAGGACAACAAGACCGATAAAAAGTCCTGGCGCGAATATCATTTCTGCCCCATGGAAAGTTATGGGGAACTCATCCAATGGTTTTGCGGCGCAAAAACGGGACTGCGGCCTATATTCATGGGCGATCGCGAGCTTATTCTCGGTAAGCTCGACACCTGGAATGCCAAGAACAGCCCATGTTCGGTTGAGCAGCCAACCGGCGCCGAATATCTGACCTACGAGCCCTATGCGTTGCTCGTAGACAGAAACGACCCCGAGCTGGTGCAGTTTGTTCAGAAACGTATCTATCAGATATTCTCCCACCGCTCGACGGCAACGGCGCTGTTTGCTTCCTATTTCCCGAAACGCAGCATGTCTCCTGCGCTCGCCTATCTCTTCCTGCTCAACGCGATTGATCCGGAGGAGGGTTATCTCGTTCCAGGCGACAGTCGTGCTGAAACGCGCAGCGATGCTGAAGAAGGCCGAACCTGGATGGTAAAAGTATACGGCGAGATAACGTCTCTATCGAGCGGTGCCGCCAGACATTTAAATGAGGTCCGCCTTGGCCTTGCCCGGATGTTCGCATTCGCGGGCCGGCTCTAATCGATTAAAATAAATTCAATCGTTTAAACTTTTTAATGCTGTGATTTACAAAGCATTTCTCCCGTGGCATTCAGCTAATGTAGTTATCAAGGAGGCCTCGATGCAAGAGCGTGATACCGTGCGGAAGGAGATACCCGCACACGTAGTCGATCGTTTGGAAAATGAGTGGCGGCTGGTTCAGGCCGAGCGCTCACCATTAAAGCCCGTTCCGAAGATCGACGGAACCGATGACATCATCTCTGCATCCACCGACGACCTCAACATGCGCTGAATACCATCGATCATCGCTCTCGGTTATCCTCAGATGGTACGAGGGAAGCCCCAGAGTTGGGGGGACAGCATCCATTTTTCGAATGCGTTATTGTCACTATCCAAATTGATCGGACCCCGATGTGCAGGGGGCCAGTCCCAGCCTGGCCTCCGCTAGCTTTTATGCGGAAATTGCAAGCGCGAGCGCGAGAAGTTCTTCGCCAGTTTTGGCTGAATGGTCCGGCTGATCGAGAACTGCCTGGCTGACGGTGTCGACGATCGCGTATTTCTCGGCTTGATAGTTCCAATATTCCGAGACGAAGTTTCGGGAAAGCCAGAAGCTGCTTTTGCCCGGAGCGCCGAGCCAACCGACGCTTCCGAGTTCTGTTGCCTGCTTGAAAAGCCGCTTCAGATGAGCACTCGAAATCATGAATTGGCTCTGGATGATTTTCGGTGAGATCGGGCCAATCAAGACTTTGTCCGAGCTGGGATCGATCTTGCTGATTCGGGAGATAAGGTAATCCATCACCACGCCACCGGAGGTCGCCCAGTTGAACAGAGCGAAGGTCACGCCGGGATTCCTCAGGCTTTCGCTGTCCAGGATCATCTTGGCGATCACAGGCTGCATTTGTAGAACTGCGCCGGCGCTGGCGGTCGTTCTGGCCATCCTGTCACCGCCGTCCAGCGCATCCAGGACGAGCAAATGCGTATAGATCCAGCGGGCCATGTAGTCATTGGTCGTCTCGGTGGGCTCAAGCAAGGTAATGCGGCGGTCGGAACTGCCGGCGGTAGGTCGAACGAAACGATAGGCAATCATTTCCTTCAGGAAGGCTGCCGCCGTATTGCGGCTCGCGATTTTGTGCTTGACCGCGAAATCAACAAACCGACCCGAATAGAGTGCCGGCACGGGGTCATCCGGATAGCCGAGAAACAGGGCGTAGCCGGCATGCGCCAGAAGCCATCTCTGCTGCGCAGCAAAAATCGAGGCTATGCGAGGGTGCTCATCGTAGATCGCCATAAGTTCATGTGCGCTATGTAATATAGCAGACAGAAAGTTCTCGTTTTGGCTGAGCTCTTTTGCTGTGAAGGCCATTGGCGCCAGCATTCTTTCATTAGTTTAGGATAAGCTAAGTCTTTGTTGTAATATAATTATGTTCCCATAAATACCAAAGTTTTGCTTGTCTTTCGAGATGCGTTGTTAAGCTTAAGGCGTCGAACACGATATGTCGCGAAGTATTGTTCATGCTATGATTGTGACGGCGCAGGCAGCGCTACTTGTCGTCGCGGTCTGCGGCTTTCGTCGCTGCGAACGCTTCTGGAAAGCCGTCGAGCAACAATTTGATCGGCATGCTTTTCCCGTCCGGAGTCGTCACGGTGACGGTGGCCGCGGCGATCTTATCTGAGTGATCGTGCATGCCTTGCTTCTGACGGGATCTGCTGCTACTGACCCGCCTATAGCTTTTGGAAGGCTAAATATCCGGTCGCAGCCCACCCGGTCAAAACAAGGGATCCAAATTATGAAGACTATCGTGATCTGCTCCGGCGGATTGGACTCCGTTTCGCTGGCCCAAAAGGTCGCCGCGGAACATCAACTCATCGGACTCGTTTCGTTCGATTACGGACAGCGGCATCGCAAGGAATTGGATTTTGCCGCCGCCTGCGCCAAGCGCCTCAGCGTGCCGCATCATATCATCGACATCACCGCCATTGGCAGGCACCTGACCGGATCGGCCCTGACGGACGATGTCGAGGTGCCGGATGGACATTATGCGGAGGAAACGATGAAGGCGACCGTCGTTCCGAACCGCAACGCAATCATGCTCGCAATCGCCTTTGGCCTTGCGGCCGCGCAAAAGGCGGATGCCGTAGCCGTTGCCGTTCATGGCGGCGACCATTTCATCTATCCGGATTGCCGCCCTGGCTTCATCGATGCCTTTCAGCAGATGCAGAACCACGCTTTGGATGGTTATGCCAGCGTTTCGCTCTATGCACCCTATGTGAACGTCTCCAAGGCAGACATCGTGACCGACGGCGTGAGGAACGGCACGCCGTTTGCCGACACCTGGTCTTGCTACAAGGGTGGCATTCGTCATTGCGGCCGTTGCGGCACCTGCGTCGAACGGCGCGAAGCTTTCCATCTCGCCGGCGTCGAAGATCCGACGGAATACGACGATCCGGATTTCTGGGTTGCGGCGACGGCAGGGTTTTCGGCTGAGGAGGTGAAGTGATGTTCCGCATCACCAAGCAATTTCATTTCTCCGCCTCGCATCAACTCAGCCACCTTCCCGCCGATCACCAATGCGCCCGGCTGCACGGGCACAATTATATCGTTGAGGTGGAGCTTTCGGCTGCTGAACTCGATGCTGACGGCTTTGTCCGTGACTATCACGAGCTTGCGCCGCTGAAGCGTTACATCGACGAGCGTTTCGACCACCGTCATCTGAACGAAGTTCTCGGTCACGACCGGGTGACGTCGGAATATCTGGCCAAGCACTTCTATGACTGGTGTAAGCAGAGGCTGCCCGAGACTTCGGCGGTGCGCGTCAGCGAGACGCCGAGGACCTGGGCGGAATATCGGCCATGAGCGAGGCGCGGGAGACCCGGATTCGCGTCAGCGAAATATTCGGACCGACTATCCAGGGCGAGGGAATATTGATCGGCCTTCCTACCGTGTTCGTCCGGACCGGAGGCTGCGATTACCGCTGCTTCTGGTGCGATACGCTGCATGCGGTCGACCGCGACTATCGCGACCAATGGCAGCCAATGTCGGTCGACGAGATCTGGCAAGAGGTGACCCGACTCTCTGGCGGCAAACCGCTGACGGTCTCTCTTTCGGGCGGCAATCCGGCGATCCAGCCGCTCGGGCCGCTGATCGCCCGCGGCCATGATCACGGCTACAGCTTTGCTCTGGAAACGCAGGCAAGCATCGCCAAAGAGTGGTTTGCCGATCTCGATGTGCTGGTGCTCAGCCCAAAGCCGCCTTCGAGCGGCATGGCAACGGATTGGGATGCCTTCGACGACTGTCTTCGTCAGGCGGCCGATAGACCGCAGATCGCGCTGAAGATCGTCGTTTTCGATGACCGCGATTATGCCTATGCTCGCGATGCCTCCGCCCGCTATCCGCGCTTGCCGGTCTATCTGCAGCCCGGCAACCACACGCCGCCTCCGCCCGAAACAGATGACGCAGCGATCGATATCGACGGCATCTTGGATCGGATGCGCTGGCTCGTGGACAGGGTGACGGCTGACGGATGGTTCGAGGCGCGGGTTCTACCGCAATTGCACGTTCTGCTTTGGGGTAACAAGCGCGGCGTTTAGCATGGATGTTTGTTTCCGCACGTCGACATAGACCCCGACGATCCAAACGTAGTGGTTGTGAAGTGGAGTTTTCAGATAATCGCGGAAATAAACTGTATCGGAGTTTAGTTTCGGCCAAAAACCTACCCGCCAGTGGCGCCGGCTACATACATTATACTCAGAATGGATGATGGGCGCCAACGGCTATCTTATGGTAAAACATAGATAATCTTTGTGGGGGTCTGGATGGTATATCTGCGTGACGCCGCAATTGCTGTGCTGAGCGTCACGCTGTTCGCTCCGCTACCTTCGAAAGCCGACGAGAAGGTCGGCGAGGCGGTCTTGATCAAAACTGAAGTCTCCGGCGCAAGCGGTCCGATGGCGGTCGATGATCCGGTCCACCGGGACGAGCGAATTCGCACGTCCATTTCCGGTCTTGGTCAGTTCACATTTCGAGATGGCACGAAATTGGCTGTCGGAGCCGGCTCCTCGGTGACCATCGACAAATTCGTCTTCGACGACTCGGGTTCAGTAAAAAAGCTCACCATTAACGCCGCGAAGGGCACTTTTCGCTGGATGAGCGGAAAC